>DATNIU010000186.1:0-29676 GCA_035604275.1 Streptosporangiaceae bacterium | reverse complement strand
AAGCAGAGTCACATGGCAGACCTTGCGGCGTGCGTTCTATCTGGTCGCACTCATAGTTCCGTTGTTCGCATTCTCCTTCCCCTGGGCGATCACGACGATCTATGGCGACGGATACTCGTCTGCGGTGATTACAGCAGAGCTGCTACTCGCCGGGGCAGCCTTCGCATCCCTTGCATCGGTGGCCGACGATCTGCTCCGGGCGCACGGCCGTCCGGGTTCCGTGAGTCTCACGGAAGGAGTCGGCGGTACTGTGACGATACTTGGTGTGGTGGCCCTGAAGGGGCACCCGCTCGATGCGGTGGCGCTCGTCAGCTTGCTCGGCTACGCGGCTGCCTTTTCACTAGCCTTCTTCAGGCTCTCGCTGGCTGCCCGCAGGCCCAGTGCGACGTCGGAGCCGCGAACAGCGAGATGGACTGCGAAAGCGTCGGGACGGCCGGACCTAACCGAAGAACAGGCCACGATTACAGGGACCGGCGCGAGGATCGTGTAGCAACAAGCACCTTTCCGCGCTCAGATTGACTCGCAATCGCAGAAACCAGGCTGCCCGCCTGACGTTAAGTTAGCAAAGCTTATATGTGTAGTGGTCGACTATGTGCAGTGGTCGGCGTTAGGCGGAGTCGGCGGCCGTCAGCGTGGGCATCTGCGTAACCTGCTGATCGTCAGATCTGGCGACTGAGTGCCTCGACCATCCAAAGCCGCTCAGCGTGATGCCAAGTACGACGAATGAGTATTCAAAAGACCCCTCCGCCGAATTAATCAGCGACGCCAGGAAGAAGGGCACAAATATCGCAGCCATGTCCGGCCGGTCTCGCATCCGCCAAAGCGCTAGCAGCATAAAGATGCCCAATACCGTAACCCCTATCATGCCAAAGTCAAACAGAATACTCACCCAGAATGCCGTCGGCATGTAATTACCTGAAACGCTTGGGTATCTGGCTGGGAAATACGTGCTCTCTGCTCCCGGACCAGCGCCGGCTATCAGCCAGCCATTCAGGCGTAGTTCATTGATGACGACAAGAGTGTCCCCGTACCGTGTGTTGTGACCGAGTTTGCCACCAGCCTCAATGTTGCGAATCCCAGAAAGCAGCCGGCCCGCTGCTTTCTCCAAGCTATTGGAGCCTTGCAAATAGTGACCTGGGCTGGCTGTCTGAATGAAGAAGGCCACGAGAGGAATAACCAAAGCTGATGCAACTAGCAACTGTCGTCGGAGTGTCCGGTTGCCAGTTAGGACGTAGTAAGCAGGTATAGATATTGCTAGAACGATGAAGCAAATTGGAGAGTCAGCTAGTGCCGCGCCGACTAGAGCCAGCGCTAGGTTAAGCCAGGACCGTCGCCTAATAGCCAATAGCGCGACTAGCGGAATCACCGGTGCCCAGGCAGATGGCTCGCTGAGCGTCCCCCGTAGCCGTATCACATCGTGTGAGAAGCTCACAAGCAGCAGGTCATGAGTGAGACGACTCGCTATGCATGCGACTATGCTTATCCATAGCGCCGTCGAGGCTGCAATCCAAAGAATTCGCTCGAAAAGCTTCAGCTCATAGAATAGGACCGCAAAGACCGCGACCGTAACATACGTTGTACTGAAGATCGCTGCATGCAGATCGTAAGAGCGAGCAGTTCCCGCAGATATGGGCCATGGCTGAAATGTCATGTAAGCTAGCGGAAGCAGCATCAGAGCCGCAGTCGTCAGACCTATTCTGAGTCCGTCAGCTTTGGACGGGTGTTGGCGCAGTGCTGTTACCCATGCTAGCGCGAGCAAGGCCAAGCCAGCCGTCTGAATCTTGGCGGCGTCCTTTGCGACTCCTGCGGTGAAGAACGGGAGGACGAAGAGCCAAGTGGCCGCTGCCCGTGTTCTTGCGACAGCCCGTTCGCTGGTGAGTCGGCACTTCTTGGAGCTACTCCGATGGTGCATCAGGAGTGCGCTTCAGCAAGGGCGACTTAGCGATGTCACGATGACAGACTAACCAACTACGCAACGTGATGGCGGAATTCTCGGAGATGAGGCCCTGCCCTGACAGGCCGGGCTGAAGCTCTCGGGTCTATTGTTCCGGCAGCGTGATGCCGGGCGTCGTTGTCAGGCCTGGGGTCGGCGTCTGCTTGCCGGGCCAGTGCTGCCAGTAGCTTGTCGAGTGCGCCGCGGGCTGATGCGGACGTGTCGGGGCCGATGGCCACGATAGAGGCGACGAGCGCCGCGGCCTCACCTGGCGAGAGCGTGATGGGCGGCAGGTCGCGGCGGGCGTTGACCTGATAGCCGCCGCCGGGGCCGCGCTTGACCTGGGCTGGAACCCCGGCTGCGGTAAGCCGTGCGATGTCTCGTTCGACCGTGCGGACGGGTCGTGCCGGTGCGGGCAGCCAGGACAGCACCGGTGACAGAGCGCGCAGGCCACGTTCGCGGCGGACAGCGGCGGAACCGTGGATCTTGCCCGGGCCGCGCCGCTGTCCGGTTCTTACCAGGACGCTGATGCCATGGGCCTGGTCTGGTCCATTGAGCCGGCCGGGCCGCCTGACCCTGGCCTGGCCCGCGACCGGCTTAGCCCGGTGCCGCTGCGCCTGTTCGCTGAAGCCGGCGGTTCTCAGCTGGACGGCGCCCGGGGTGTGGCGGTCATTCCTGGCCGAGGGGCTGGTGCGGACCCAGGTCCGGGAGCAGGATCTGGTCGGAGTGCTGTTCCATCCGGGCGTGGCCGGGCGTCATCCAGCTGGGCGGCGCGGAGGGCGGCCTGCACGAAGATGACGTGGCGCTGCGGCAGCGGTCTGCTCACGCAGGGCATCAGCCAGTCAGTGCTGACCGGCTCACTGCTGGAGATTCTCGGCACGCCGGTCGCGAGCTGGACCTACCGGGGCCGTGAACTGCCGTACCTGCCGAACGTCGTCACCCCCCGAATGACGGCAGCCATCGCGACCGGCGGCCCGGTCGCTCTCGGCTGGGCCGCGCCGGACCTGAGCCGCGCCACGCAGGTAGCGGAGGCAGAGATCCCGGTGGAACACATAACCGGGCCAGCCCTGCTGATATCCGGCGGAGAGGACCGCCGGGTCCGCACTGATCGCAGCGGGCCTGCCTTGGAGGCCAGGGTGGTTCCCCAGGCCGGGAGCCGGTGGATCAGGAATACCGACTCAAGCAGCTGGGTGCGGTTCTCGGCGGCCATGACATCGCGTTCGCACACCAGGGCCGCATAGTCGGAGAACCATTGGGCCGGGCCGTCTCGCGCCACAGCGCGGCGTACTTGCGCGCCGCGCTCGTTCCTGCGATCAGCGAGCCGCGGGCAGGCGGACGCCCTGCCAGGTGCGGCCCGCGTTGGTGCTGCGCAGCAGCAGGCCGTCGAGCGGCCCGTTGGGCAGGTCGGCCACGATGTAGCCGGTGGTGCGGCTGACGTAGGACAGCGAGTTCCAGGTCCCTGTGCTGAACGGCCTGATCACGTGCCAGGTGCGGCCGCCGTCGACCGAGCGGCCGAAGGTGCCGATCGCGGTCGGCGGGGTAGCGAACGTGATCATGCGGGTGTTGCCCGGCGCCATGGCCAGGACGCCACCACTGCCGCTGATGGTGAGCACCCAGTGTCCGACCAGGTGCGCCGTTCGCCCGCCGTTGGTCGAGACCAGTACTTTCATCCCCTCGGCGGTCATGTCGAAGTCGGCGGTGTCGGTGCACAGGTAGGCGATATAGGACCTGCTGGCCGCCGCGATGCTGCTCAGCGTGTAATCCCTGCCTGGGCACGCGAAGGGCTGCCGGTGCCAGCGGCCGCCGGCCGTGCTGGTCCAGATGAGCGTCTTCCCGCCGATCGGATTCGTGACGGTGGCGAACCACGCAGTATCGCGATAACTCGCGAGCACGGCGAACGGACCGCTCACCCTTGGAACGAGCGACCACGAGCTGTGGCTGACCGCACTGGAGTACAGACCCCCCGGCTGCTTGCTGCCGCGGTCAGGCGTGAGCTCGGCCAGGACTCTCGGCCCGGCCACGGCCATCGCCAGCACGCCCATGCCTGGCTGCTTGAGCTGCCAGTGCCGCCCGCCGTCCCTGGTCGCCCAGAGCTGCTCGATGCCATAGATCCATCCGATTCGCCGGCTGGCGAACAGCACCTGCCAAGCCTGCCCGAGCTCGATCCCTGGCACCCGTGCGAGCCTCCAGTGCGCGCCGCCATCAGCGGTCCGCGCCAGCCACGCCCGGCACGGCCGACCGGGCCGGCAGTTCACGCCGCCTACGACGTAACCCAGCGACGGGGAGAGGAAACTAGCCGAACTCGGCCGGAATCCCCCCGCTAGCCGATACTGCGGCATGCCTGCTGCCCGGCCTGCCGCCTGCGGCCCGCCAGGGTGATCCGGTGCGGATAAAGCAGCGCAAGCGCCGGTCACGGATACGGCTGCGGCCATTGCCGCGACAGTGACCAGCCGGTGAGCGAGCTTCATGATGCCGTCCCCTGCTGTATCACCGCCGCGCCGCCACCCGCGCCGCGAATTTCCCGGCACTAAGTTTGACGCTCGCCCGGACAGCGAGGTTGACCTGCCAGGACTATCCTTCGTCGCCGACTTGGGCATCGCGCCGGTGCTCCAGGATGCCGCGCAGGAACTCGATTGCGAGCAGCGCGAGGGCTGGCCAGGCGGCGGCCGTGAACTTGATCGCGTACCGTGGCGGCTCGCTCGTTCGCCGGCAGCGCGTGCGACACCGGGAGCGACTCTGACCAACCGATTTCATAGTCGCGAACGTTATCAGTAACGATAACGGTGTGCTACCGTGTCACCATGGCGTCCGCTGATCTGCTCTTGCACCCGGTCCGGCTGCGGATCGTGCAGGCCTTCCTTGGTGACCGGGCACTGACGACGAGCGCCCTCAGTGCCGAGCTTGCCGACGTCCCGGCCGCCAGCTTGTACCGCCACGTCGCCCGGCTGGTCGACGCCGGGGTGCTCGCGGTCGTCGCGGAGCGGCGGGTGCGCGGAGCGGTGGAGCGCACCTATGTGCTCCGGCTGTCCGCGGCTAGCATCGGTCTCGATGAGGTCGCCGCCATGAGCGCCGACGACCACCGGCAGGCCTTCATGGCATTCGTCGCCGCGCTGCTCGGCGACTTCGATCGTTACCTGGCCCGGGGCGACATCGACCTCCTGCGCGACGGCGCGAGCTACCGGCTGGCCGGGCTGTGGCTCGACGACGCCGAGTTCGCCGAGATGCTGCGCGAACTCCTCCGGGTGCTCCAGCCTCGCCTGGCGAACCCGCCCGCGCCGGGCCGGAGGCGGCGCATTCTCGGGACCATCCTGCTGCCCGGAGAGGATGCCCCCTCATGATGGCCGAACCTGCGCCAATTCTCATGCGGCCTGGCCGGCCGTCGCTAGCCAGGAAGGTTGCCCTGCCCCGGATACCCGCCGCCCCGCCAACCTGGCGGTTGCCTGACGAAAAGTATCACCGGTCCTCGTCCGCCAGCGCGGGCGTCTCATGACCGGCCGTCTCGAATCCGAACTGGAGGAACTCATGACGCGGACCGCGCCGGTGCCGACCGGCCTGAGGGTGATCGAGATGGCGCGGGCGGGACAGTTCGCGCAGATCCGCGATCTGTTCGTGCCCCAGCTCCGCGAGCTGGTGCCCGCCAAGGCGCTGCAGGCCGCCTGGTCGGTCGAGACTGACCGGCACGGCCAGGTCACCTCGGTCGGGGTGCCGGTGAGCGAGCCGGCCGGACCGGGCGCCGACATGCTCGTGGTGAAGATTCCCGTGACGTTCGAGCGCGGGGATATGGCGGTGCTCGTTTCCGTCACCGCCGACGGCTGGCTGGCCGGTATCCAGCTCGCGCCCGCCAGCGCGGCCGAGCCCACCGAGCCGTGGGCGCCGCCGGACTACGCCGACCCCGGCAAGCTCGACGAGCAGGACGTGACAGTGGGCTCAGGCTCGCTGGCGGTGCCCGGCACGCTGAGCCTGCCCCGCCAGCCAGGACCGCGGACCGCCATCGTGCTGCTGGCCGGCTCGGGCCCCGGAGACCGCGACGAGACGATGGGCCGGAACAAGCCGTTCAAGGACCTCGCCTGGGGTCTGGCCAGTCTCGGCGTCGCGGTGCTGCGCTTCGACAAGGTGACGTATGCCCGCCCGCGCGAACTCCAGGACGTGCACGACTTCACCGTGGCCGACGAGTACGTGCCGCACGCCGTCGCCGCCGTTCACCTGTTCAGGGAGCACCCGTCCGTGGACGCCGAGCGGGTCTTCGTGCTCGGCCACAGCCTGGGCGGCACCGTCGCGCCGCGAGTCGCGGCCGCGGAGCCGGCCGTCGCCGGGCTGGTCATCCTGGCCGGCGGGACTCAGCCGATGCACTGGGCCGCCGTCCGGCAGGTCCGCTACCTTGCCTCCCTTGATCCGCAGGCGTCGGCGGTGGCTCAGCCAGCCATCGAGGCGCTGAGCAGGCAGGCCGCCATGGCCGACAGCCCGGACCTGTCCCCGGCGACTCCCGCCAGCGAGCTGCCCTTCGGGGTGCCCGCACCGTACTGGCTGGACCTGCGGAGCTACGACCCCGTCGCGGTCGCCGCCACGCTGGGCAGGCCCATCCTGATCTTGCAGGGCGGCCGTGACTACCAGTCGACCGTCGCCGACGACCTGGCTGGATGGAAGGCCGGGCTTGCCGACCGCCCGGATGTGACGATCCGGGTCTACGACGCCGACAACCACCTGTTCTTCACGGGTTCCGGTCCGTCGTCGCCAGCGGAGTACGAGCCCGCCCAGCATGTGGACCCCGCGGTGGTCGCCGATATCGCCGGCTGGCTGACATCCGTTCCGTAGATCCGGCTGCGATGGGCGGTGCTTCGCGGCAAGTGCGGTGATACTGGGCCGCGCGCCGCGCAGCGGTTCCGGCATGATGGCGATTGTGCTGCTGACGATCACGACCACTGCCGAGCCCGCCACCGACCTGGGGTTCCTGCTGCACAAGAACCCTGGACGGCCGCAGGCCTTCGACACCTCGGTCGGCACTGCGCATGTGTTCTACCCGGAGGCGACCAGCGCCCGGTGCACGGCGGCGCTGCTGCTGGAGGTCGACCCGGTCGGCCTGGTTCGCGGGCACAAGGGTCCGCCGGCCGAGGGATTCAGCCTGGGCCAGTACGTCAACGACCGCCCGTACGCGGCGTCCAGCATGCTCGCGGTCGCGCTCGCCCGGGTATTCAGCACCGCGATGGCCGGCCGCTGCGCGGCCAGGCCCGAGCTGGCCGCCACCGCCCTGCCGCTTGAGCTGCACATTCCCGTGCTGCCCTGCCGGGGCGGCGCCGAGCTGGCGCACCGGCTGTTCACCCCGCTCGGCTGGCAGGTCGCCGCGACCCCGATCACGCTGGATGAGGCGTTCCCCGCCTGGGGCGACTCGCGTTACGTGGACCTGCGGCTGGCCGGCGACCTGCGGCTGGCCGACGCGCTGAACCACCTGTACGTGCTGCTGCCGGTGCTTGACGACGGCAAGCATTACTGGGTCGGCCCGGACGAGGTGGACAAGCTGATCAGGGCCGGCAGCGGCTGGCTCGCCGGGCACCCGGAGAAGGCGCTGATCACTCGGCGGTACCTGGCGCACCGTTCCGGGCTGTACCACACGGCGCTGGCCAGGCTGGCCGAGGTGGACGACGCGGAGCCGGAGTCCTTCGACAACGCGGTGGACGATCCTGACTGGACCGACGATCAGCCCGACCGGCCGGTGCCGCTGGCCGAGCAGCGCCGGGGCGCCGTTCTCGCCGTGCTCCGGGCCGCGGGCGCGCACCGGGTCGCCGACCTCGGCTGCGGCGAGGGCGCGCTGACCGCCGCGCTGCTGGCAGATCCGCAGTTCACGGAGGTCATCGCGGCCGACGTGTCGGCGCGAGCGCTGCAGATCACCGAGCGCAGGCTGCGGCCCGACCGGATGCCGGAGCAGCGGCGAGAGCGCCTGCGCCTGTACCAGACCGCGCTGACCTACCGTGACGAGCGGCTGGCCGGCCTGGACGCGCTGGTGCTCGTGGAGGTGGTGGAGCACATCGACCCGCCGCGGCTGGCGGCGCTCGAACGGACGGTCTTCACCGACGCGGCGCCGGGTCTCGTGCTCGTGACGACGCCGAACGCCGAGCACAATGTTAGATACGAATTCCTTTCCCCTGGACAGCTGCGGCACCGCGATCATCGCTTCGAGTGGAGCCGAGCCGAGTTCGCCGGCTGGGCGCGGCGGGTGGCCGCCGAGCGCGGGTACGACGTGCGGTTCCTGCCCATCGGAGCCGACGACCCTGAGGTCGGGCCGCCGACGCAGCTGGCGGTCTTCACCCGGCGTGACCGGGCTCGGGCGGTGAGCGCATGATCGACGTGCCCGAGCTGAGCCTGATCGTGCTCGTCGGCGCCAGCGGGTCGGGTAAGTCGACCTTCGCCCGGTCCCACTTCGCCGCGACCGAGGTCATCTCCAGCGACTTCTGCCGCGGCCTGGTCGCCGATGACGAGAACGAGCAGTCCGCCAGTGCGGACGCTTTCGACCTGCTGCACTACATCGTCGGCAAGCGGCTGACCAGAGGTCGGCTGACCGTGGTCGACGCGACCAACGTGCAGGCCGAGAGCCGTAAAGAGCTGGTCAGGCTGGCCAGGGAGCATGACGTGCTGCCGGTGGCGATCGTGCTCGACCTGCCCGAGCGGGTCTGCGTCGAGCGGAACACGGGCCGCGCTGACCGCCAGTTCGGGCCGCACGTGATCAGGCGGCAGCGCGATCAGCTGCGCCGCGGCCTGCGCGGCCTCGGCAAGGAAGGCTTCCGCGGCGTGCACGTGCTCCGGACCGACGCCGAGGTCAGGTCCGCCTCGGTGGTCCGCACCAGGCTCTTCAACGACCTGCGGGACCAGGCCGGCCCGTTCGATGTGATCGGCGACGTGCACGGCTGCCGGGCCGAGCTTCAGACGCTGCTGACCGACCTGGGTTACCAGCTGAGCCTGGACGAGCACGGCCGCGCCGCTGGCGGTCACCACCCGCAGGGCCGCCGGGCGGTGTTCCTCGGGGACCTGGTCGACCGCGGCCCGGACACGCCGGGCGTGCTCCGGCTGGCGATGACGATGGTACGCGACGGCGATGCGCTGTGCGTGCCGGGAAATCACGAGAGCAAGCTGCTGCGCGCGCTGCGCGGCGGCAACGTGCGGATCAGCCACGGGCTGGCCGAGTCGCTTGAGCAGCTCGGCGGTGAGCCCGCGGAGTTCAGCACCGAGGTCGAGTCGTTCCTCGACGGGCTGATCTCGCACTACGTTCTCGATGGCGGGAAGCTCGTGGTCGCGCACGCTGGCCTGACCGAGCGCCTGCACGGCCGGGCCTCTGGCCGGGTGCGGGAGTTCTGCCTGTACGGGCAGACCACCGGCGAGACCGACGAGTTCGGCCTGCCGGTCCGGTACCCGTGGGCGACCGAGTACCGCGGCCGGGCGATGGTGCTCTACGGGCACACGCCGGTGCCCGAGGCCGAGTGGGTGAACGGGACGATGTGCCTGGACACCGGCTGCGTGTTCGGCGGGCGGCTGACCGCGCTGCGGTACCCGGAGCGAGAGCTGGTGTCCGTGCCGGCGGCGCGGGTGTATTACCCGCCGGCCAGGCCGTTCCCGGCAAATCCCGATGCGGCGGCGGCCGGGCAGGCGCAGCCGGGTCCCGGATCCGCCGCCTCCGGGCAGGCGGGGCGGCGCGACCCGGACGTCCTTGACCTGGCCGACGTGACCGGCAGGCGGGTGGTCGAGACCGCCGGGCTCGGCCGGGTCAGCGTCCGGGAAGAGAACGCGGCGGCGGCGCTGGAGGTGATGAGCCGGTTCGCGCTCGACCCGCGCTGGCTGGTGTACCTGCCCCCGACGATGAGCCCGGTCGCCACGTCGGCCAGGCCTGACCTGCTCGAGCACCCGGATCAGGCGTTCGACGCCTTCCGCTCCGAGGGCGTGGACGCCGTGATCTGCGAGTGCAAGCACATGGGGTCGCGGGCGGTCGCGCTGATCTGCCGCGACCTGGACGCGGCGCGGGCCAGGTTCGGCGCGCCGGCCGACGCGACGGGCGCGGTGTGGACCCGGACCGGGCGGCCGTTCTTCGGCCCGGCGCTGACCGAGGCGCTGCTGGCCAGGCTGCGGGCGGCGGCCGAGGCGGCCGGCCTGTTCGGCGAGCTGACCACGGACTGGCTGCTGCTCGACGCCGAGCTGATGCCGTGGAGCGCGAAGGCGGGAGACCTGGTGCGGCACCAGTACGCCGCGGTCGGGGCGGCGGCACGCGGCGCGCTCCCGGTCGCCGTGCGCGCGCTTGAGCAGGCGGCCGCGACCGGGCTCGACGTCGCCGCGCTGCTCGACCGCACCCGGGCGCGTGCCGCCAACGCGGAGGCGTTCGTGGCCGCCTACCGGCCATACTGCTGGCCAACCGACGGGATCAGCGGCGTCCGGTTCGCCCCGTTCCAGCTGCTTGCCTCGGCCGGCGCGACCTACGCCGACCGGCCGCATTCCTGGCATCTTGAGGTGGCCGACCGGCTCGTGCGGGCCGATCCCGAGCTGATCGCCCCGACCGGCCGGATCCGGGCGGACACCACCGACCCGGACTCGATCGCCGCGGCGGTCGCCTGGTGGGAGGAGCTGACCGCCACTGGCGGCGAGGGCATGGTGGTCAAGCCGGCCGCCAATCTGGTGCGCGGCCGGCGCGGCCCGGTGCAGCCCGGACTGAAGGTGCGCGGCCGGGAGTACCTGCGGATCATCTACGGCCCTGACTACACCGAGCCAGCCAACCTGGAACGGCTGCGCCGCCGCGGCCTGGGGCACAAGCGGTCGCTGGCCGCTCGCGAGTACGCACTCGGCCTCGAAGGCCTCGACCGCGCCGCCCGCGGCGAGCCGCTGTGGCGAGTGCACGAGTGCGTCTTCGCCGTCCTCGCCCTGGAGTCCGAGCCGGTCGACCCGCGGCTGTGAGGGCGGCCGGGCGCGGGGGTTTGTTCCGCCTGAATGTGCTCCAATAGGTGACGAACTCCCCCGCGCCGAACGGAGACCGGCATGCCCGACGACCTGCCATCTCGCGAAGGCTTCCTGTCCTTTCGCGGCTACCGGACCTGGTACCGCGTGGTCGGCGAGGAAGAAAAGGCGGGCGGCTACCCGCTGCTCTGCCTGCACGGCGGTCCAGGTGCGACCTGGCATCACATGGAGCCGTACCAGGAGCTTGCGCACGGCCGCCGGGTGATCTGCTACGACCAGGTCGGCTGCGGCAACTCGGCGATCAGCGAGCCGCATGATCCAGCGATCTTCACCACCGAGCTCTACCTGGCTGAGCTGGCCGAGTTGCGCGAGCACCTGGGGCTCGACCGGTGCCATCTGCTCGGCCATTCCTGGGGCGGCATGCTCGGCATGGCGTACGCCGTCACCCGGCCGGCCGGCCTGGTCAGCCTGATCGTTCAGTCCTCGCCGGCCTCGGTGCCGTTCTGGCTGACCGAGCTTGACAGGCTGCGGGCTGACCTTCCGGCCGAGGTCGAGGACGTGCTCAGGCGGCACGAGGCGGCAGGCACGACCGACAGCGACGAGTACTCCAAGACGATGATGGTCTTCTACGACCGGCACGTCTGCCGGGTCAGGCCGTGGCCGGACTGGCTTCAGCGGACCTTCGACGGCCTGGATGCCAACCCGGAGGTCTACCACACGATGAACGGGCCAAGCGAGTTCCACGTGATCGGGCCGCTGAAGAACTTCGACCTGACCGCGGAGCTCGGCGCGATCGAGGCGCCCACGCTGCTGTTCTGCGGCGAGTTCGACGAGGTGACCCCGGCGACGGTGAGCCAGGCGCACGGCGCGATCACGGGCTCTCGGTTCGAGGTGATGGCAGGCTGCTCGCACATGGCGCAGGCCGAGGCGCCGGAGGCGACGCTGGGGCTGCTCCGGGGCTGGCTCGCGGGTGTCGAGGCGTCGCTGCACGGCTGATCATTTCTCGCCATAACGCCGATCATTTCCGGGCATAACATAGCCATCGGCGCTGTTGTCCAGCGAAGACCTGCCAGCCCGGGGCGCGCCGTTCGGTCGCCCCTGGCGCCTGGCTGGTCGGCCATCCGGACCATCGGCAAGCAGCGGAGGTTCAGCGACGTGACTGTGCATGACATCGAAGTTCAGACTCTGGCCGGAGCCCCGGCCAAGCTCGGCGACTTCGCCGGGTCCTGCATGCTCGTGGTGAACGTCGCCTCCAAGTGCGGTCTGACACCGCAGTACGAGGGATTGCAGCGGCTGTACGACCGCTTCTCCGGCCGCGGTTTCACGGTGGCCGGGTTTCCGTGCAACCAGTTCGGCGCTCAGGAGCCTGGTACGCCCGAGGAGATCAGCGAGTTCTGCTCGGTGAACTACGGCGTGACGTTCCCGATGTTCGGCAAGATCGACGTGAACGGCCCGGACCGGCATCCGCTGTACGCCGAGCTGACGGCGGTGCCCGATGCCAAGGGCAAGGCCGGCGATATCCAGTGGAACTTCGAGAAGTTCCTGATCGGCCCGGACGGGGAGATCATCGGCCGGTTCAGGCCGCAGACCGACCCAGAGTCACCCGAGCTTGTCGAGGCGATCGAGGCGAGCCTGTCTGACTAGCCGTTCCCTGCCGGCATTAGGGGTGCGGCCCAATTGCCAGGATCGTGATTACCGGCTGATCTGGCTCATCGGGTCCGTAACGCCAGAAGATCCGCCACGCCGAAGGCGTGTTGTTCTCCACGTAGGAGTCCCAGACCCTGACGTCCCGGTCGACCGGGAGGCTTTCATATCGGTGTGATGCCAGGCCGGGGTGGTGCGGATTCTGCTCCAGGCGCGCCAGCGCACGGCGAACCTTCTTGAGCTTCGCCAGTTGGTTCGGATCCCCGCTCTCCAGCTCCTTCAGCGTCTCGGTCGCGCGCGTGGCGAAGCGGAGTTTGTAGGCCACGGCGCGGCTAGTCCTCGTCCTCAGCGTCAGCGTCGTACTGGGCGAAGCTGCCGAGGTCGACGGTCGCGCCGCGCTTTGCCTCGGCGAGCGCGTCGCGGATCTCCGATGCCAGCTCCGGGTTGCGCCAGACGATCATCTCTCGTTCCGGTATCGATACGACGGGGATCAGGAGCAGCACTCCATCGACGCGCTGCTCTACGCGATAGCGGCGTCCGGGCTCCGCGCCTGCCTTGCCGAGGCTCACGCGGCCACGGCTGTCGACCTCGACCTCGGCGACAGTCTCGAATTGCTCACGCTCATAGGGTGCAGATGCGGCAGTCATGATCATTACTTCCCGATGCGGAGGGGACAGGGCGAATCGGGGGGTTCGTGCACTTCCTTCACTTACGCTAAGGGGCATTGCGGCAAAACCCACTTTGTTACTTCTCCCAAGAGTATGACGCCTGCCGAGGGCTTCTGGGTTGCCCCAGGCAACTATTTGGTAGCCGGGGGTTGGTTGCGGAGCCGACTGCGACCGTATGGTGAGGCTACGCCGCTGGCCGGATCGGGACCGCCGGCACCCCGCAGGGGCGGGTTGGCCGATTTCCCCAGGACATCCTGGCCACGCAGCTGCGCGTCCAACGACCACGCGGTCGCCGAGGGCTTGAACTGACGCCGCACACGTAGCTGTGCTCCGCCGGTGATCGACAGGCGGGGTGCCTGCGTCTGGTGTACGCGAGGCTCAGATTAGCTCACGAGGGCTGGCGCGGCACAGCTCGCGGTACGCCTCCCGCAGCTCGCCAGCTCCGGGCGCGTCCCCGACAGCGGAAATGACCTCGCGTGCGCGCCAGTAGCTCGACGGCACCAGGACCCCGGACGTGACCGCGTCCAGCGTGATGGCCGCAGTCTCGGCCGGCTGCCCCGTGGCCGCCAGCGCCAGCGCCAGGTCCAGCCGTGCTGTCGCCGCTCGCCTGGGGCGAGGCAGGCCGTCCCCGGCTGCCTCGATCCGCCCGAGCACCTGACGTGCCATCGGCACCGCGGCCGGGTCCCCGAGCCAGGCCAGCGTCGTGGCCACGTACGCCTCGGCCTTCGCCGGGTCGTACTGGAAGTGATGCTCCGGGCGTTCCGAGGCGGCCATCTTCGCCACCAGGGCCTCGGTACGCGCGAGCGCGTCGTAGGTCCCGCCGGGCGGGCTGCGAGGCCAGCCGGTCCGGGCCGGCTGCTAGGAGGGCTTGGCGAAACGATTGGCGAAACCCGGCATGATCATCAGTGCTGAGGTTCGCTAGCGGAGGCTGCGCTGACGGCCCAGACGTCGCGTCCTTCGTCCCATAGCGCGCGGACATGCATCGCGAACCGGTCAAACACCCCGTCGTCCTGGTGGCGGCGCAGATGGAAGGCCGGGGAGTCGTGGCCCACCAGATTCGCCAGATGCGGCGTGACGATCATGTCGTTGTCGAACGCGAACACGGACAGGGCGATGTGCCGGTCGGAGAACCGGGCCTCGATGCTGTCGGTGCCGCGCAGCCGTCCGAGCTGTTCCATCGTCACGGCGATGCGGGTGGAAACGGTTAGTGCCTGCAAGGACGGCCTCGGCCCTGGACTGCACACGGTCATCACCAGCGACTTAACGGAACTGCACGCAGCGCTCGCCAGCCAGGAGGGCGCCAGCCATGCACAGTGACGCCAGCCTCGCCCGGCTGTTCCGCGAGTACAGCGACCGGTGGGGTGCGAGCGGGTAGAGCGCGGCACTGAATGGGTCGCGGTCCAGCGCGGCAGCGAGCCGGTTATCCATATCATCGGGGCACGCGACCTCGCCGCGCTCCGCTACCGGATGGACGCCGCCGAGCGCGAGGAGGCACAGTAAGGCTCCGGTCCCAGCGCGGGGTAGCTTGGCCACGCAGCACTTGTCCACGACGCTGCTGGACGACTCGTGACCCGATGGCGCAGGTCATCAGGGGAGACGGACCCAGATTCACGTGGCATCATGAAGGCGTGACAGAACCCATCCGAACTCAGGTGCAGGCTCGAATCGTGTGGGGCGACCTGGAGAGCCTGCCGGTTGTTGCCGCCAGCCACTTTATCGCTCAGGCGTCCATCCATGACGCGCCGAACGTCAATGACATCGTACTGACCTTGGGTTACCTGCCTCCACCTGTCTTTCTCGGCACTCACCAGGAGCAAGCTGAACTCGCCGCCGGCCTTGGCGAGGTGACTGTCACGCCATCCGCTCGCTTCATCATGTCTACCTCGAAGGCGGCGGAGCTGGCGCATACCCTCAGTCAAATCCTTGAGATCATCGAGGCCAACAGGCAGCAGCCATGACGGAGACGATTGACGTAACGACAGTGCAGGCGTCCTCGAGCCAGCCGAGCTTGCCGATCCGTGTCCCGGTTATTGAGTCGCTATGGAGCCTGTACGTCGTCGAGTCATCGATCGGCATCGACGTGGAGATGAGTCTGCCCACCGGTACGATGCTCGCCGAAGTCAAGTCATATCGGCCGATTTATCCAGAGCCAGAGTCGGAGGGCAGGGGGACTCTCGTTGTCGTCGAAGGGCTCGTCCGTGCCCTAGAAGCGCGTCTATACGACGAAGCAGATGGTGCCGTGGTAATCGAGGATATTGCGACGGGAATATTCGGAATGGGCGACAGCCTGCCCGACGCAGTCTACGACTTCCGCGAGGCTCTCCAAGCCCATCTCGCAGCACTGGCCGATGAGCCAGTGCTCGCCCCAAACCTGGAGCACCAGCGTACTCTTCTGAGGAGCTACTTCAACATCGCCTGATATATCTGGACGGAAGCGTGCCGCGATCAGTCAAGGCTCGTGTGGTGAGAGGTGCTCTGATCTCGAAGGGCATGGATCCCGATGAGAATCACCACCACATGCTCAGGAAAAAGGTCGACGGCGTAACGACGCTGGTCACCAGGATGTCCCACGACGACAAGGAGATCAGCGGTACCATTGCGCGGCTGATGGCTCACCAGTGCGCGCTGCACCCCGCTGAGTTCTGGGATCTCGTTAACTGTCCGCTCTCGAAAGAGGACTGGGAGAAGTTGATCAAGAAGCGGTGTGTCGACGGACACAACCCCTTCTTCAGCCGCTGACAGATCGGATCGTCACGAAGAGGAAAGGACGCTAGCATGTGTGCGCCCTGAACGTGGGCGATGAGCAGCGCAGATCCAAGCGTAGGCTTCAGCCACATAGGATCCGCGCAGACGGCACAGGACGCGCGGGACGTTCTCTCGATGATCCATAACGAAGTCCTCGATACGGTTGCGGCATTCGTGCCCTTGTAAGTCCGGTACTCGCCAGGCATTGGGGTAACGATCAACGAAAACAGGGAGTTCAGCAAGATCAACTACCCCGCATTGCCCCAGCTAGGACGGGTTTCGCCAAGCTCTGCTAGGCCAGCCGGTCCGGGCCGCGCTTGATCATCTGGTCGGCGATGATCGTGCGCTGCACCTCGCTGGTGCCCTCCCAGATCCGCTCGACCCGGAGCTCGCGGAAGAGCCGCTCGGCGACGTTCTCGCGCATGTAGCCGCGGCCGCCGAACACCTGGACCGCCCGGTCTGCCACCCGCCCGGCCATCTCCGACGCGTAGAGCTTGGCCATCGAGCACTGCGCGTGCTGCACCTTGACATCCGCCCCGGCGTCGATCCCGCGCGCCGTCTCATACGTCAGCGAGCGGGCCGCGAACAGCTCGGTCAGGCTGTCCGCGAGCATCGCCTGCACCGCGCCGAACTCGGCGATCGGCCGGCCGGTGACCCGGCGCTGGCCAGCGAACGCGGTCATCTCGGCGACCAGCCGCTCGGCCGCGCCCAGGCACCGCGCCGCGACCATCAGCCGCTCGAACCTGAACCACTCGTAGGCGAAGCTCATCCCGTCGCCCTCGGCGCCGACTAGCTGACCGGCGGGCACCCGGACATCCTCAAAGGCCACGATCGGGTGGTGATGCCCGAACGAGTGCATGTACGCCGGCGTGCGGACCACCCGGACGCCGGGGCTCGGCAGGTCGACTAGGAACATCGCGTGCTCCCCGGCGTGCTCGCCTCCGGTCAGCTTGGCCTGGAAGAACGCGTAGTCCGCCGAGTTGTACGAGGTCACGTGCCACTTGACGCCGTTGAGCAGGTAGTCGCCGCCGTCCCGCCTGGCGGTGGCCTCGATGGCGTCGACGTCGGAGCCCGCGCCCTCCTCGGTGATCGCGTAGCACTCCTCCCGCTCGCCCCGCGCGGCCGGGCGCACGTACCGCTCGACCTGGCCCGGCGTGGCCACCGCGGGCAGCCAGGATGGCGGGGTCGCGCAGACCCAGGCGAGCGCGTTGGTGACCCGGCCGACCTGCTCCTGGATCAGGACCTGCTGCAAGGACGTCCGCCCGCCGCCGCCCACCTCGGACGGCATGTTCGCCGCGAACAGCCCGAGCTCGATCGCCCGCGCCTTGTGCGCGGCCTCGAGATCGGCCGGTATCTCGCCGCCTGCCAGCTCGGCGGCCAGCTCATGGGGGATCAGCTCGTCGGCGAACAGGCGGGCATCCGCCTGGATCCGCAGATCCTCCTCTGACAGGCTGTACATAGGTCCCTCCGGGCCAGGATGCCGCGCTTGATTTCGGGCCGCAGTGGCAGTGGCCAGGCGACCTGCCGCGCCTCGCGGAGCCGTGCCTGACCAGCTGCCAAGCACCAACGGGAGATCGCTTGACTGAACGTTCAGTCTATGCCAGCATCGGCGGCATGCCAATGGTGTCATCGTCTGGCGCCGTCGCCAGCACGGGGACGAAGTTCAGCGCGGACGCCGTCGTCGTCGGCGGCGGGACGGTCGGCGCCTGGTGCGCGTACTTCCTCCGGACCGCCGGCCTGGACCGGGTCATCCTGCTTGAGCGGAACACGCTCGGCCAGGGTGCCAGCAGCCGTGCCGCCGGGGTGGTGCGCACCCAGGGCGGCAGCCCGTGGGCGGTCGGGCTCGGCGAATGGTCCCGCAGGTTCTACCTGAGGCAGCACGAGGAGCTCGGCATCGACTCGGGGTTCACGCCGCACGGCTACGTGCTGCCGTGCTTCTCGCCGGCCGAGGTCGCCGCCGCCAGGGAGCGGATGGCCATGCAGAACTCGCTCGGCCTGGACGTCCGCTGGCTCGAGCCCGCCGACGTCGACCGGATGAACCCGGCGATGGCCCCAGGACTGACGCTTGGCGCCACCTATTGCGCGCAGGACGGCTACCTGCATCCGCCGCGCAACGTCACCGCCTACACGATGGCGCTGGCGGCGGCCGGCGTGCAGGTGCTCGAGCGGACCAGCTTCACCGGCCTGATCACGACGGGAGGTGACGATGGCGGCGCGGCGGGCGGCACCGTCACCGGCGTGACGACCAGCGCGGGCGAGATCGCCGCGCCGCTTGTCGTGCTCACCGGCGGCCCGGACCTGGCGGCGGTCGGCGCGCTGGCTGGCATTCCGATCCCGGTCGGCGGGGTCAGGCACCAGGTCGCCGTCACCGAGCCGCACCCCGATCTTGCCCCGTCCCGGCTGCCGATGGTCTTCGACCTGTCGGCCGGCCTGTACTGGCGCCCGGAGGACGGCGGCATGCTGTTCGGGATGTCCAACCCGGCTGAGCCGCCAGGTGAGTCACGAGGTGTCGACGTGACGTACCTGGAGCTGATCCGCGAGCGGCTGGGCCGGCTGGTCCCGGTCACCGCCGGGCTCGAGCTCCGCCGGACCTGGGCGGCGACGATCGACTACACGCCGGACCACCTCCCGATCATCGGCCCCGCGATGATCTGCGGTCAGATCGTTAACGGTGTGACCGTCGCCAGTGCCGGCGGCGCCGGGATGATGTGGGGTCCGGGAGTAGCCCGAGCCGCGGCCGACGTGGCGCTCGGCGGCAGCTCGCCGGTGGTGGACACCACCGACCTGGGGCTGGACCGGTTCGACGACGCGGGCAGGAGCCGGCTCGCCACCGACCCGATCGCCTTGCCGTTCCCCGAGCACGCTCCGCGGGCACCAGACCGGGCGTCACCCGCGCCGGGCCGACTGAGCATCACCTGAGCTGGACGAGAGGGACTTCCGATGACCGATGTCAACCCGGCAACCCCGTACCTGGCCGCCGCAGCGACCGCCGAGCTCGAGGACTGGGGTCCGCTGGAAGAGGCCACCGGTGCGGCGATGCGGACCAGCGGCGTCACCTTCTGGAAGGACGGCGATCAGGAGGCCGGTGTCTGGGAGTGCACGCCGGGCCCCTCGTACTGGACGCTGGAGACGCACGAGTTCGTGCAGATCCTGTCCGGCCGGATGACCGTGACCCCGGACGGCGGCGAGCCGACGGAGATCGGCGCCGGCGACGCGGCCGTGTTCCCCTGCGGCTGGGCGGGCACCTGGCAGATCCACGAGACGATCCGCAAGGTCTACGTGCTCTTCTCCTAGGCCGGTCGGCACCGGGCCGGGCGGAGGATCCAGCCGGTCAGCGCAGCGGGCGGAGAGCGGCGCGGCGGCGGTCAGCCGCGCCGGAGCGTGATGCCGATGCCCGTGGTGATCGTGCCCGCGCTGACGCGGACGATCGTGGCCCGCCCCGGCGTACCCGCGTTCTTGTACCAGCGGGTGGCGTAGCCGGTTGCTCCGCAGCCCGATCCGAACCGGACCTTGTAGCTGCCGGGAACCAGGTCGATGGCGGTGTAGCCGCCGCCGGTGGTCACCGCGATGACCGGGCTCGCGCTGCCGTTGAGGCCACCGCTGACCGGCACGACCTGGGCGCAGATGCCGGCCACCGGGGAGTGCCCGGGCCCGCGTACCAGTCCCGCGATCCCGCCGTCCAGCGGCAGCGTGGCACTGATCCCGGTGGTTGTCTGCCGCGCGATGACCAGCGGCTTGCCCGGGTAGAACATGGGCGCGAGCGCCGGGGCATCACTCGAGCAGGTCGGGTCGCCGAAATACACCTGGTACCTGCCTGGCGCCAGGCCGCTCACCGAGTAGCTGCCCCCGGCGAGCGCGAACCCGAAGCCGCCGATCGCGGTCCGGCTCAGCGGTAGCACCTCGACGCAGGCCCCGGGCGCCGGGTTCGACCCGTGCGCCGCCTGGCCGCTGACTGCTCCCGATAGCGACCCGCCTACGCCGAGCCGCTGATCGATCCCGGTGACGACCCGCCCGGCGACGACATGGACCAGGCTCGGCCGGACCTGCCCGGCCAGCGCGCTCTCCGACGAGCACGGCGTGAACTCCAGCATGTACTGGCCGGTGCTCAGCCCGGTCACGGCGTAGCGGCCGCGCCGGTCGGTCAGGGCCTGGCTGAAGTCGCCGAGCGGATTGTTGCCGATCCTGGACGCGCCCACGCAGACGAAGCTGATCGGGCGGCCGGAGCTGCCGAACACCACCTGGCCGGTGATCGAACCGCCCTTGACCAGCGCGGAGTCGATGTTCGGCGTGGCGCGCCCGGCCCGGACGGTGACCGGGGTCGCCGAGGCATAGCTGGTCCGGCCCCGATACCACTGGCTGGCGTAGTCGGGCGCCGGGCCCAGGCCGAGGATGACGCCGCATTCGGTGAACTCGACCCGGTAGCGTCCCGCGGGGACGCCTGTGATGACGTACCTGCCATGACCCTGGGCGAACGCCTGTCCGCTGGCCTGGGTCCGCGGATCGATCGCGGTGACGCAGGTTCCGGGCAGCGGCCTGCCGCCCCGGCTGCGGACCACGCCGGCGATGCTCCCGGCGAGCTGGAGTGCCGCGCTGACGCCGCTCGTGATCGCTCCGCCGGAGGCCGAGACCAGATCGGGCGTCCCGCCGGCCAGCCCGCGAAACTCCTGGGCGGCAAAGTGCGTCGCGGCGCAGCCGGCGCTCGCATTGAATATGCCGTCAAAGGAGACGGAGAACTGACCTGGCGGGAGATTGGCCGCCTGGTAGGCCCCGTTGCGGGTGAGTTCCGTTGAGGCGAAGTTGAAACCGCCGCCCGCGCCCGTGGCACCGGACACGAAGACGCAGGCCCGGTTGAGCGGATCCCCGGCGGCGTCCGTGACGTGCCCGGTAATGGTGCCGCCCGGCTGCATGGTGGCGTCGATCCCGGTTGTCGCCTGGCCCGCGGTCACCGAGACCGCTTGCGGAGCGAAGAAGGTCGGGTCGCCGTGATAGGCCTGCGGCGCGACGCTGCCCCGATTGCCGCAGCCGCCGCCGAACCCGACGTCGTAGCTGCCCGAGAACAGCTGCGTCATCGAATACGAGCCGTCCTGCGCGGTGCTGACCTGGTTGCCGTTCTGGCTGCTTGAGATGACGCAAATCCCGGCCAGCCGGTTCCCGTGGCTATCGGAGACCGTGCCGGAGATCGCGCCGCCGGTGGGCAGAGTGGCGTCGAGTCCGGTGGTCTTTCCGCTGCTCACCGTCGTCGTCAGGGTCACCGGCAGGTAGTTGCCGTTGTTTCCGCAGCTCGAGAAGACCCCGCCGGGCACGAACGCGACCTGGTAGCTGCCGGCCGGCAGGCCGTTGTCCTGGTAGGTGCCGCTGGCCGAGGTGGTCGAGAACCCGAATCCCTGGCCGCTCGTGGCCTGCGCGATCACGCAGATGCCGGCCAGCGGGCTGCCTGCGGAGTCCTTGACCACGCCGGAGATGACCCCGGCGAGCTGCATGGTCGCGTCCACGCCCGAGGTGGTCTTGCCCGCCCTGACCGGGACCGCGTTCGGCAGCGTGAGCGGCGCGTAGGATCCGTTGTTGCCGCAGCCGGTGCTGAACTGCATCTGGTACCGGCCGGTGGGCAGACCCTCGATCCGGTAGGCCCCTCCGGCACCGGTGCGCGTGCCAGACCCGCTGCTGCGCCCGAACGCGTTCACGCAGATGCCGGTCAGCGGGTGGCCGCCGGCGTCCTTGACGACACCGGTGATCGTGCCGCCTAGCCGCAGCATGACGCCGACGCCGGCCGTGGTCCTGCCGTCGGTGACCGCGACCGGCTTGCGCAGCGTGGCCGGCAGATAGGCGGAACTGGGACCGCAGCCGGGGAAGAACTGGAGCCGGTACCTGCCGGTGGCCAGGTTCCGCAGCAGGAAGCTGCCGTTGGCCCGCGTCGTGGTGAAGCCCGAGAACAGCCGCTGGCCGCCGAGCCCCACCGCGAAGACGCACATTCCGGCGAGCGACGCGTGCACACGCGGACCGGAGCGGACCCGGCCCGAGATCGCCGCGCCGACGCCGAGAGCCGCGTCAATGTGCCTGATCACCTGGCGGGCCCTGATCCGCAGCACCGTGGCGGCGGCGGTCGACCCGGCGCCCTTCCACAGCTGCGGCGCGAGGTTCCCCGATGATCCGCACCCGGGCAGGAACACCACGTAGTAGCGACCCGCGCGCCGCACCGGGATCGTGTACCGGCCGGCCTTCCCCGTCCGTGCGCCGAACCCGAGCCCGCCGAACCTGCGGCCCGCCAGCGACACGAAGACGCAGACTCCCTTGACCGGGCGACCCGAGCGGCTGGTGACCAGCCCGGATACCCGCGCGCTCGGGGCGCTGGCCGCCGGGGCGGCCTTGGCCACGGCGGCGGCCCTGAGCTGGGCGAGCAGCCGCTCCGCCGGGCTGGCCGGCCTGGGCACGACCGAATGCGCGGTGTACCGCGGTGCGACCGTGCTCAGCGTGACCGGGGCAAGCTGGACCGGCATCCCCGAGGTGACCAGCACCTGGGTGGCCGAGCCGCGGGTCAGCCCGCCATACCACTGGCCGGTAAAGCGCCCGATGCGGGAGCAGCCGCGAAACTCAGCCCGGTAGGCGCCGCGCGGCAGCCCGGCGATGACGAAACGGCCGTCGGCGCCGGTGAACGCCTTGCGGGTGGCCATCGGTCCGCTGGCCATGACGCATACGCCGGCCTTCGGGGCACCGCCCGGGCCGCGGACCATCCCGGTGATCGCGCCGCGCTGGCCAGGCGGCACGCGCTCGGCCCGCGACTGGGCGGGACTGCGCGCCGGGTGCGCTGGCGCGGCCACGTGACGCCTTGAGCTGGCCGGACCGGCCGCCGCTGACCCGGCCAGTGTGCTCGCCGTGGCGGGCAGAGCGGTCAGGCCCAGGGCGAGCACGGCTCCGGTCGCGGCCAGAACGTGAGTGGTACGTCGCATGTGACTGCTCCTGCCTCGACTGACCGCTGGCTCCACAGCTCAGCCGAGAGCATAGACCGATCGACCCTCCCCAAGTACGACAGGATGTCTATATTTAGGAATTCGACCTCATACAGTGACACATCCGCTGCTGGTCGGCCGAGCAGCAGCCAGAGCGGCAATGACCAGGGCTTCTATCGGATGAGAACGTGCCTAATATGACAGCACCGGCTAGGATGCGCGCGTGAGCCAGGCGGACGAGTCAGTACAGCAGACCACCCCTGGCAAGGCCCTGGTCAGACTCGACGATTCGCCGAGCAGCGTCGAATGGGCTGATCTCAGGTCGGCGGCGAGCTGGGCCCAGCAGCACAGCGTGCTGCTGGGCGGCATCCTGCTGATCGTGGCCCAGCTGGCCTGGAAGGCGCAGTTCCTGAGCCATCTGTACTTCCGCCAGGACGACTTCCACGTCCTGGACATGGCGGCTCAGAGTTCCTTCAACTGGAGCTACCTGACGTTCGTCGGCGCCGGCCACCTGATCATCGGCGCCAGGGTGATCGCCTGGGTGATCTCCAGGATCTCGCTCTACAACTGGGCACTCGCGTCAGGGGTGAGCCTGGCGTTCGTGGCCGGCGCGAGCGTCGCAGCGCTGCGGCTGATGCGGACGCTGTTCGGCGAGCGGCCGGCGATCCTGATTCCGCTTGCCGTGTATCTGCTGAGCCCGCTGACCCTGGCCGACCTGGGCTGGTGGTCGTCCGCGATGGAGTCGGCGCCGCTCCAGCTGGCCACGTTCATGGTCGTCACCTCGCACGTTTGGTACGTCAGGACCGGCAGGACGCGACATCTGGCTGCCGCGGTCTGCTGGCTGGCGTTCGGACTGCTGTTCTTCGAGAAGGCCCTCGTCCTGCCGCTGCTGCTGTTCGCGATAACGGCCGCATTCCTGATGGACCGGCGAGCCTTGCTGGATGCCAGCTTCCGCACCCTGACCCGGTTCTGGAAGGCCTGGCTGGCCTATGGCCTGCTGCTGGTCGCCTACGTCATCGTGCTGCTGGTGGCGCTGCACACATCGGCCGCTCAGCCGCAGACGCCTGGCTCGGTCACAAGCGTGCTGACGTTCGCCTTCGGCCTAGTCAAGGAGACGTTTCTGCCCGGCGCGATCGGGGGGCCATGGCAGTGGTTCCCGGTGGCAGGCGGCTCGTACGCGTTCTCCGCGCCCCCGGCGGCGCTGATCTGGCTGTCAGCGGTCGTGGCGGCTGCCGTGATCGGCGCCAGCCTCGCCTTCCGCCGAACTGCCGCGCGAGCCTGGGTCATCCTGGCTGGCTGGGTCATCCTGGCTGACATGCTGCCGGTCATCGTCGGTCGGCTGAACGCGTTCTCGCCCGCCGTCCTTGGGCTGGAAACCCGGTATCTCGCGGACGCCGTCCCCGTGCTTGCCATCTGCGTCGGCCTCGCGTTCTGGCCGCTGGCAGGCGAGAAGCGGCCTGTGCCGGGGTACGTGCGCCGCGCCGGGCAGTCCTCCATCGGCCAGCATTCACGGACGGCGGCCGCCGCTTTGGTTGGCGTGTTCGTCTTCTCGGCTATCTGGTCAGCGCAGGCATATGAAAACGTCACGACCGGCAGCGTGGCGGCTACGTACATCGAGAATGCCACGCTGGCGCTGGCGCAGGCCCCGCGCGGCACCCCGGTGCTTAACCGGCCGCTGCCCGACGTGATCGTGGAGGGACTGTTCGGGCAGTATGCCCTTGCCTCAACGGTGGTTGGCGACGCGGTCCACGGCAAGCTGGCGGGTCACCCGCGCTGGATCTTGCGGCCGCAAGGGACGATCGACGGGCTGACCATGTTCAGCAAGGATGGTCGGCTGCATCTGGCCGAGGTATACGGCACTTCAAGTCTGCCCAAGCCACCTGGGGCTGCCTGCTGGCCAGAGCGTCACGGTCAGATCGCGGTGCAGTTCTGGCGCTCGTCGCCGGCCTTCACCGGAATCCTTCGGGTCGGGTATATCTGGCTCTCGCCGACGCCTGGGTGGCTCGACGTGCAATACGGCAACCTCGTGCAGGCGCTGCCAGTGCTGCCAGGCCTGCATGCCGGCTACCTGTCGGTGACCGGGAGCGTGAGCAGCGTCCTGCTGCATCCGCTCAACGGAGGCAAGGTATGCGTCGGTGACGTCGAGGCCGGCAATCTCGGCCCGGCCGTCGAGGGACGAGTGCTTCCCCGCGTGTCGGCGTAGCGGGTTCGAAGTTGCGCTCCGGTTCGGTTCTTCCATCCCGCCGAGACTGCCAGCACGACATGAGTTACTAGGATCCGCTCATGAGCCATGCAGAGGACATCGCGCAGCAGTCCAGTCCTGGAAAGGCTCTGGTGCCGGTGAAGTCCGCCTCCAGTCAGCATGAGTGGGCTGACCTGCGCTCGGCGGTCGACTGGCTGCAGAAGAGACGGCCGGTCCTGCTGACGGCGATCGTGATGGTTGTGGCGCAGGTGGTCTGGCGGGCTCAGTTCCTGAGCCGCATGTACTACCTGCGCCAGGATTTCTTCAACCTCGATTTCGCCATCCGGTCGCCGTTTGACTGGCACTACCTGACCTACGTGGGGACCGGCCACCTGACGATCGGGGAGCGGGCGATCATCTGGGTGCTGGCGAGGATCTCGCTGTACGACTGGGGTCTGGCTTCGGCTGTCACCCTGGCCTTCCTGGCCGGGGCTGGGCTAGCCGCATTCCTGGTGCTGCGGACGCTCTTCGGCGAGCGCCCCGCCATCTTGCTGCCACTGGCCATCTACCTGCTCAGCCCCCTTAATGTCGCCGGTCTTGGCTGGTGGACTGTGGCGCTTGAGTCGGTGCCGCTGCAACTGGCGCTGTTCATGGCGCTCAACTCGCACATCTATTACGTGCGGACCGGCCGGCCGAGGCACCTCGCCGCGGCGGCCGCCTGGGTGCTGTTCGGCCTGCTGGCATTCGAGAAGGGCCTGGTAGTGCCGCTGCTGTTGTTCGGCGTGACCGCAGGATTCCTCGTGGGCGGCGGGTCCTGGCTCTCCGGTCTGCGACGGGCGTCGGCACGGTACTGGAGGGCGTGGCTCCTGTATGCCGTTGTGCTGGCCGGCTATGTGATCGTGCTCGCGACCTCCCTGCCTACATCGACGACCCAGCCGCAGCTGCCAAGGTCGCTTGCCTCGATGCTCGCCTTTGGCTGGGGACTGCTGAAAGGCTCCCTGCTTCCTGGCGCCATCGGCGGACCGTGGCGATGGTGGCCGACGCCCGGTGGCTGGTACGCGCTGGCGGCTCCGCCGGTTGCGATGATCTGGCTGGCGTTCATAGCCGCCGCGACGGTCGTGGCCGCGAGCATCCTGCGCCGGAGAATTAGCTGGCGTGCCTGGGTGATTTTCGCCGGCTGGGTCGTCTGCGCAGACATGCTGCCCGTCATCGTCGGCCGTCTGAACTGGTATCCAGCGCTCCTTGCGCTGGACACCCGGTACGTCGCTGATGCCGTCCCGGTTCTGGCTGTCTGCATCGGCCTGGCCTTCCTGCCCCTGACCGGCGAGGCTGCTGCCGGAGCGGCGCCGCAGGCGACCGCACCAGGATCGGGGCTGACCGGATTCCGCGCCCGCCTGAACTCCGCTCGGTCCGAGCAGGCATGGCGATACGGTCTGGTCGGTTTGCTCGCCGTCTTCGTCGTCGGATCCGTCGGCTCGGCCCAGGCCTATCAGTCCAGGACGACCGGGCAGCCAGGAGCCAGCTATATCGCCAACGCCACAGCGGCCACCGAGCTCGTGCCGCGCGGCACGCTCGTGCTGGACTCGGCTGTCCCTGACGAGATGAGGGACAGCACCTACGGGACCCGCGCGGTCGTCGGCGTCATCCAGCCCGGCAAGCTGACCTGGGTCGAGCGCCCGAACGGGACGGTCGACCGATTGCGGATATTCGGCGCTGACGGCCGGCTCTACCCGGCCTGGGTCTACGGCGCGTCGAGCCGGCCGTCGCCTGCGGACCACGGATGCTGGCCTGACCGCGGCGGCCGGATCAGCATCAAGTTCGTCCACCGCCCGCCGTACCTGGCCACGGTCCTGCGGATCGGCTACATCTGGTACGCGCCGTATCCGAGTCTGGTCACGGTCCGGTACGGCAGTTCGGTCCGGGTACTCGGCGTCCTGCCCGGCCTGCACACTGGCTACCTGCCGGAAGCCGGCGGTCTGGTGAGCGGCGTCGTCGTGACCGACCTGAGCGGCGTCAGGATGTGCGTCGGTGACGTAGAGGCAGGCGGTCTCCAGCCGGTTATCGGCGGCAAGCCGATCCCGAGCGTCTCGCAGTGACGCGGCGGCGCTGCCGGTGCCGGGCAGCGCGGTCCGCGGTCGTCTGTCAGTCGTATTGACTGAGAATCGACCGCGACCGTCACCGGCCGCTACCGCTCGCCGAATGCCGGATCACGAGGGCGTCCACGGCGATCGCGCCGTGCGGGCCGCAGATCAGGGGGTTGATGTCGAGGGCCTCGATCTGGTCGACGAGGTCGAGCGCGAGGTCCGAGAGGCTGGTGATCGCGCTCACGATGGCGTCCAGATCGGCGGTGGGAGCGCCGCGCGGGCCGGCCAGGACCGTGCTGATACGCAGTCCGGCCAGCAGCTCTCTGGCCTGGTCGGGGCCGACCGGCGGCAGCGCCACGGCGCGATCGGCCAGGAGCTCGACCAGGACACCGCCGGCCCCGACGACCAGCAGCGGGCCGAGCGCGTCGTCGCGGACGACGCCGAGGGCGAGCTCTACTCCGGGTGGCGCCGTCTCGCAGACCAGGACCGCCGGGCCGAGCCGGCGGGCGAGGTCGGCGTAGGCGTCGGCCAGCTGCGCGGGACCGTCGATTCCGAGCAGGACGCCATGGGCGTCGGACTTGTGCGCGATCGATGGCTCGTCGGTCTTGAGCACCACCGGATAGCCGATGGCGGCGGCTGCGGCCAGCACGGCACCGGCCTCGCTGGCCCGCTCCGCCCGCGTGACCGCGATCCCGTACTCGCGCAGCAGCGCCAGCTGCGATGCGCCGCCGCCGGCCCCGGCCGCGAGTAGTTCGAGCGCCCTGGCCCGCCTGGCGGCGGGACCGGCTGCCCCGGCCCGCCTGGCGGCGGGACCGGCTGCCCGGCGCCGGGCACGCCCTTGGTGGTCGAGCAGGTGGCGCAGGGCGAGCAGGCCGGTGCGCATCCCTTCGAGCACCGGGATGCCTTCCCGGCGGAGCATGGCCGCCGCTTCCTGGTCGATCACGCTGGGCAGGTTGCTGATCACGGTGACCGGCTTGGCGGTGCTCGCGGCCAGATCGAGCATGGCGAGCGGATAGGAATCGTCGCCGTCGAGCTCGGTCACCAGGTCGACGGCGAGCGCGACGGCGTCCACGGCGTCGTCCTGGGCCAGGGTCGTGAGGGAGTCCGCGAACAGCTTCCTCGTGTCCGCGCCGGTGCCCCAGACGTCCAGCGGGTTAGCCGGAACCAGCCCGGGATCCAGCAGCTCCGCCAGCCGCGCAAGGGTCCGGTCACCGATCGCGGCGAACGGGATACCGAGCTGATCGGCGACATCGGCCGCGTGCGCCCGCTCCAGGCCCGAATCGTGCACGGTCGCGATACCACGTCGCCGGGCGGAGCGGGCATCGACTGTCTTCTCGGGCATGACGTCAGCGTGATTGCCGGTCTCGGCGCTCGGTCCGATAGAAGCGATGGCCCGCTGGGTGCGTTCTCTCTTCACCGATGGGCCATCGGCTACGTTGCGACTGGCCTGGTCAGGCACGGCCCGGCGGCCCGGCCGGGTGCGCAGCGCGAACAGCTCCAGCGTGTCGGCCAGCTCGGCGAGGTCGGCGACCCGGTGGATGCCGTAGGCGCGGGCCAGTGCCTCCCACCCGCCGTCGGCCGCTGCCAGCGCGCCGGAGTGCGCCGCCACCATCGCCTTTCCGGTGGCCGAGGTCCCTGCGGTGAGCATGACCACCGGGAGATCACGGTCGGCGGCGGCGGCAAGCACCTCCCTGAGCCGGTCCGGCTGGCTGATCGCCTCAAGCACCAGGGCCAGCACCCTGGTCTCCGGCTGCTCCAGCGCGTAACCCAGATACGAAGCCGCCGCCGTGACCAGCTCCTGCCCGGACGAGACGGCCAGCGTGAAGCCGATCGCCCGCCTGGTCCGCAGCAGCGCAGAGAACACCGACCCGCTGTGCGTCACCAGCGCGACCGGCCCGCCCGGCAGCGGATCGGGCTCCACGTACCCCATAGCCCGCAGCCCATAGACCACATTCGCGAACCCCATGCACCCGGCCCCGCACAGCTCCATCCCCGCCGCCCCCGCGATCAAGGCCAGCCGCTCCCTCACCCCCGCCCCGCCCGCCTCGTGCGCATTGCCGAAGATCACCGCTGACCGGTCCCCGCGAGTCGCGGCCAGCCCGAGCTGATCCTCAAGCGCCGCGTCCGGCACACCGAGCAGGACCAGGTCGACCGGCTCGGGCAGGTCGGCGAGCGACGGATAGCACCGCCGCCCGCCGATCTCGGCGTAACGCGGATTGACCAGGTAGATGTCCGGCCGTGCGGTGCTCTTTGCGACCTCGGCGACCATGCGCTCGCCGAAGCTGCCAGGCCGGGCCGACGCGCCGACCAGCGCCACGGACCCAGCCTCCAGCATGGCGAGCAGCGCCGGCCTGGGTGAGCCAGGATGCGGCTGAGCGAGCCGTGACCGCTGGATCTCTCCGGTCATGCCTGCCTGGCTGCTCGTGCTGCCCTGGCCGCGCTCGCGGCCCTGGCCGCTCCCGCCGGGCCGGCCGCGCCGACCGCCCTGGCCGCGCGGCCGGCCCTGGACGTCAGGCCGGAGATCGCGGCCCGGCGGTCGGCCATCGCGGCC
>DATNIU010000185.1:0-46203 GCA_035604275.1 Streptosporangiaceae bacterium | reverse complement strand
TGCCTGCCGGAGGCACCACTGCCTGCCGGAGGCACCACTGCCTGCCGGAGGCACCACTGCCTGCCGGAGGGGCTCGCGACCTGACTGAGGTGACCAGGCCGCCGGAGACGGTCTCGGGCGTGGCCCGCTCAGGTCTGCCGGAGACTCAGGGCCCGCGGTGCCTGAGCTGGCCACGCAGGATCACGGCCAGCGGATGGTCGAGCTGGTCGAGGTCGGCGCGCGGGTCGGATTCGTAGATGACGGCGTCGGCGGGGGCGCCTTTGGTCAGGCCGGGCAGGCCAAGATAGGACCTGGCAGCCCAGCTTCCGGCCGCGAGGGCGTCATGCGGTCGCAGGCCCGCCGCCGCGAGAGCCCGGATCTCACCGGTGATCCGGCCATGCGGCCGCGAGTCCGTGCCTGCCAGGATGACTACGCCCGCCTCCGCGGCTGCCGCCGCGAGCTGACCGTGCGCCGTCGCTCCCGGCACGTACCAGTCCTTGCGCGGGCCGTCAGTGCCCCGCAGGACGCCCGGCAGCGACGCGGTGATGACAGGCAGCGTCGGAGTCAGCGCCGTGCCCTGCGCTGCCATCTGCGCGAGCAGCGAAGGGTGCAGGCACATGCCGTGCTCCAGTGAGTCCACTCCAGCCGCCACGGCAGCCGCGCAGCCGGCGGCGTGCTGCGCGTGCACTGCCACCCGGCCGCCGACCGCATGCACCGCTTCGACGGTGTCACGCAGCACGGCTGCCGGAAGCGGCTCGCTGCCGGGCCCCCAGTCCGCGATCAGCTTTGCCCAGCCGGGGCTTACCGCCTGGGCCGGGGCCACGGCGGGCAGCTTGGCGTGGCTGGCCCGGCGGCCCCGGCCGTCGAAGAACTGCCCGTGCTGCGCGATCCACATCCCGGCGTGCACCGCCCGCGGTAGATCGGCCTCCCGGCCGAACCAGGATGGCGGGTCGGCTGCCAGGCCGGGCGAACGGATCATCGTCACGCCGGCGGCGACGTGCTCGCGCAGGTCTTCGCGCAGCAGCCGCTCGTCGAGCGGGTCTCCGGGCGCCGCCGAGTCGGGATGGGCGTGCGCATCGACCAGGCCGGGCAGGAGCCAGCCTTCCGCGGCCAGCTCGGCGGCGACCGGATCGCTCGTCCAGCGGTCGCCGTCCGCGAACAGATCGACGGGCTCACCTTCCGGCAGCGCACGGCCGCGCACCCGGATGACGCTCAGCCGGCCACCTCACGGGAACCTTTCACGGCTGGCGCCCGGCTCGCGTCCGCTGGTCGTCACCTGGCTCGGACCACGTCGCCGGACCGAGAACCTCGCCGCGGCACCGCAGCAGGACGGGCCGGGCCGGATCGGTCATGTCGAGTACCGTATCGGCGCGATCGACTGGATGGTCGGCCCCACGGTACAGCACCTGACCTGGCAGGTAGCGCCCGCTGTAGCGGGCCAGGATGATCTCGTCAGATCCGAGCAGGCCGCGATCACGGATCAGAGCCCGCCGCAGCGACTCCTCCGGGGCGACATGCAGGTAGATCACCGCGTCCCAGTGCTCGCGAAGTTCCCTGCGCTGCAGGAAGACGCCGTCGAAGAGCAGCAGCGCCGCTGGGTCGGCGATCCGACGGCGGCCGGCGACCGGCCGGCCGGACCGGTAGTCGAACGCCGCGGCCAGGTACTCGCCGCCTCCGCCTGGACCGAGCGGGTGGAGCACAGCCGCCACGATCATTTCGTTATCGAAGGAATCGAGGTAGTAACCCTCGGGCGACATGTCGCCCCTGCGGTACCGAGCGCCGGCCGGACGGTGGAAATCGTCCGATCCGAGCCTGACTACCGGCCGGCGGGCCGAGATGAGGACGGCCAGTTCGTTGGCGAACGTGGTCTTGCCGGCCGCATCAGGTCCGTCGATCGCTACCCGCGGAACGTGCGCCAGGCTGAGCGCGCTGAGCGCGTCGGCGAGCCGGGCCAGCGCGTTATGGCGATCCACCGGATGTCCGGCCGCTGCCAGCGCGCGGCGCAGCTCCGGGCCCCGGCCTCCCGGCCCGGCCAGCACCGCGGGAACCGTCGGCCGCACCGGCAGCTCCGCCGGGCTCGGTCAGAAGCCGCCTCCCGGCTGACCGTGGCCGGCCAGGAAGTCGAGAAACTGGCGCCGGAGCGACTCGTCGTCCTCCCGCCACCGCCTGGTCCGCTCATCCAGTTCCTCTTGCGTTATCGCGGTGCGAGCGAGACGCTCATAGTCCGCATCGGCCGGGCCGATCTCGACGTAAGCGTCGCCGACCAGCACGCCGTCCTGCACAGTCGCCGACTCGGGAACAAGCAGATTCCCGTTGGGCAGCCGAATCACATACATCGCTCGCCCCTAGATGCCGTATCGCACATTGAAGTAGAGCATTACGTTGAGCGCGGCGCGGGTGTTACCGCCCACCATTTCCACCAGCGCGGGGCGCTGACTTGACGCGATGGCGGCGAACGCGTCGGCGAAGAACTCCCTGCGCCCCAGCGGACCGCTGTGGCGGTGAAAGTCGCTGCGCATCCACGGCAGGCACTGCTCATACAGCCGGCCGAATTCGTCCGAGTCGGACTGCCAGCGACTGCCGTACCCGTCGATGTCGTCAAGCGCGTGGCCGATCTCGTGGCACATCACGTCAGGAGTCGGCGACGGTCGCGTGCCCACGATGACCTTGCGCTGCCCGTAGGCGCCAGCGCACGCGTCCCAGGTCGCACGGCCGGACGGCAGCGGAACGCCGGTCAGCTGACCCATGTCGTCCAGATCTGGCACTCCGCCGGGGCCGACGTAGATGGCGTCAAGGCCGGCCACCAGCCGCTCCTTGATCAGCTGCGGCAGTTCGGCGAGCCGGTCGATCGCCAGTACGATCTGCGGCGGCAGGATCTCGCCGGGCACCCAGTCACGGTGCAAGATGCGCTCAAGATGCCCGCAGTGCCGGTGCCCGGCCGCCGTGCGGTTGCTCCTGGCTATCTCATACCACGGCAGCTTCGCCCTGGAGCTGACGTCGGCCTCGCCCGGCCGGGCCTGACCGGGCCGGGCCTGATCGGGCCTCACCTGGCCGACTCTGGCCTGGCCGGCCGCCGCTGACTCGGAGGCGGCGGTCCGTGGCCTGGCCCTGGGCACCGAGCGCGGGTCCGTCCGCGCGCCGGTCCGCGGGGCGGCCGCTGGCGCCGCCCGGACCGCCGCCCTCGCCGTCCCCTGCCGATCGGGAGAAGCCGACCCGGCTGGCCGGGGCCGGTCCGGCGGCGCGGCGGGACGGCTGGACCTGGCCGGGTGACCACTCTGGGCGGGCGTGGCCGACGGCACGGACCGGGCTGCCTGCTCAGGAAACCCAGCCAGCGCGGACCATTCCCGCTGGACTGTCCCGCGGCCGCCGGGCAAGATCCCGCCGGAACTGCCAGCCGGACCGCGGCCGGCTCGCTGCGATCCGGTCGGGCTCACGCGGCGATGGCTGCCTGGCTGGCCGACCGCTGCGGTTCGGAGCCCGGTGGCCGCGCGCCGGGCCCGCGATCCTGGCACGGGCATCGCTCCGCCAGGCCGCGCCTGCGTCTGCTCGGCTCGCGGCCGTCGCCTGCGTCGCAACAGATCGAGTAATCGCAGCCGCATCGGCATCGCTCCCGTGACTATGTCTGGCCGCCAGGTTACGACGGTTTCGCGCTGGCGGCAGCATCGATCACGGAACGTAACGAACCGTAACCGCTCCGGATCCGCCCGGAGAACCCTGCAGATTCGCTGACGAGCAGGCCGCGCGAGCAGCTAGGCTGCGTCCATGTTGCTGCTTTGTGTCGCCTTTGCCCTGATAACGATTGGTTTCGTGGTGCCGTGCGTGCTCGACATCGCGAGGACGCCTCAGCATGACTTCGATCTTCCATCCAAGCAGACCTGGCTGGTCGTGGTCGTGGCGTTCTGGGCGTTCGGCGCCGCCGCCTGGCTGCTCGCCGGCCGCCGCGACGTGCGGAACAAGCAGCTGTGGAACGACGTCGCGGGCGGCCAGATGCCTGGCCAGCAGCGCGCGTTCCGGCGGCATCCGGCCAGCCGGGGCTCGGACGCCGGTTTCCAGTTCGCCGACGCGGTACTGGGGCGCCGTGCCGCGGCCGCTCCGGCGCGGTATGTCGCTCCCGACGACAACCCGGATTTCCTGCTCGAGCTCGAGCGCAGGATCCGCGAGTGGCGGGACGACGCATAGCCGCCAGCGCTGACCAAGCTCCGGCCGAGGTGCTGACGAAGCTCCGGTGGTCGATTCTCAGCCATAGCGAATCGACCGCGAAACTCAAGGCCCGGCCCGCAGCCCGGCCCGCAACCTGGTCAGCCCGCCGGTTAGCCCATGCCCGCGTAGGAATGCAGGCCAGTGATCCACAGGTTGACCCCGACCAGATTGAACATCAGGCACACGAACCCGGTCAGGTGGATGTAGGCGGCACGCCGCCCGCGCCAGCCCGCGGTCGCCCTGGCATGCAGGAAGGCCGCGTACACCAGCCAGGTGATGAACGACCAGGTCTCCTTGGGATCCCAGGCCCAGTACCTGCCCCACGCCTGATCCGCCCAGATCGCGCCGGCGATGACGGCGAACGTCCAGGCAGGGAAGGCGAACAGGATGGCGCGGTACGACAGCCGGTCGAGCGTCCCGGATCCCGGCAGCTGCGCGATGATCCCGGCGGCCCGTGACTCCTGGCCCGCTGCCACGCGCCGCTCGTGCCGGGCGGTCAGCAGATACAGGACGGTGACAACCGCTCCGAAGATGTACATTCCGATCGCGATGATCATCGCTGTGACGTGGATGGCGATCCAGTACGACTTGAGAGCCGGGACCAGCTGCTCCGCCGGGGTGTAGATGACCACCACGTCAACCGCGAGCGCGAGGACCACGGGGAGCAGCACGAACAGCCCCATGTAGTACGCGCGGAACCGGATCGCCGCGACGGTCAGCACGAGGACGGCAGTGCAGGTGATCGCGGCGATGAACTCGTACATGTTGCCCCACGGCGCCCGGTGCTCGGCCAGCCCCCTGGTCGCGATCGCCGCGATCTGGATCACCAGCCCGGCGCAGGTCAGCAGGAAGGCGCCGCGCAGCCAGGCACCCGCGGGCCAGCGCGACTGGCTGGCGGGCGAGCCTGGCGGTGCGCTGAACCCGGCGGCGTTCCGGGTCAGCAGACCACCGTCGCCCGCCTGTCCCGTCTGCCGGCTGTCCAGGTCGGCCAGCTCGGACGGGTCGCGGGGATCCGCGGGGAAAGCCAGGCCGGCCTGGTCGGCGGCTGCCGCGCCGGCCGCGGCAGCTACCGGCGCCCCCGCGCCCACCAGCTCAGGGACCCTGGCCTGGGGCGCTGCGGCCGTGCGGTGCTTGCCGAACGCGAAGTCACCCGCGTAGGCCAGCATGGCCAGGGCATACAGCACGATGGCCGACACCAGCGCAGCATTGCTGAGCTGGGCCAGTCCGGTGTTGATCGGCACTGCGCCTCACTCTCCCTCTGGTTCGGCCAGGGCTGGACTGTCCCTGCCGGAACGACCGGCCGCCGCGGAGGCAACTACCACGGGCCCGTCGACGCCAGCCGCGCCTTCCTGGGCGCCAGCCGCCTCTTCCTCGGCGCCAGCCGCGCCTTCCTCTGCGCCGGCCGCGCGCTCATCAACCGCGGGCCCGTCGACGCCGGCCTGCCCGCCGAGGTCGCCGTCGCCCGGCCGGCCATCGCCGGGCAGACTGCCCACAGCGCTGCCGCTCAGGCCCTGCATGATCTCGCCCGCGAGCTCGGCGAACTCGGTCTCGAATCCGCCAGCGGCGTCGGACCTGGTCAGGCCGGCCACTTCGACCACGGTCCGGCCGCCGGCGCCCACCTGCGCGCGGACGAACATCCGGCGGCGCCGCACGCAGAACGACAGGACCAGCCCGGCCAGCGCCAGGATCGCGGAGATCAGGGCGGGGAGCTGGCCTGGATCGTAGGTGATCGCCAGGCTGATCCACTGCCGGTACCCGGTGAAGGTCAACGTTCCGAGGCCATGCGGCAGCTTGATCGACTGGCCAGGCGCCAGCGGCACCGGAGCGACGGCGAGCTTGTGCATGTGGCTGGTGTCCAGGGTGTAGACAGACTGCGGCTGCCCGTTCAGGCCAAGGTCGCCCGCGTACGAGACCAGGCTGACCCTCGGGAACAGCGCCGCCGGAAACGCCGAGGCGAGGCGACCGCCGACATCCACGGCGGTCGGCAGGAACACGCCGGCGAAACCAAGCTGCTCCGGGCTGGCGTCCGGAACCTTGATCACCCCGGCCGAGGTCAGCCCGGCCTGCTCGACCGGGATGAACGGCACCGGCTGCGGGCCGAAGCGCACGTGACCGGTCCCGTCGGTGACCTTGAATACCGGGGCGTACCCGTGGCCGATCAGGAAGACCCGCACGCCGTCCACGACCAGCGGGTGATTGACCCTCAGGTCGTAGCTGCGCACCGGCCCGCCGTAGTACTCGGAGTACCGCAGCGCCGCGCTGAACGAGGACGGCTGGTCCCGCTGAGGACCTGAGGTGATGTAGGTCGCCGTGAAGTGCTCGAGGGTCAGGCTGAACGGCTGCGGATCCGAGGGCGAGACCAGCCGCCCAGGCCGGAAGACATCCATCGCCGTCGGCGTGTTGGCGTAGGTGTCGCCGACCACGAGGAGCCGGTTCGCCTTGTACCCGAACAGCCCGCCGAGCGCGACCGAGCCGAGCAGGCCGAGCAGCGCCAGGTGGAACAGCAGGTTGCCGACCTCGTGCAGGTACCCCTTCTCGGCCGAGACCCAGCCGTCGCCGGTGCGGAGCCGGAACCTGCGGCCAGCGAGCAGCCCGGCGGCAGCGTCAAGCGCCGGGGCAGGCCCGGTCGCGGTGCCGAAGCTCACGGCGTGCGGCAGCCGACCGAGACGGCGCGGCGCGCTCGGCGGCGGCTGCCGCACGGACCGTGCCATCCGGAACGCCCGCGGCAGCACGCACCCGGCGAGCGAGGTGAAGAGCAGCAGGTAGATCGCGGCGAACCAGGGCGCTCCGAATACGTCGAACAGCGAGAGCCTGGCCAGCACCGGAGCGAGCGCGGGATGCGTGGCGTAGTACTGGGTCACAGCCGCCGGATCGATGCCCTGCTGCGGCAGGACCGATCCGGGAATGCTGGCCAGCGCCAGCAGGAACAACAGAACCAGCGCAGTCCGCATCGAGGTCAGCTGCCGCCAGCCCCAGCGCAGCCAGCCAGCCGCCCCGAGGCTGACGCCGCCGGCCCGGGCCAGCCGCGGCCCCGTCATCCCGGCACCGCCCGATCCGGGCTCAGCCTGCTCAGGCCCGCTCAGCCCAGCAGCCGGGTCACCGTTCACCAGGTTCTGCTTCATGGGCGCTCAGCCAGGACCTTGGCGATGAGCGCACGCAGACCGGAGTACGAGACCCCGCCAACAACCCTGGCCGCGATATGGCCGGTCCGGTCGATCAGCAGCGTCGTCGGGATGCCCGCCGGCGGCACCGAGCCCTGGAACGCGAGCGCGACCTCGTCCCTCGGATCGTTCAGGCTCGAGTAGCCGACGTTGAAAGTGTGCTGGAACGCCTCGGCGCTCGACACCGAGTCCCTGATGTCGACGCCGACGAAGCGCACCTGGTTCTGCGGGAAGTACCTGGCCAGGGCGGCGAGGGCGGGCGCTTCCTGGCGGCACGGGGCGCACCAGGAGCCCCAGAAGTTGAGCACCACCACCGTGCCGCGATCGGCTGCCAGGCTGAACCGCTGGCCGGTCAGCAGCGTGCTCTTCACGGCGGGCGCGGCCGGCCGGGATCCCGGGCTGAAGTACGTGCTGCTGAAGCTGCCTTCGACGAAGCTCTGCCCGCTGCTCAGCGGCGTGTTCTGGGCAAGCGCGCCGCCCGAGCAGGACGAGGCGGCAAGCAGCGCCGAGCCGGCGAGGACGGCCCGCAGGATGCGGGTCGTTCGCGCCGCCATGTCGCGCGCGCGGAGCAGCCGGGTCACAGGATGATCTCCTACAGCCAGTAGTATCCCAGGCCATTGTGCCGGATCGGCCTCGCCGAGCTGACCGCGGGCCGTCCGGGAAACCAATGCGGCACCGACCGGGACCCACCGCGGCAACCCGCCAGGAACCGATGCGGCACCGACCAGGCTACGCGCCGGCGACCCGCGATCCTGCCGATCCTGACGGCTCCGCGTAGCTGACCGAGGTGAGCCGCTCGCCGGTATAGGTGAGGCTGGTCACACTGCCAAGCGCGCACTGCCTGCGGCGCGGGTCGTGCCACAGCCTGCGGCCCTCGGCCGACCGCCGGGACACCCAGATCGGCAGCTGATGGCTGACGCAGACGGCCTCGTGGCCGCGCGCCGCCCTGGCCGCGTCGGCAGTGGCGGCCAGCACCCGCTCGGCTACCTGCCGGTAGGGCTCGCCCCACGATGGGCGAAACGGATTGCGCAGGTAGATCCAGTGCCGCGGAGCGCGAAGCGACCCGTCGCCGACACCGACGTTCAGCCCCTCAAAGTGATTCCACGGTTCGATCAGGCGCTCGTCGACCTCGATCGCCAGGCCAAGCTGGGCCGCGATCGGCTCGGCGGTCTCCACCGCCCGCTCGAGCGGCGATGACCGCAGCACGGTCACGTCACGGCCAGCCATGAAGTCCGCGGCGGCCTTCGCCATCACCTGGCCGTCCTCAGACAGGTGGAAACCTGCGATCCGGCCGTAGAGCACGCCGCGCTGATTGGCCACCTCGCCGTGGCGCACCAGGTGGACGATCGTCGTGCTGGCCGCCGCCAGGCTAACCTCGGCGGGACCGGCATCTGCCGCAGAACCGGGATCCGGGTCAGAGCCGACACCTCCGTCAGCACGGGAGCCGGCACCGACTGGGCCTGTAGCTGCATTCATAGCGGCCCAATCCTACCGGCGTCCGCTGGCTCGTCCCGCGCAAGCTGACCGTCCCCTGACGCGCCGCCGGGCGGGCGACGCGCACAGGCGAAACGCCGGTATCTCCTGATCAGGATAAAATGGTGCAAATATTTCTCATCCCGATGTCAGCAGGTAGCCGACGTGAGCCCGACAGCCATCGCCCTCATCCTGATAGCCGCGGTCGCCCACGCGAGCTGGAACCTGTTCAGCAAGCAGGCGGCGACTACCGGGGCCGCGTTCTTCATCTGGCTGATCTCGGCCTGCATCACCGTGGGCTACGCCCCCGTAGTCGCGCTCGCGGTGATCATCGGGCACGCGCACCTGACCGGGCCGAACTGGGTGTTCATGGCCGGGACCGGAGTCCTTCAGGCGGCCTACTTCCTGCTGCTCCAGATCGGTTACGGACTCGGTGACCTCTCCGTGGTGTACCCGGTAGGCCGCGGGACAGGTGCCATGCTGGCCGCGGTCGGCGGGATCGTGATCCTCGGCGAGCGGCCGAGCGCGATCACCATCGCCGGGATTGTCGCCATCGTCGCCGGGGTCGTGGTGATCGGCCTGCCCGGCACGGCGCCCGCCACTGGCATCCGAGACGCTGGCGCCGCGACCTCTAGTACGCGAAAAACCGAGACAGGCACGGTCAGCCCCGGCGCGGCCGACGCGAGCGCCGCCAGCAACTATCTCACCAGCATCATCAGCCACACCAGCGGCGCTCCATCCAAGATTGGGGCGATCTTTCAGGCGTATCTGCCGAGAAAACGCCCCGATCATGGACCGAGGCCAGACGAGAGCCAGCCACAGGCCAGGCCGGGTCGGCGGGAGGCCGGACGACAGCCAGCGGGAGGCCGGACTCGCCACCCTGGGCGCAGCCCGGCGAGCGTGCCAGGTAAGCATTGCCCGAGTACAGCTGACGCGGGCCCGAGCGCATCCGGCCGAAGGACCGCTGGCACGAAGACCGCTGGCACGAAGACCGCCGGCCCGGGGACGGCTGGCACGGAGGGCAGAGCGCTCGGAGGAGTCCTGTTCGCGCTGGCGACCGGCGTGTTCATCGCGTCCTACACGATCTGGGACAAGTACGCCGTCGCGAACCTGCATACGCCGTCGATCCTGCAGGGCTACGCCTGCTATCCGGTCATGACGGCCGTGTTCGCGCCGTTCGTGCTGCGCGACCGGCGCCACCTAGCGGAGGTCTGGCGAGCGTTCCGGCCGCAGGTGCTCGGCGCCGCGCTGCTCGCGCCGCTCGCGTACATCCTGGTGCTGACGGCGCTCAGCTTCACCGCGGTCAGCGCGGTGGCGCCCGCGCGAGAGGTCAGCGTCCTGTTCGGCGTGCTGCTCGGCCGGCGCCTGCTCGGCGAGAGCAATCTGGCCAGGCGGCTCACGGCGGCGGCGGCGATCGTGGCCGGCATCATCGCGATCGCGGTCGGCTGAAAGCCGAGGCGGGCCTGCGCTGAAAGCCGAGGCCGGGCACCGGACCCGCGCCCTGGACCCGTGCACCGGGCTCGCCCAAGCCGGGCACCAGGCCGCCAGAGCCAGGCGCGAGGCCCGATAAAGCCAGGCGCCAGACTCGCCGCGAGCCAGGAACGAGGCCCCGCCAGAGCCAGGCACCAAGCTGCCAGAGCCAGGAACGAGGCCCCGCTAAGCCAGGAACGAGGTCCCGCCAGAGCCAGGTGCCAGACTCGCCGCGAGCTAGGAACAGACCGGCCGTCGGCCTGCGGCCGGGCGTTTCCGACGAGCGCTATGCGCGAGATTGGCATTATTACTATTGATTCACGGGGCACTCTCCGCTTTCCCGTCCCCAGCCCGCTGCCCCATTTAAATCAATGCGTCCTGAAATAGGGGCCGGGCATTCAGATTATCGGCGCCAATATGACCGCCGACGCGACCCCGGTCACCGGCACCTGTTAGCGTGCGCGATATTGTGTCCGCCCGGGGGAAACAGGAAAGGGGAATACTTAATGCTACGTCGACATCGCGGCATAACGTCCTTGTTGGGGATCGGCGGGCTACTTTTCAGCCTGCTTGCGATTGTCCCGGCAACGACCGCCGCAGCGTCCCCAGCATGGCATACGCGTGTCTGCTCAGGGACGGTCAAGAGGCCAGGCACGCTGCACGGTCTCTATTGGAACGCGATCGTTCACGGCGTGTGCGCCGTTGACCGCGGACCGGCACTCATCCAGCATGACCTGATCATCACGCACAATTCGGCGGTGGTCGCGGTATTCGGGCGCAGGCACTCGCACCTGGCGGTCGGGAACAATATCCTCGTCGGCCGAGGGGGCAGCCTGATCATGGGCTGCGAGTGGAAGAGAATCCACGGACGGCCCATCTTCCCTTGCGTGGATGATCCGCACCCAGGTCACCCGACGCTTTCCAGCCGCGAGTTGGTCAGAGGCGACATTATCGCGATTCACGCGCTCGGGGTGGTCGTGCACAATTCCGCGATCGGACACGATATCGTGCAGCTCACCGGGGGCGGCGGGGTAACCTGCAAGCCGGTCGGCATCTTCGTCAGGTTCGGCAGCCCGGTGTACAGCGACTACGAGGACAACTTGATCGGCGGCAGCGTCTGGGTCAAGAGCCTGCGCTCCTGCTGGTTCGGCGCGATCCGCAACTGGGTGGGCGGCAGCATGACAATCAGCAGGAACCGGATGGCCGACCCGGACGCGATGGAGGTCACCACGAACGTCGTGCTGCAGGACCTGACCTGCTACCGCAACCGGCACCGAGTTCAGTTCGGCGACGGCCACGGACGCCCCAACCGGGTCGGCAGGCACGCCTTCTACGAGTGCGGATTCCACGTGATCCTGCCGAATCCGGCACACCAGCACAAGCATTTCTCGCACATCTCAGTGCACCTGCACTGACCCGCGGAACCACTGACAACCCCGGCACGCCTAGCGCCGCTGGTGCCGCCGCGATCGGCGGCGGGACCAGCGGCGCTGGCACGCGAGCTGTCAGGAGATCTCGATAAAGCGCTGGCGCTCGCCGATGATTTCCCTGATCTTGCGGACCCGGCCCTCGTACGCAACCACGTCGAGCTGGTCGAGTACCTCCACGAGCGCGAGGTCGCGGGCCATGACGTCCGACTCGCCGACCAGGTTCCAGTCGAACTGAAGCAGATCCTCCAGGCCGACCCGGCGCACCCGGTCCCAGACCTTGTCCTGGTTGAGCACCGGGAGGCCCTTGACCGAGGCCGCGGTGTCATCGATCACCCTGAGCAGGCGCTCGGCGCGGCGGATCGGCTCCATCACCTCGGCGGGCGGGAACGGCTGGTCCCTGGTAGATGGCGGTACCCGGTCGGCCCGCCACCTGCTGATCAGCTCCCTGATCCGGGCCGAGGCCTCGCCGAGGCCGCGTCCGACCCGCTCGCGGACCAGCTGGTCGTCCGACCGCAGCCGCCCCTTCTGCGTGTAGACGTCGGAGGCCAGCAGGCCGCGCAGCTTGTCGGCGAGGCTGTCCGGCATCGGCGTCAGGCCCCGTGAGCCGCGTGCACGCCGCTGCTGACGTCCGCGATGGCCGGCATTCCCGGCACCGGCGAACCGACGGCCGTGATCCCGATGTTGAACGACTCGCCAATGGCCATGTTCGGCGCCGACACCAGGCCGCGCTCAGCCATCTTCATCGCGACGTAGTAACGCACCGCCTCCATCTCCGAGAGACCGAAAGCACGCAGCGAGATCAGCTCGCGCATCCGCTCGTCACGCGGCCGCATCAGCACCTTGACGTCGTTGAGCGTGATCCCGTAGACCGAGAGGAAGTCCTGCAGGTGGCCGCGGACCAGCTCGGTGATCTCGTGTATCCGCTCGTTGACCTGCTCAAGCGGGGTCAGCTGGACGATCTGGTTGATCGCCTGCTCGACCACCGGGCCCGCGTAGTTGTTGAGTGCCTCGGTGGTGAGGAAGTGACCCTGGTAGGGCATGTGGGTAACCAGCTTGACCGCGTCCTGCGGCGTGTCAATGTGCACGTAGTAGTCCACGTCGTAGACCAGCTCGGCCAGCTCGCGGGAGAGCGCAAGGCCCTGCGCCTTGGCGACGCTCTTGGCCGCGGACACGAACAGCGCCTCGTACTGCCACGGTGACTGGCCGCTGTAGAACGCCTGCTGGATGCTGCCCATGATCGGCCGGTCGGTGGTCTGCACCGGATACTGACCGCCCGCGTAGACGTTGAAGATCGCACCACGTGACTTCAGCACGCAGAAGTGGTTGCTCTCCACGGTCAGCAGGCTGCCGGTCATGATGTCGTTGCCGGGGTGGTGGTACATCAGGATGCCCGGGCCCATCACTTCCGTACCGTCATTGTTCAGGGTGCTAATGACGTTGCGAAAAGCCACGTCTCCTCCTCAGAGCATGTGTGGCCAGGCCCTACCGCCCGGCGGTCCACCAGACATACTGGCAGATCAGGCCCGAATATCCGGGGTCGTCACCAGAACGTTCCCCGGCACGTCAGCGCGAAGCGGTCGCCAGTCTCGGCCCGTGGTCGGCCGCGGCGCAGGTGCGGGCCGAGCAGGGCGGGGGCGCGGGTTCAGCGGGCGGCGGCAGAGGCGCGGGACCGCCCCGGCCGGCCGCCGGGCTCGGCCCCTCGGGCAGATCCGGGCCGCGGTCAGCCGAGTACGGCCGCGGCGGCCCGGGCCGCGGCGGGCACCGCGGCGGCGATCCGGTCGATCGCCTCCGCATCGTGCGCGGCCGACAGGAACCACGCCTCGTATCCAGACGGCGGCAGGTACACCCCGCCGTCCAGCATGGCGTGGAAGAACGCCGCGTAAGCCGCGCTTGACTGGCTGCGCGCCTGCGCGAAGTCCCGCACCGGTCCGGCGGTCCCGAGGAAGAACGAGAACAGGCTGCCCGCCTCCTGCAGCCGGAACGGCACTCCCGCGGCGGTCAGCGCGTCCGCCGTCAGCGTGGCCACCTTCGCGGCGGCCTCGTCCACCCTGGAGTAGACATCCGGCGTGCACTCGCGCAGTGTCGCCAGCCCGGCGGCAGTCGCCAGCGGGTTGCCGGACAGGGTGCCCGCCTGGTAGATCGGCCCGGCCGGTGCCATCTGGTCCATGATCTCGGCCCGGCCGCCGAACGCCGCGGCCGGCAGCCCGCCGCCCATCACCTTGCCGAACGTCATCAGATCCCCGGCCACGCCCTCGCGCCCGTACCAGCCTGACCTGGTTACCCGGAATCCGGTCAGCACCTCATCCAGGATCAGCAGCGCGCCGGACTCGGCGGCGAGGGCGGCGAGCAGCTCGTTGAACCCCGCCGACGGCGGGACGACCCCCATGTTCGCCGGGCAGGCCTCGGTGATCACGCAGGCGATCTCGGCGCCGTTCTCGGCGAACGCCTGCCGCACCGCCTCTGGATCGTTGTAGGGCAGCACCAGCGTGTCCGCCGTGACCGCGGCGGTCACGCCGGGCGAGTCAGGCAGCCCGAAGGTCGCCACGCCCGACCCCGCCGCGGCCAGCAGCGCGTCCACGTGGCCGTGGTAGCAGCCGGCGAACTTCACCACCAGGCGCCGCCCGGTATAGCCGCGAGCCAGCCGCAGGGCCGACATCGTCGCCTCGGTGCCCGAGCTGACCAGCCGGATCTTCTCCACCGGCGTCCGTGAAATCAGCTCCTCGGCGAGCTCGACCTCGCCGGGCGTGACCGTGCCGAACGACGTGCCCCGGCTCACCGCCTGCCGGAGCGCGCTGGTCACCGCCGGGTGCGCGTGCCCGAGGATCATCGGCCCCCAGGAGCAGACCAGGTCCACGTAGCGCCTGCCCTCGGTGTCGGTCAGATAGGGACCCTGGCCTGAGGCCATGAACACCGGCGTCCCGCCGACCGCGCCGAACGCCCGGACCGGCGAGTTCACCCCGCCAGGAAACACGGCGCAGGCACGGGCGAAGAGACCGGCGGAGGACTGCCCGCCGGTCATGTCCTGTGTCACGGAGCGGTCTCCTCGCAGGCGTCGGCCAGGTACTCGAGCAACCGCAGTGCGTCAGGCAGCGGCTCGGCGGCTGGCCCGCGGATCCACCGGGCGGTCAGGCCGCTGCTCAGGCGAGACGGCGGGGCCAGCACGTAGCTGTCCTTGCAATGCCAGCGCAGCCCGGCAATCTCCGGGATCATCTCAGGCTCGCAGTCAAGATGACAGGACCACCACTCGTCCTCATCGGCGAGCGCCGCCCTGGTCGTTACTAAGAAAAGGGCCCGGTCCTGGGCGCTGACAGCCACCGGTCCTGGCCTGATCCCGGATCGCTCCATCCGGGTCAGGGCTGCCCGGCCAGCGGGCACGGGAACGTCGAGCACGTCGAAGGACCGCCCGGTGACCAGGATGATGCTGGCCTCGGGCAGGGCGGTCCACCATCGTCCGATGAGGGCCTTGTCCGCGGTCGCCTGCCGCTGCCAGTTGGGCGAGACCGGATGAGCACCGGGCGCCGGGCAGCCGATCCGGTCGCAGGAACAGGCGCGTCCCGAGGCACCTGGCTGTGGCTGGCGATCCGGCGGGTAAGCCCCGGCGCAGACCGGCCACCCCCGGTCGGCGTACTGGGTCGCTGCCACGAGCATGCGCTCATGAACCTTCCGGCGCCTTGCCCGCAGCACCGCGTCAACCATCGGCTCCACTCCCGCCCGGCCCCCGTGCCGTCCGTCGACTGACAGTTTCCGCCCCGGACTGACGGTCCGGCGGTCCCCCCTGCCGGAACCTCCCGGGCGAACCGCGGGAAGGCCAGCAACTCCTGCGACATTACCTGCTGATCGCGCGCCAGAGGCGCCCGTCACCGCCGACAGGCCCAGGGAACTTGTTGTCACCTCCGATCGTCGCCGGAGTAGCCCAGGTCGGCCAGGTGTCGTCTGGAACGGTATGTTATGCGATAAATATTGCTTTATCTTTTATATCCGATAGCTTCGGTAGCTTCTGTATCAGGGTAAAGAGCCCATGACGTTGCCTTCTCAGGCTGAGCGGCGGCACAGCGCGGCTCAGGCTATCGTCGCCAGGCGGCTGCCGCACGCCGATAGCCTCTGGTGGCTCGTCCTCGTGGCGGCCGCGTTCAGCGCTGCCCAGCTGCTGTTCGTGCCGCCGCGGATGGGGCTGAGCTGGGACGAGGTTGTCTACGTCAGCCAGACAGGCAGCCACGCGCCCGCTGCCTATTTCGACGCGGCCAGGTCCCGCGGCATTCCGCTGCTTGTCATGCCGGTCGAGCTGCTGACATCGTCGGTCGTCGCGCTCCGGGTGTACCTGTCCCTGGCCTCGGGGCTCGGCATGTTCCTGGCGTTCCTGGCCTGGCGGCGGCTGCGGCCGGCCTGGATGCTCGCACTGGCCGGGCTCATGTTCGGCGGGCTGTGGGCGGCCCAGTACTGGGGTCCGCAGGCCTTTCCCGATGAATGGATCGCGTTCACCGCGCTCGCCGCCACCGGCTGCTTCCTGCGCGCCGCCGAGCGCTCGCAGGCCGCGAGTCGCCAGGCGGCGGGACCCGGACCGGCCAGCCCCGCCAGCCCCGGACCCGCCAGCGCCGGACCCGCGAACAGGCAAGCGGACGGCGCGGCCGGTGGGTACCGCGGGGCGCTCGCTGGCCTGGCGGTGTCTGTCGGCCTGGCCGCCCTGGTTCGCCCGCTCGACGCCGTATTCCTGACGCTGGCCCTGGTGGTCGCGAGTCTCGCGGTAGCCGAGTGGCGACGCTGGCCGCTGCCGGCAGCCACGATCGCCGGGCTGCTGGCGGGCTCGGCCGAGTGGGTGATCGAGGCGTACGTCAGGTTCGGCGGGCCGCTCGCCAGGCTGCATGCGGCCGGCGCAGCGCAGGGCGGGTTCGGGCTGCATCTCGGCGTCTGGGCGGAGTTCAGGGCGCTCAACGGGCCAACCCTGTGCAGGCCGTGCGCGGTAGGCCTGCGGCACCCGGAGATCAGCCTGTGGTGGCTGGCGCTGCCGGTGCTCACCTGGCTCGGCGTCCTGGCGGCGCGGCGGGCGGGACGGCTGCGCACCTCGCTGCTGCCCGCGCTGTGCGGGCTGGCCGTCGCCACTCCGTACCTCGTGCTGATCAGCTACGCGGCACCCCGGTTCCTGCTCCCCGCGTACGCGCTGCTCGCGATTCCGGTGGCCGACGCGATAGCTGGGCTGGTCGTCGGCGTCCGGCCGGACCTGCGGCCGATCACGACCGGCATCGTCGTGGTCTGCCTCGGTGCCCAGCTCGTGCTCCAGCACCTCGTGCTCGATCATGAGGTGGGCGGGACCGTGGCATTCCACAACGACTACTCCCGCGTCGTGGCCGACCTGCGCCACCTCGGAATCCGCCCGCCGTGCCTGATCAAGGGCAGCCAGCACATCCCCGTCGCGTACTACGCCGGCTGCGGATCCACCGGCCGGCCGGCGCTTCTGCCCGGCGGCGCCGGCCAGGAGCCCGTCGTGGTCCTGGTCCGCCACGGCGCCCGCCCGCCGGGCTACGCCCGCACCTGGCCACACCACGCCCTCCCCGGAACCCGGATCCTCAACCTGGTCGCCTACCTAGAACCGCGCTAGACCCCCGGACCCAGATCAGCGTCCGGTGTCACCGGGATGAGGCGGCTTAGCACGGGTTTCAGTCATGTGAACACCCGTTTTATGATGGTATGTGGCTACGAAACCCGTGCTATGTCGCGGCTAGCGGAGCTGGCGGGCGGCCTCGGTGGCCCAGTAGGTCAGGATGATGCTGGCGCCGGCTCGGCGGATCGCGGTCAGTGTCTCGTGGATCACGCGGCGCCGGTCGAGCCAGCCGCTGGCCGCTGCCGCCTCGACCATCGAGTACTCGCCGCTGACCTGGTAGGCCGCGACCGGCAGCTGAACCGACCGCGCGACCAGGCTGATGATGTCCAGGTACGCGAGGGCCGGCTTGATCATCACCAGGTCGGCGCCCTCGGCCACGTCGAGCATGACCTCGCGCAGCGCCTCGGGCTGGCTGCCGTGGTCCTGCTGGTATGACGCCCGGTCACCGAACTGCGGCGCGCACTCGGCCGCGTCCCTGAACGGGCCGTAGAACGCCGAGGCGTACTTCGCCGCGTACGCGCAGATCGCGACCTCGCCGAATCCGCCAGCATCGAGTGCGGAGCGGATCGCGGCGACCTGGCCGTCCATCATCCCGCTCGGCGCGACAACGTGCGCGCCCGCCCGCGCCTGGGCGATCGCGATCGACGCGTAGCGCTCGAGCGTGGCGTCGTTGTCCACCTCGCCGGCCGCGGCCAGGATGCCGCAGTGACCATGGTCGGTGTACTCATCCAGGCACAGGTCCGCCATCAGGACCGTTTCGGCGCCGAGGTCGGCTGCGAGGTCGGCCAGGGCTAGCTGGACGATCCCCGACGGATCGTCGGCGGCGGACCCGCGCCCGTCCTTGCTGGCCGGGATTCCGAACAGGATCAGCCCGCCCACCCCGGCGTCGACCGCATCGGCCGCGGCCTTGCGCAGGCTATCCCGAGTGTGCTGGAACACTCCAGGCATCGAGGACACCGGCTGCGGCTCGCTGATCCCCTCCTTGACGAACAGCGGCTGGACCAGGTCAGCCGGGCGGACGGCGGTCTGCGCGACCAGCCGTCGCATCGCCGCGGTCCGGCGCAGCCTGCGAGGACGGGCGACCGGGTACTGCGCAGCCGGGTACTGCGCTGCCGGGTAGCGGGCTGCCGGGTACTGCGCGGCCGGGTAGTCGGCGGCCATACGGCTCCTTCGGTCGGAGAAAGGCTTGACCCAGACTCATCGATCATGGCCGCCAGGCCGGGCGCTCATGTCCCCTGTTGCCAGGTTCCGCGCTACCTGACCCGGCGGCGTGCCCCCCGGCGGCGCTCGCTCGGCCGCCGCACCGGCTCCCCGGCCTCGACCGCCTTGTCCCTGATCGCGGCGCCGTGCTCTGCGAGCGCTTCGACCAGCGCCGACGCCGACGGCCTGGGCGCGATCACATCGACCCGCAGGCCGAACTCGGCCGCCGTCTTCGCGGTCTCCGGCCCGATCACCGCGATCACCGTCACGGAATGCGGCTTCCCCGCGATGCCGATCAGGTTCCTGACGGTCGACGACGAGGTGAAGAGCACGGCATCGAAGCCGCCGCCCTTGATCGCCTCGCGGGTCGGCGCTGGCGGCGGGGCGGCCCGTACGGTGCGGTACGCGGTGACGTCCTCGGCCTCCCAGCCCAGGTCGGTGAGCCGGGTCACCAGTCCTTCCGTGGCGATGTCCGCACGTGGCAGAAGCACCCGGTTGATCGGGTCGAGCAGGTGATCGTACGCGGGCCAGGAATTCGCCAGTCCCTCGGCGGACTGCTCGCCATCGGGCATCAGGTCAGGGGTGATCCCGAACGCCTTCAGCGCGGCCGCCGTCTGCTCGCCGACCGCGGCCACCTTGACGCCGGCGAACGCCCTGGCGTCGAGCCCGTACTCCTCGAACTTCTCCCGGACGGCGCGAACCGCGTTCACCGAGGTGAAGGCCACCCACTGATACCGGCCGGTGACCAGACCGCGGACCGCGCGCTCCATCTGCTGCGGCGTGCGCGGCGGCTCGACCGCGATCGTCGGCACCTGCTCGGGCACCGCCCCGCAGGCTCGCAGCTGGTCACAGACGCCGGCCGCCTGCTCCTTCGTTCTCGGTACCAGCACCCGCCAGCCGAACAGCGGCTTTGTCTCGAACCAGGAGAGCGCCTTCTGCGCCCTGACACCTTCCCCGGCCACAGCGACGGCCGGGCCGTAGGCGGTGAGCAGGCTGACCCCGGCGGCCTTGAGATCGGCCGTCACGGTGCCGAGCGCGCCGACGACGGTGTGCTGATCCGTCGTGGTGCCGTTCCAGGTTACGGCGAACGGCGTGGCATCTGGCCAGCCGCCGGCGATCAGCATCTTGGCGATGTCGGCGACGCCGGTCTCGGCGCCCAGGATCACCAGCGTGCCAGGGCCGGCCGACATCCGGCTGACCTCGGCCGCGTGAATGATGCGCACGTCGCCGGTGGCGTCGGAGGTCAGCGGGATCCCGGCATAGGCAGGCACCGCCGTGGCCGCGGACACTCCGGGCACGATCTCGAACGGCACCCTGGCTTTCGCGCAGACGGCGGCGTCGGCGGCAGCGTTGCAGAACATGAAAGGGTCACCGCTGAACAGCCTGACGACCAGCTGTCCTGACCTGGCCGCCTTGACCAGCAGACGCGGGTCCTGCTGGAGCGCGTCCGAGTCGGTCACCGTCGCGCCCTCGGACAGCAGGTGCGCGACTCGCTGGCTCACCCATGGCGCGGCGACCACGAGGTCGGCCTCGGCCAGCAGGGCCGCTGACCGGACGGTCAGCAGGCCATCATCTCCCGGCCCGGCGCCAACGAACGCGACCAGGCCAGCGCTGCGCCGGCCGCGCCCGCCAGTGCCCTGCTGTCCGGTCTCGTGCTGTCCGGTCCCCTGGTGCTGGCCGACCTGGTGCTGGCCGACCTGGTGCTGGCCGGCCTGGTGCTGGCCGGCCTCAGCCGGGTGGCCATCCCGGCTGTCGTCGCCCTGACCGGCATGCGCGTCTTGCCGTGCGGCCGGATCCCGCTGGCCTGCGACCTCGTCGACCAGCTCGGCCTTGGTGGCCGGTCTCGCGGCACCGTCGGCAGCCTGCTGGCTGCTCTTCGCTCCCACCGTCTTACTCACGGGCGTGGGGTTCACTTCTCATCGTCCCCGTTGCTGAGGTGTCCAGCGGACACGTCCGTATACATTCCCGCGCCGCGCCTGAGCAATTCGGCCGCGACCTCGCCTCCCAGGCGCTCAGCCTGGTCCGCGGGCCCGTCCGCGCTCGCGCGCAGCGCCGCTCCCCCGTCGGCTGCCGCCACGATCGCGTGCAGCCGCAATGCATCCGTCCCGGCAGCATACGCGCCAACTGGCGCCGCGCAGCCCGCTTGCAGCGTGGCGAGCACGCTGCGCTCGGCGGTTGTCGCCGCCCGGCTGGCCGGGTCGTCGATGCAGCCGAGCAGTTCTGCCAGGTCAGGCCGGCTGGCCAGGCACTCGACCGCGAGGGCGCCCTGACCGGGAGCGGGGAGCATCTCATCTGGCCCGAACACCTGGGTGACCACGTTGAGGCGGCCGATCCTGACCAGGCCGGCGTATGCCAGGACCACGGCGTCGACCTCGCCGGAGGTAATCTTGGCCAGCCGGGTTCCCGCGTTGCCGCGGATCGGGACGGGCCGCAGGTCAGGCCGCATTATCCGGATCTGCGCGGCGCGGCGCGGCGATCCGGTGCCGATCCTCGCGGCCGACGGCAGGTCCGCGAGCTTCGCGCCATCCCGGCCTGCCAGAGCGTCCCACGGGTCGTCTCTGCGCGGCACGGCGGCGAGCGTCAGCCCGGCCGACCGGCCGGCCGGCAGATCCTTGAGCGAGTGCACGGCGAAGTCGACCTCGCCAGATACCAGGCTCTCCCGCAGCGCGCCGACGAAGACGCCGGTGCCGCCGATCTGGACCAGATGCTCCTGGCTGACATCGCCGGCGGTGGAGATCCCGGTGATCTCCACGCCGATCCCGGTCCGCGCGGTGATCATCTCGGCGACCTGGCGTGCCTGGGCGAGCGCCATCGGGCTTCGCCTGGTTCCCAGCCGCAGCGGTGTACCGCTCACTGACCAGCCTCCTGACCCTCGCCGCCCGGCCGGCCATCGCCGGCCCCCTGACTATCACCAGCTCCCTGACTATCACCAGTCCGCTGGCCATCGCCAGCCCCCTGAGCAGCACCAGCCCTCCGACCGCCGACCGCCTCCGGCACCGGAACCGCCTCCGGCACCGGCACCGCCTCCGGCACCGCCTCCGGCACCGGCAGCATGTCGTCGGGCCTCGCGATGGCCTCTACCGCATCGGGATCGAGCTCGAAGAGCACCCGCAGAGCCGTCTCGTAGGAGTCGGCGCCTGGCGAGCCCGCCAGCTCCTTCACCCGGACGGTAGGGCCGTGCAGCAGCTTGTCGGCGATCCGTCCCATCGACTGGGCGATCTCCCTGCGCGACCTCGCGTCCAGATTGCCGAGCCGTCGCTCCAGCCGGGCGAGCTCAGACTCGACTACCGTAGCGGCCTTGGCGCGCAGCGCGACAACCGTCGGCGCTACCCTCGCGGCCCGGTCTGCCTGCAGGTACGCGGCCAGTTCCTGCGCGACGATCCGCCGCACCGCGGCCACGTCGGCGCCGCGCGCGGCCCCGCCCGCCAGGCCTCGCGCCGCCCCCGCCCGGCCTGGCTCCGCACCCAACCGGCCGCGCTCAGCACCCGCCGTACCGCGCTCAGCACTCGCCGTACCGCGCTCAGCACTCGCCGTACCGCGCTCAGCACTCGCCGTACCGCGCTCAGCACCCGCCGTACCGCGCTCCGCGCCCGCCGGATCCCGGCCGGTCGCGTCGATCACCGCGGTCACCGGCGCGCCGTCTCGCTTCGCTGGACCTGCCGGGTCGCGCTCGCTGGCGGCGCCTGCCGCGCCAAGCGTGGCGAGGTCGATCAGCAGGGTGCCTTCGGCGCGCCCGGCGCGCGGCTCGATGTCACGGGGAAGCGCCAGGTCAAGCAGCACCAGCGGGCCAGGGCGGCCAGAGCGGACTGGACGCAGCCGGAGTGCCTCTGCCACTGTCGCTGCGCCGATGACGTGGCCGGGGGCGCCGGTGCAGGCGATGACGATGTCGGCGGCCGCGATGCTGGCCGACAGGTCGCTGATGCTAGTCGTGCTGGCTCCGAAGGCCCTGGACAGCCGCTCGGCGGTACGGCGCGTCCGGTTGGCGATGACGATCGGGCCGGCGCCGCGGCGCTTGGCCGTCGCGACAGCCAGCGAGCTCATCGAGCCCGCGCCGACGACCAGCACCGAAAGGCCGGCCAGCGCCGCGGCGGTCCCGGTCGGCCTGCCTAGCTGCCCGGCGGCGAGATCGAGGCCCAGGCTCACCAGGCTCTGGCCGGCCGAGTCGATGCCGGTCTCGGCGTGCGCCCGCTTGCCGGTGCGCAGCGCCAGCGTGCCCAGGTCCGATAGCTCGCGGCTGAGCGTTCCGTGCTGGCGAGCGAGCCTGACTGCCTGGCGGACCTGCCCGAGTATCTGGCTCTCGCCGACCACCATCGACTCGAGGCCGCACGTCACCGTGAGCAGATGCTGCACGGCGCGATCCTCGTAATGCACGTACGCCGATCCGGTCAGCTCGCTGAGCGGAACGCCGGAGTGCCGCGCCAGCAACTCGCAGATCGCCGCCACTCCGCCGTGGAACCTGTCAACCTCGGCGTAGACCTCGACCCGGTTGCAGGTGCTGAGCACGAACGACCCGGCCACATTCTCGGACAGATGCACGTCCTGGAGCAGCTTGGCCTGGGCATCACCGGTCACCACGGCGCGCTCAAGCGTCGCCACCGGCGCGCTGGAGTGGCTGAGGCCTACTACGAGAACGCTCATCTCCCGACCGCCTCAGCAGCCACGCTGTCGTCACCGTTCAAAGTCAGCGCTCCCGGAGCAGGTGAGTTGCCGCTTGTGCCGACAGATTCCAGCCCGGCCCGCCGCCGCTGAAGCGAGGAGAGGTCATGATCCGCGTGGCGCGGCACCTGGACCACCGACTTGCGCTGGGCGTGGAAGGCCAGAATCTGCAGTTCGATCGACAGGTCGACTTTACGCACATCAACGCCTTCAGGCACGTTCAGAACGACTGGCGCGAAGTTAAGTATGCTCGTCACTCCGGCTGCCACCAGGCGATCGCAGATCCCCTGGGCAGCCACGGCCGGGGCCGCGATGGCCCCGATCAGCACTCCGTGGGTGGCCACCACGGACTCGATCTCGTCCGCGCCTTGCACCCGGTGACCCGCGATCAGGCTGCCGACCACGTTCGGATCGGAATCAAGCAGCGCCGCGACCCGGAACCCGCGCGAGGCGAACCCGCCGTAGTTGGCCAGCGCCCGGCCCAGATTGCCGGCGCCGACGATGACGACGGGCCAGTCCTGGGTCAGGCCGAGCTCCCTCGATACCTGATACACCAGGTAGTCCACGTCGTACCCGACGCCGCGGGTGCCATAAGAGCCGAGGTGGGACAGGTCCTTGCGGAGCTTGGCGGAGTTGACTCCGGCGGCCGCGGCGAGTTCCTCGCTGGACACCGAGGCAATGCCGCGGTCGGCGAGCACGTAGAGAGCGCGCAGGTAAAGCGGGAGGCGCGCGATGGTCGCCTCCGGGATGCCCTGCATGCTGCTTACTGGCCTGTTTCGGCGGGACATACGCCGGCACTCCTGGGGGGATCGGCGCGGCGGGCACGACGGCCACCGTGGGGCCGGGCTGCCCGCGTCAGGTTCTCCGCCACACGCTACGCCCTTGTGAACGTTTGCACAAAGTCAGCGCACGGCGTCGTCGCCGTCCGGGGCCGCCCGTAAGGCGCCGAGCGCCCGGCGGAGGCGCCGCTCGTCGACCCGCCAGAAGTCATGCTGCACTCCGTCGATCAGCGTGACCGGGATCATTTCGCCGTACTCCGTCAGGTCCTGCGGCGACTGCGTGATGTCCCGCTCCGTCCAGGGCACCTTGAGCTCCCCGGCGACCCGCGCGATGACGGCGCGCGCGTCGTCGCATAGATGGCAGCCAGGCCGGGAGAGCAGCGTAATGACGTGCTGCACGGTCACCGGTACGGGGGTTCGTCGCCGCGCAGGTCAGCCCAGCCCTGAGACGGCCGGTCGTATCCTGGCTCGCGCGCCTGCCCTGCGGACGGCGGTATCGGAGCAGGCGGAACGGCGGCGGGCAGCCAGTCGGCCGGGCCTGTCAGAGACTGCGGCAGCGGGAAATCGCCGCTCGGCGGCGGCGCGACGCCGCGAGGCGACCTGGTGACGCCGGTGAGATCGATCCCCGACTCGCTGAGAATGTCCGATATTGACGGCAGCGGCGAGACCTTGGCCTGCTGGAGGCCGAGCTCGATCACGTTGGCGGCCAGCACGAACGGCCGGCGCTCGGCCTCGTACCTGGCTACATACGGCTGCTGCATGTGCAGGTCATAAGCGGCCCGGTCCCGGTAGACCTCGTACAGGATCCGCTGCATCGGCGCGGTCGGCACCGCATGCACGATGTACACCAGCGTGTCCGGCTCCCTGGCCCGAACCTGCGCGACCACTCGCTCGGTGAGCCGGTCGAAATCGTCGATCCGATCCTCGATCAGCGTGTAGATCGCGATCTGGCCGAACAAGTGCGCACGAGGGTCGTCATCGGCCGGTTTCGGGCCGCTGTGCACGCCGAGCGGGCCCGGATCACCGTACGGGCCGACCGCACCCGGCCGGCCGGCCTCTGGGAAGCTCGCCGCCCCGCCCGGCAGATCAGTGGCCTCCGCCACCAGCGCGGCGAGCTCCGGATACGGGCCGTCAGCGTCCTGGCCGACGAATCGCGCATCTGAGGCCGCCGCATCATGGCCGTTGCCTCCGAACTCCGGCTCCCTGCCGAGACTGGCGGGATCGTAGCCCACGGCAGCCTGATCGGGCGGATACCGGCCGCCGGTCTGATCGGCGTCGGCTCCGTACCGGTCGAAGTCCCCGGTTCCGTAGCCACCGGGAAGCCCGCCGCCCTGGTCGGGCCAGTCATGCTGGCCGGCATAGCCGTCCGCGCCGGCATGGCCATCCGCGCTCGCGTAGCCGTCCGCACCGCCGTACCTGTCCGCGCTCGCATAGCCGTCCGCAACGGCGTAACCGTCCGGGTCGGCGTAGCCGTCCGCGTCATCCCAGTCGCCCGCGCCTCTCGCGGCCCTGGAGTCACCGAGGCCGATCCGCTCTGCCCTCGCGCCGGCCAGCCAGGCCAGTCCGGCCGCGACCAGGCAGGCCGGCCCGAAGACGCGATGCGCCGCGGGCAGTGTCACGCCCGAGTGCCGCGCTAGCAGGGCCAGGCCGGGCACCGCGAGTGCCAGGGCCGCGCACGCCGCCGCGGCGACGGGCAGCACCGCGTCCCTGGCCGGCTGGTCCCGCCTGGACCGCCACAGCGCGATCAGGATGGCCATGACCGCCACGAGCGCGGTAAACGGACCAATCAGGTACTCGATGAGCGCCTTCGGCACGACCTCGTAGAAGACCGCCGGGTCGGGCCAGCGCTTGCTGAACGTGGCGACCGGGTTCAGCGGGTCGGTTCCGAGAATGACCACGGCGATGGCCGCGATCGCCGCCACGGCCAGCCGCATCGCGAACCGGGCGGGCACGGTCTTGCCGACAAGCTCGGCGATGACGAGGCAGAACGCGAGCGGAGCGAGGACCTGAGCCCCGAGCTCCATGGCCCGGAACATCATCGCGCTGTAGCCGGTCAGGTAGCCCAGAGTCTGCGCGCCCTGGGAGATCGCGAGCCCGAACAGCCCGATCGCGCACGCCACCAGGTAGATCCGGGGACCCCGGGCGCAGCGCGCCGTCAGCACGCCGGTACCGACGGCTGCGACAACCGCGCCCAGCGCGACCACGATCAGAGAGAGTGACATCATTGCCTATCGTGCCTGACGCCAGGCGATGGCGCGAACACAACTGACCAGGTCTGTTGATCGAGCCCCGGGTGACAGCCCGGCGTGACCGGCCCCGCGTGAACCAGCCGCGCGTGAAACCAGGCCCGCCTGACCAGCACCGTGCCTGGCTCCTGGCGCGAGGCACGCTCCAGGTTACTAACCGTACCGATTAGGCTGGACTAACGTGACGCGGCTACCAGAACGAACCGGCATGTCGGCGCGAGCGGGCGAGGCGTCCGCCGCCGCCGCCGAGGTCAGCCAGCCGCCGCCGGTAGCCGACCCGCGGGCAGGTGCGTTCTTCGACGTGGACAACACCCTGATGCGCGGAGCGTCGATCTACCACTTCGCCAAGGGCCTGGCGGCGCGCAAGATGTTCCGGCCGCGCGACCTGGTCACGATGGCCGTGGGCCAGCTGGTGTTCCGGCTCAGGGGCGCCGAGAACGCCGATCACATCGACGCGGCTCGCGAGGCCGCGCTGGCGTTCGTGGCCGGGCACAAGGCCGCTGACATCACCGCGCTCGGCGAGGAGATCTACGACGACACGATGGCGCACCGGATCTGGGAAGGCACCAGGGAGCTGACTCAGGCTCACCTGGACGCGGGCCAGCGCGTCTGGCTGGTCACCGCGACGCCCGTGGAGCTTGCCAACATCCTGGCCCGCAGGCTGGGCCTCACCGGCGCGCTCGGCACCGTGGCCGAGACCAAGGACGGCGTCTATACCGGACGGCTCGTGGGCGGCCTGCTGCACGGCGAGGTCAAGGCGGCCGCCGTGCGTGCCCTCGCGGACCGCGAGGGCCTGGACCTGTCCAGGTGCAGCGCCTACAGCGACTCAGCGAACGACCTGCCGATGCTGGAGGAGGTCGGCTATCCGAATGCGGTCAACCCCGACGCGGAGCTCATGGCGCTGGCACGCGAGCGGAACTGGCCGATCCACGACTTCAGGAAGGGCCGCCGGGCGACCATGATCGGCCTCCCGATCGCGGCGGGCGCGGGGGCCGTCGCTGGCGGGCTCGTCGCCGGATTCGCCATCCGCCGCCGCCACCGGGCGGCCGCCCTGCCCTAGGCGCTGAACGCCGGACCGCGCTCGGCCAGCAGCTCGTCGATCTTCCCGGCGATGGTGTCCTTTACCTTGTCGGCAAGTTCGGAGATCACGTCGTGATCCTCACACTGGTCGGCCGTGAATCCGTCGGTCGGAACCGGGTCGCAGAACTCGATGATCCAGTTCGACGGCAGCGGGATGACTCCGAGCGGCCCGAGCCACGGGAAGAGCGGCGTCACCGGGAAGTAGGGCAGCTTCAGCCTCGCGGCAAGCTCGGGCCAGTCGCCGACCTTGGGGTAGATCTCCTCGGCGCCGACGATCGCGCACGGGATGATCGGAACGCCGGCCCGCAGTGCGGTGTGCGCGAACCCGCCCCGGCCGAACCGCTGCAGCCGGTACCTCTCACTGAACGGCTTGCCGATCCCCTTGAATCCCTCGGGAAACACTCCGACCAGCTCACCTGATCGCAGCAGCCGGTCCGCCTCGGCGGGATTGGCAGGCACGTGCCCGCTCTTGCGCGCCAGATCGCCGAAGACCGGGATCGAGTACACCAGGTCGGCCCCGAGCATCCGCAGGTGGCGATGGGCCGGGTGCTCGTCGAGCACGCCAACCTGCAGCATGAGCGCGTCGAGCGGGATCACCCCGGAGTGATTGGCCACCACGAGGGCGGCGCCCGCCGATGGCACGTGCTCGATGCCGCGCATCCGCACCCGGAACCAGCCGCGATACAGCGCGCGGGCGCCGGGCATCAGCACGGTCTCGTTGAACTCCGGGTCGTAGCCCGACTCGGGATCCACCTCGTAGTCGCCGGCCATCCGACGTCGCACGAAGTCAGCGGCACCGTTCAGCCGCCTGATCCATTCATCAGGGATCGGCGTCGCTGAATCGCTCATGGCCTGGTCATCGCGTCGTCGGCCCGGCGGACGGCTAGGCCCGCCCGGCGGCCAGGACCGGCCGCTACTTCTTGTTCCTGCGCTGAACGCGCGTCTTGCGCAGCAGCTTGCGGTGCTTCTTCTTCGCCATCCGCTTGCGGCGCTTCTTGATTACTGAGCCCACGAAACCACCCTCGATCGATACCCACGCGCGATGGCGTGCTTGCGCTAACGCCCGCACGGACGGCCGGGCACGCGCCAACGCCACAGCGTACCGTGGTCGGCTCGGGCCCGCGCATGGCGGCTGCCAACCGCAGCATCCAGGGGTCTGTCTCGGCTCAGGTCACTTCGACGAAGGCATCCCTGAGGTACTGATTGACTGCGCGCTCCGGCACCCGGAACGAGCGGCCGACCCGGATCGCCTCCAGATCACCGGAGTGAACAAGGCGGTAGACGGTCATCTTCGACACCCGCATGATCGTCGCTACCTCAGCGACCGTCAGGAATCGTACGGCACTGAGCGGAGTTGCCTCTGCTGCCATCGATAGCCCTCTCCGGCGCTCTTTGCTGCGCCAAGCGATATTCAGCGCATCAGTCACGCCCGTATCCAGCGTAATTGGTACTCGCGAAAGGGCAACCCCGCCCGAGGGCTGAGATTCAGCATTGCCGCCCGACCAGCTCCTGCCCGATTTATCCCTCCAGCTAACTCCGGCTGCATCCCTGACCAGCTTCGGCGACGGCTCAGCCCGCGCCAAGCTCGCGGCCTCGATCGCGCGCTGCCTCGATCGCGGCGATGAACGCGGCGCGGACTCCGTGCCGCTCCAGTTCCCTGATCGCGCTGATCGTGGTCCCGCCCGGCGAGGTCACCGCCTCGCGAAGGATCACCGGATGCTCGCCCGACTCGCGCAGCATCGTCGCCGCGCCGTAGACGGCCTGCTTGACCATCTCAAGGGCCGTGCTCCGCGGCATTCCGAGCAGGATTCCCGCGTCGACCATCGCCTCGACCAGGAAGTACACATAGGCTGGCCCGCTGCCGGACAGCGCGGTCGCCGCGTCCTGCTGGGACTCGGGAATCCGCTGTACCTTGCCGACCGGCCTGAGCAGCTCCTCGGTCCGGCGCAGGTGCTGCTCACCCGCGTGCCGGCCGGCCGAGATCACGCTCATCGCCTCGTCCACCAGGACCGGCGTGTTCGACATCACCCGCACCACGGCGACGTCGGCGGCCAGCCTGGCCTCGATGAACCCGGTCGTGATCCCGGCCGCGACCGAGATCACCAGCTGGCCGGCCGACACCCGCGGCGCGATCTCGTCCAGCAGCGCGGCCATGTCCTGGGGTTTCACGGTGATCACGAGCGTGTCCGCCAGGTCGGCCGCCTCGGCGGCACCGCTTACCTTGATGCCGTAGGAGTCCCTGAGCGATGCGGCCCGCTCCTCCCGCCGGGCCGTGGCGATCACGCCCGATGGCGCGACCCCGGCCCGCAGCATCCCGGAGAGCAGCGCCTCGCCCATTTTGCCCGCGCCAAGGATCGCGATCATCCCCAGAGCCTAACGTGGGCGCGCGGTGTCCCGGTGGAGCCCGGCACCACTGACCTGGAACGGTCCAGCGGCGCCGCCGATGGCGCCGGCCTCAGCCGCGCCGGCCTCAGCCGCGCGAGCTCATGGCGCGGAGGAAGAACATCAGGTTCGCTGGCCGCTCGGCCAGGCGCCGTACCAGGTAGCCATACCAGTCTCTGCCGTAGGGCACGTAGATCCGCACCTGAGCGCCGCTGTCAGCCAGCCGCCGCTGCTCGTCCGGCCGCACGCCATAGAGCAGCTGATACTCGTAGCTGCCAGGCGCCCGGCCTATGCCGCGGACCCGCGCCGCCGCGATCTCGATCAGCCGGGGGTCGTGTGTCGCCAGCATCGGGTAGCCGGGCCCGTTCAGCAGCGTTCGCATGCAGCGCGCGTAGCTGCGGTCGACCTCGGACCGGGCCGCGAGCGCGATGCCGTCGGGCGCGCTGTAGGCGCCCTTGCACAGCCGGACCCGCGATCCGGCCACCGCGAGCGCCTCGCAGTCACCCGGGGTGCGCCTCAGATACGACTGGAGCACGCAGCCGAGGTCAGGAAAGGTCGCCCGCAGCTCGCCGACCAGCCGCAGGGTGGCCTCGACGTGAGTGTGATCCTCCATGTCCAAGGTGACCGTGGTCCCGGCGCCCCTGGCGGCCGCGCAGATCCTCGTGATGTTCTCGGCAGCGGTCTTCTCACCATGCTCAGGCAGGCCAAGACCGACGGCGGTCGGCTTGACCGAGACCTCGGCCCGGCCCCCGGCACTCAGCCCGGCCGCCTTGAGCCGGTCGAGCATCGCCACGTACTCGGCTGCGACCGCGGCGGCCTGATCAAGGTCCGTCGTGTCCTCGCCGAGGTAGTCGAGCGTGACGGTCAGGCCGTCGCTGATCAGCCGTTCCACGACAGCCAGCGCGTCGGCAGCGCTGTCCCCGGCCACGAACCGTTTGACAACGTCCCTCGTCACCGGCGCGGTGCTGATGATCTGGCGGATCCGCTGGCTAGCCGAGACGGCAAGCAGAGCGCGACGCAGCACGGAAGGCCACCTCCGGGGGCTGGAACGAACCTGCCGGCTTGAGGCTACTCCTGCGTGCGGATGCTGCGAACCCGGCCAGGACCCGGCCAGGACCCGGCCAGGACCCGGGCAGGACCCGGCCAGGACCCGGGCAAGTCAGAGCCCGCCGCGCTGCCGTTTCAAGGTGATCTTGACATTGGCGCCGGCGTCAGGCCGGACGATGACTTCCTGCGAGGCGCTGATCCCGGCCGCGTTCAGCACGGCCGCCACCGGAGCCGTCCGCTTGACCAGCGCGAGCGCGACCGGCCCAAGCTCGTAGTGCCTGGCCGCCGACCCGACGAAGCCGATCGCGGAGGAATCGAGCAGTACCGGCTCACCGTGCGGGGGCAGCCGGTCCTCGCTGCCGTCCAGGTGCAGCAGCACCAGCCGGCGTGGCGGATGACCGAGATTGTGCACCCGGGCGACCGTTTCCTGGCCCCGGTAGCAGCCCTTGCTGAGATGAACGGCGTCCTGGATCCAGCCCATCTCGTGCGGGATCGTCCGGTGATCAGTGTCGGCGCCGAACCTGGCCCGGTGCCCGGCGATCCGCAGCGCCTCGTGTGCCCACATGCCGGCCAGCCGGTAACCGCGGCGCCGCAGTTCTGCCGCGGTGTCAGCGAGCCGCTCCCGCTCGATGATCACGTCGATGCCGGACCCGAGGTTCATGACCGCCACCGTGCCATCGACCTGCTCCGCGCTCGCGACCGGTCCCATCAGCGTGAGCACCGCGTGGTCATCCGTCATGTCGGCGGGCTCGACCCGGAGCATGAACCGCATCGACTCAAGGAACTCAAGGAGCGGCTTGGCCTCGCCTGGCTCGACGTGGATCCACGTGGCCGAGCCGTCATCGACCAGGGTCAGGTGATGCTCGACATGGCCGTGCGGGCTGAGGATCAGCGTCTGCGCGGCGGTTCCCGGCGCCAGGTCGTCCAGCTTCTGGGTGCTGATGTCGTTCAGCCAGCGGAGCCGGTCCTGGCCGCTGATCCTGATCACGTCCCGATGGGAGCGATCGACCACACCTTGGGCCTCGGCAAGAGCGCGCTGCTCTGCGTAGGGGTCGCCGTAGTGCGCGGCGACCCCGGCGTCCGGGTGATCGGCGCTGACCGCGTCCGGGCTGGCAAGCAGCGGGCTTTCCATACCGCAAGGCTATGCGCAAGCCAGCCAGCCCGGCCAGCCCGGCCAGCCCGGCCGACCCAGACCACCCGAGCCAGTGCGCCAGCGCCGGATTTCTCAAGCTCCGCGACCTTCCCCATCCCGATGAACCCACTTAGCACGGATTTCGTGGCCATAAAACTCATATAACGGGCGTTAACATCACTGAAAGCCGTGCTAAGTCGAGAACGCCGACCGACGGCATCAGCCTTCAGTTACTATTCCGTTGCTGACAGTGATAACTCGGGTGGTTCTGACCCGCTCGGCGAGGCGACGGTCGTGGGTGATGAGCAGCAGGGTGCCGTCGTAGCTGTCCAGCGCCTGCTCAAGCTGCTCGATCGCGGGCAGATCGAGGTGATTGGTGGGCTCGTCGAGCACGAGCAGGTTCGCCTCAGAGTGCATCAGCAGCGCCAGGTCGGTCCGGGTCCGCTCGCCGGGAGACAGGGACGTCACCGAGCGCCCGACGTCATCGGCGCCGAGGCCGAACTTGGCCAGCAGCGTTCTCGCCTCCGCCGGGGCCAGGCCAGTCTGAGCGCGGAACGCGTCGAGCAGCGTGGCCGACGGATCGAGGGTCTGCCGCCCCTGGTCGATCTCGCCGATCCGCACCGAGGCCCCGAGCGAGCTGCGGCCCGAGGCGAGCGGGATCCGGCCGAGCAGCGCCAGCAGCAGGGTGGTCTTGCCCGAGCCATTCGCGCCGCGGATCAGGACCCGGTCGCCCCAGGCCAGCTGGAGGCTCACCGGCCCGAGCTGGAACGCGCCGCGCCGCACGACCGCGTCGGACAGGACCGCGACAACGTCCCCGCTGCGGGTTGCCGCGCCCAGGCGCAGCCGCAGCTCCCACTCCTTGCGGGGCTCGGCGACCGGCTCGAGCCGCTCGGCGGCCCTGATCGTGGCCGCCGCGCGGGCACCGAGCTGCTGCGCGGCCTGAGCCCGGCCGCGCCGGATGTTCTTGTCCGGCTCCTTGCGCCTGGCCGCCGCGTTGTTCGCCGAGCGCTCGCCGGATCGTGCCCACTCCTTCTGCCGCCTGGCGCGTTCGGTGAGCTCGTCCCGCCTGGTCGCGTAGGTCTGGTAGGCCTCAGCCGCGTGGGCCCGGTCGCGCTGCTGCTCGGTCAGGTAGGCCTGGTAGCCACCGCCGTACAGGGTGGCCCGGCGCGAGTGCGGGTCGATCTGGAGCACCGCTCCGGCCACGCGGTCGAGGAACGCCCGGTCATGCGAGACCACCACAAGACCTCCGCTCAGCCCGCCCAGATGGTCTTCGAGCAGCTCCAGGCCCTCCAGGTCCAGGTCGTTAGTCGGCTCGTCGAGCAGCAGCACGTCGAACCGGGCGAGCAGGACCGCGGCGAGCGCCAGCCTCGCCCCCTGTCCGCCGGACATTCCGATGGCCGGCCGGTCGAGATCGGCCGGCAGCCCGAGGCTGGCGGCCAGCTCGAGCGCCCTGACCTCCAGGTCCGGGCCGCCGAGGATCAGATAGCGATCCAGGGCCGCGGCATACTCGACGGCCGAGCCTGCGGCGCCGCGCGACAGCCCTTCCGAGGCGGCGTGCATCACGCGCTCGGCCCGGGCCACGCCGGTCCTGCGCGCGATGTACTGCATCGCCGACTCCTCGGCGCGCCGGTCACGTTCCTGCGGCAGGTAGCCGACCGTCCCGATCGCGGTCACGACACCCGAATCGGGCTGGACCAGGCCGCCCAGCGCGCGCAGCAGCGTCGACTTGCCGACGCCGTTCGGCCCCACCACTGCGATCCGGTCGCCGGCGCCGATCACCAGGTCGACGTCCTGTAGCACGACCAGCGCGCCGTAGGAGAGCGACACGCCGCGGGCGGTCAGCAAGGACATCCGCCCACCATAGGCGCAGCGCTCAAGATCCGCCCCGATTAAATTGACCGCTGCCCAGGCGCCGAGCCGGCCGTTCGTGCCCGCGCACTCAGCTCAGGGCAGGACTCGGCAGCCCGAGCCGATCGGGCCGCCCTTTTCGGGACAGCGAGGCGGCCGATGCTGGCGGCCGCTGGCATCGGCCGGAACCGGGCGCTAGCCGGTCGCGGCCGCGCGGCAACGCGCGCAGGTGCCGAACACGGTCAGGTGACCGACGTCCGTCTCGAATCCGTGCTCGGCCTCCAGGGAACTGACCAGAGACCGCACGGCGGACGGGTCAAGCTGGGTGATGCCGCCGCAGCCGCGGCAGACCAGATGGATGTGCTGGGCGTCGGCGGCCAGGTGGTAGCGGTGCGCGCCGTGCCCGAGATGGGTGTGAGTGACCAGGCCGATCTGCTCGAGCAGTTCAAGCGTCCGGTACACGGTGGAGACATTGAGCCCGACAGCCGTCTGCCTGACCTCGGCGTAGATCTCCTCCGGCGTCGCGTGCTCCAGCCTGGTGACGGCCTCGAGCACGAGCTGGCGCTGCGGGGTAACCCGGTGGCCACTGGCCCGCAGCGCGTCATCCCACGTCTGCGACATGAAGCCGAGTCTAATGAAGCGCGGTAAACCCTCTTGCCCGCCCGCGCGGACCTGACGTAGCGTGCTGGCTAACGCGGGAAAGGAGGTGGTCCAACAGTATGCATAGATGTCGGACTCGCGAGGTGGCTGTCAGCTAGCCGCCGTCCCGTGGAGCGGACCAGGCGGAAGCCTGGCGCGCGCATCACCGGCCCTGCGAGCGAGGTTGCTATCGGCAGCTAGCTCGTGCGCCGCCAAGGCGGCGGTCGGCGAATACACGGCAGACACCGAACCCCCGGGTGACCGGCCTTGTCCAGCCGGTCCCTGCGGCAGATGCCATTGTGGCCCTTGCCGCGGGAGCCGCCCGGGGGCTTTTTCTTACGCGGCGAGAAGCGCTGGTGCCGCCGCTGGTGATCAGAATGCACGATGAGCGATAAAAGGGCCGTCCAGCATTCACCTGAGCACTGCGACGGCTGTGGCCTCAGCCGACTACGCCTGGCTCGCGCGGCCCGCGTACTTGAGCTGAGCGGAGACGTGCGGCTGCAAGGGCTGCCCGACCGCGGCCATGTCGTACGCGTACGCCAGATCCCCGCCCACGAGTCCGTACAGCCGCCTGCCCGCCGTCACCTCCTTGGAACTCGCGGTGCGCACCACCGCGTCCGTGCTGATCTCGATCCTGGTGCCGGTGATCTCACCCAGGTAGATCTCGGTGATCCCGGTCGGATGCGCCAGCAGCACCTCAAGCCGATCCTCGGGCTGCGGCCGCCAGAAGCCGCACTCAACGGCGAGCGGACGCCCGATCGCCCCCTCGGAGTCGAGCAGCCAGGTGCGGCTTGAGTAGATCAGGAACGGCTTGCCGTTGTGGCTGAACGAGATCTCCTGCCCGAAGTTGACGCTCTCGATCGTGGGGTAGCCCACCACCCCGGCCCCCTCCCACCGGCCGAGCAGGAAGCTCAGCGGGGCGATGGCGGCATGCGGCTCGGGTGCGGGAAGGTCAGGTGCGCTGGCCATGGCAACAGCCTACGGCTTCCCGTGATTCCGCGACCCGGCCCGCCACAAGCGCAGCACAAGCAGCCCGCACCAGCCGGCGAGCGCGGCGCAGACCACGGTCAGAATGGTTGCGCTGACTTCGGCGGCCACACCGGCAGTGTAGGCGCGCGGCGGGCCTGGCAGCCCGTCGCCACGCCCGTGCGGCGAGGCGCAAACCAGCCAGACCCAGGCCAGCCGGACCCAGGGCCAGCCAGACCCAGGGGCCAGCCAGACCCAGGGCCAGCCAGACCCAGGCCACCCGGACCCGGGCCAGCCGGAGCCGCCGAGTGGATTCGCGCATTGATAGTGGAAAATCGTGATCGAAACGCGTATTCACTCGGCCGACCGGGATCATTGAACGGGGGATGAAGCTGGCGAATCGGGATATTAGCGACCTGGCTGCCAGGCGCTGGCCGGTCCGGCACGCCGCCGGGCGCTCAGCTATTGTGCGACCATGGCTTCCGGTTCCCTCGTTGTCAAGATCACGGCTGGCAAGAATGACCCCGAGCGCTGCAATCAGGCACTCACCGTGGCGGCCACGGCCGTGGCCAGCGGGGTGCCGGTCTCGCTCTGGCTGACCGGCGAGGCGGCATGGCTGGGGCTTCCTGGCCGGGCCGATGACATCGCGCTGCCGCACGCGAGCCCGGCCGCTGACCTGCTGGCCACGATCGTCAAGGGCGGGACCGTCACGGTGTGCACGCAATGCGCGGCGCGCCGGGACATCTCAGAGAGCGACCTGATCGAGGGGATCAGGATCGCCGGCGCGGCGAGCTTTATCGCGGAGGTTCTCGCCGACGACGCGAAGCCGCTGGTGTACTGAGCTAGGCCGCCATCGGCCGGTCAGCCGGCGACGGCCGCGAGCCGCTCCGCGCGAAGCTGCCTGGTCAGGCTCTCGTCCTCGTCGGCGAGCGGCCGGAGCGGGCCAGCCGCCCAGGTCAGCAGCAGGTCGGCCAGTGCCGGGTTGCGCACGAGCGCGGGGCCGTGCAGGTAGGTGCCGAGCACGTGCCCGGCATAGGCGCCCTCGGTGCCGTCGCCGTTTCCGACCCCGAGCACGACCCGGGCCAGCGGCCGGGCGGCCGGCCCGAGCACCGTGACGCCCTGGTGGTTCTCGAACCCGGTCAGGCGCTCGACGCCAAGCTCGGGGTCTACATCGGCTACCACCTCGCCCACGCCCCGGCGCTCCCCGCGGCCGCTGCGGATGTCGAGTATGCCGAGCCCATCGACCGGCTCGCCCTGCACGCCGCCGAAGACGGCCCCCATCAGCTGGTAGCCGGCGCACACGGCGAAGATCACGGCGCCGGCCTCGGCCACGGCGTGCAGCCCGCCGTCGGCCCGCAGCCGCCGGGCGGCCAGGATCTGCGGCAGGTCCTCGCCGCCGCCGAGCAGGTAAATGTCGCCGTGGCGCGGCACCGGCTGGTCCGAGTTCACCTCCACCGGCTCGACGTCGATGCCGCGCAGCCTGGCCCGGCGCTGGAGCATGAGCAGGTTGCCCCGGTCGCCGTAGGTGCTGAGCAGGTCGGGATAGATCCAGACCAGCGCGAGTGACCTCGACTTCGACCGGCCGGCCGCATGCCGGCCGGAGACCTCGGGCTCGGCCGCGCGCTGCTCGGGCTCGGCTCGCTGGATCGGCGTGGTCATCGGCTCGGGGCTGCCGAGCAGCGGAGGCCGGTAGCTGCCGGTCGGGGACGGCGCCGCATGCCTGGGCTGGCTGGTCATACGGTCCGTCCTAGGGTCGTCCTGATCTGCTGGAACGCGGTGTAGTTCGCGATCACGTCAAGGCCGCCCGGCGGCACCCGGTCCACCGCCTCGTCAACGTTGCTCACCTGTTCGAACGGGACCTCGTCGGCCTCCAGCCTGACGCCCAGGTCCAGCCTGCGCTCGCCGGTGACCAGCACCGGGCGGCCCCGCAGCACCCGGTAGTCGACGTCCCACAGCCAGGAGGTGTCCTTGCCGTCGGGCACCTGGGCGTTGACCGCGAGCAGGACCGGCCGTCCGTCCGGCTCCAGCACGTCGAACGCCTCCAGCCAGCCCGCCGGGTTCTTGGCGAGCAGCAGCCGCAGCGTCCGCCCGCGCCGCTGCACCGTCGTGTACCGGCCGGCCACCGAGGTCACCGAGCGGAGCCCGGGCAGCGCCTGGTCCACGTCGGCGCCGAAGATGCTGGCGACGGCCAGTGCCATCACGGCATTCGACCGGTTGGCCCGGCCAGGCAGGGTGAGGCCGAGCTCGCGCACGCCGCCGGTCGAGTCGATCACCGTGTCGGAGTCAAGCACCCACCGGGCCGACGGCCGGGAGAGCCCGCACTCGCCGCACCGCCAGCCCAGCTCGTCACGGCGCAGGTGCGAGCCGCACTCGGGGCAGCACCAGGAGTCCTCGTGCCAGCGCTGGCCTGCGGCCACCCAGATGGCGCGCCTGGCCGACCCGGCTGCCCAGGCGACCAGCGGGTCGTCCGCGTTGGCGACGACCAGGCAGTCGGGGGCGCCTTCGAGCGCCTCCCGCCAGCGCCGGGCGACCAGCCAGATCTCGGCTGCCCGGTCCATCTGGTCACGACTCAGGTTGAGCAGCACGACCACTCTCGGGCTAGTCGCCTTGATCATCGACGGCAGGTACCGCTCGTCAACCTCAAGGACGGCGTACGGCGCCTGGGGCGCGCCGCTCAGCGCCGAGACCAGCCCGGATTCCATGTTGGCGCCGAACGCGTTGGACGCGACCTCCTGGCCGAGCGCGCTGAGCGCCGCGGCCACCAGGCGCGTGGTCGTGGTCTTCCCGTTGGTCCCCGTCACCAGCACGATCTGGCGGCCGGCCGCGAGCTGCCTGAGCAGGTCCGGCGCGACCCGCAGGCCGACCACGCCGCCGATCACCGATCCGTCGCCCCGGCCGGCCAGCCGCGACATCCTGCCCGCGGCCTCGCCGAGAGTCGTGGCGACCCGCGCCCGGATCGGAAGCTTGCTCATGGCCGCAGATGCTATCCGGCCACTAGGTGCCGTTCGGCCGCCGCCGCGGCTATCTGGTCATCACAGCCCACAATGAACCGCCTGGGCCAGGACAGGACCGGCTCCAGCCAGCCGGCCACTCCAAGCTGACCGGCTGCCTGAAGCAGCTGCCCCCGGTGGCTCGAGCCGACCGCGAGGGTGGCCAGATCGTCGGCGAAGCCCCGCTGGTCGTCCTCGCCGAGCAGCGCCGTCCAGGCCGGCAGCCGGTTGCGGTCGAGCTCCATCGACAGCGGATGCCGCCGCAGCCCGCTGACCCGCTGCCCGACCTTGAGGTCAAGCCGGTCAGACAGGCCGGGCAGCTCGAATTCCAGCGGCAGCGCCAGCGCGAACGGATCGGGTGCCGGATCATGGAACGGGCAGGCCCGCTCGATCTCGTACAGCCACTGCAACTGGGGAATCACCCAGGCGGTCGCGACCTTTGTTGCCGCTCCCTTTCCGCCGTTCAGAATGCGCGACGCGGTGGCGGCCACCGCCTCGATCAGCGCGCGCGGGTCGAAGAACGCGCGCACGGCGAGCGCGCGGCGCGCGACGGCGCGCTCGATCGTGGTGGCCAGCAGGCATCCCCGCAGCCGCTCGTCGAGGCCAGCCCAGCGCTGCTTCAGCGTCGCCGGCACGACGGGCAGCGGAGAGTAGGTCAGGAACGCAAGCACCATGGCCTCGGCCCAGACCCGCAGCCACGCGTCCTGCGGCGCGTCGGCGAGCAGGTCAGCCGAGCGCAGCTCGAGCAGCGTGCAGGCACGGTCCTGGGTGCAGGCCGGCCCGCAGGCCGGCGACCTGCGCCCGGCCATCGGCGGCTCAGCGAGCTGGTCACGGGCCGCCGGCCGCTCGGCGCGCCCGCCGAACGGCACCCGGATCCGCAGCGGCCGGTCCATCCCGTCGGCGAAGACCGCGGCGACCCCGGGCGGGAAGGAGACGACCTGCCTGGACTGCTCGGTGTCCAGGTTCATGGTCGCGCCGACGAGCTGGCGGTCGTCGTGCGCCGGCAGCCGGTGCACGATCTTCAGCGCCGTGTTCTTCACCACATCGGGCACGAGCTTCGCCGGTATCTGCTCGGCGATCATCAGGCCCTCGCCGTACGCGCGGATCTCGGCCAGCATGCTGGCGAACAGCTCGACCGCGTGGGCGCCCGCTCCCTCGCGGTCGGCCCGGAGCAGCCGGTGCGCCTCCTCGATCACGATGACGTGACCCAGGCCGTCGGCCGTCGCCGTCCTGGCCCGCAGCCGCAGGTGCTCCACGATCCTGATGATCAGGGTGCCGATCAGGAACGCCTTGTCCTCGTCGTTGGCGACGTCCTCGATCGCGAGCACGGCGTTCCGGCGGAGCAGCTCGCCGATGTCGGCCGGGTGGCCGCCCTCGAAGAACCGGCCGGCCGAACCGGTACGCAGCGACCGCAGGCGCACGTCGACGAAGCCCCGGACGTCGGCCTGGAGCTCGCGGCCGTACCCGACGTCGGCGATCACGTCGAGCGCCGCCGCCTGGAGCTGGGCAAGCGTCGGAACGGCCGGCGGGGCGACGGCACCGGGCTGTCCGGCGCCGGTCACCGGGTCCCAGCCGCAGGACTCGTACGCTCGCTGCAGCGCCTGGGACATGATCTGCGGGAACGGCTCGCGGGCGTCGAACGCCGCCAGGAACAGCGCCCTGACCATGTCGATATGCGCCTGGACCGGATAGCCAGGCTCCGGTGCCAGCGGGTTCACGGCGAGCGGGATCGCCGCGGGATCGGCCGGATTGATGATCGTCAGCTCCGCGCCAAGCGCGGCGATCCGCCCGGCCATCGCGCCGTACTCTGACTTGGCCGGCTCGACCACCAGCCAGGGAATCCCGGCGCTGGTCAGCTGCTGGAGCAGATGCCGGACCGTCTGAGACTTGCCGGACCCGGTGGCGCCGGTGATCAGGGCGTGCCTGGTGAGCGTGGCCAGCGGGATGCCAAGCTCGCCGACGCCGCGATCCTGGCCATCCAGGATGGTGCCGACGCTGAGCTCATCGCCGCCCGAGGACTCGGCCGTGACATCGAAGTAGCCGACGTCAAGCACCCGCACGCCGGGCACCTCACGGCGCGGCAGCCCGGCCAGGGCGGCCAGCACGCCCGCCGTCGCGGCGAACGGCACGGCGCTGCCGTCGGCCGGGTCGCCGATCTTCGCGACCAGCGCGTCCGCCAGGTCGCGGGGCCGCTCCGGGCCGCGCAGCCGATAGGGGTGCGAGCTCAGGTCCGCCGAGCCGACCAGCATCGGGGCGATCAGGTTCAGCTGCTCGGCATCGGCGGCGCCGACCAGCACCCGGACGTCCCACAGGCCGGCCTCGCGGAACGCGTCAAGCTCGTTCAGGCGCCTGGCGATCCGGTCGGCGTCGAAGCGCGAGCGCTCCTCGTCGAACCTGCGCGCCGCGTTGAGCTGGCCGCGAAGCTCGGCGGTCTCCGCGTCGATCAGGTCGGTGGGCTCGGCCACCACCAGCCAGCCGAATGGCCGTGCCATCAGCGTGGTGAGCGCGGACTCGAACAGGCTGGGCATGGCGCCGGAGAGCGCGGAACCGACCGCCAGCCACGAGGCGCCTTGCGCCGCAGGCTGCTGACCGTGCCCGTAACCAGACCAGCCCTGGCCCGCCCGTTCGCCCTGCTCGCCGAGCCGCGGCGGCGCCTGACGGCCAGGGCACGGCGCCCACACCATCCGGTCCAGATCGGCCATCAGGCTGTCAGCGAACGGCACGCCGCGGGCGCCCCACGGAAACAGCAGCTCGAAGTGCTCCCTGGGATGCGGCGCCGCGCCTGCCGGATCATCCGGCCGGAGGTCCGGCTGATCGCGCTCGGCATCCGGCGCCTCGTGGCGCGCGTCCTTCCTGCGCCGGCCGATGCCGGCCGGCCGCGGCCCGGCGGAATGCCGCGCTGCGGCCTGCGTCCAGTCGGTCAGCGGATGGGACGGAGCCGGCGGCAGCGGGCCCGCATTCGTGATCAGCTCGAGCGGCGCGCCGCCGCCGCGGGAGAACCACCCGGCGACGAACGGCCTGCGGTGCTGGGCCGCATGCAGTATGGCGGGCAGCACGGACGCGTAGTCCCGTTCCGCCGTCCCGCCGAAGCAGGTGTCGGGTATGGCGATGACCCGGTACCAGGGATCGGCCGGACCACTGCCGATTCCCGAGGCGCTAACCATATTGCGTGCATATCAGGCAAGCAGGTGCGCTGCCACCTGGTTGCTACAGATCAGCCTCGCCGCTGATCCTGGTCGACGTGGCGCCGGCCACCCAGATCGTGCCCTCGTCATCGGCGGACACATGAACCCGCCCGCGTCGGCCGAGCACGGTGCCCTGGCTGGCGACATACGGCGCGGCAGCCCGGCCGGACGAGAGCAGCCACTGCGCGAGCGAGGCGTTGAAGCTGCCGGTGACCGGGTCTTCCACGGTCCGGCCGCCGACCGTGAAGAACGCCCGCACCTCGTAGGAGACGTCCGACCCCGGCGGGTAAGGCCCGGCCAGGCCCAGGTCGAGATCCAGCGCATCCGGCCGCACTGCCAGCACCGCGTCCGCGCTGGCCAGCAGCACGGCGATCCAGCCAGGTCCGTTGTCGGCCCATTGCAGGTCCACGATCTCGGCGCGGTCGATCCCGAGCTGGGCCGCGATCCGATCGGTCAGCGGACCGGCGACCGGGCCCGACCTGAGCACCGGCGGGGCCGCGAAGCCGAGCCCGTCGGCGGTCGGCCGGATGGGAACCAGCCCGGCGGCGCACTGCTGCACGATCCGGTCCTGCCGCCTCGGCACGCCCCCTGCCTCCAGCCAGGCGTGGCAGGTGCCGAGCGTCGGGTGCCCGGCGAACGGAAGCTCGGTGCCCGGGGTGAAGATGCGGACCTGGTAGTCAGCGCCCGCCACGTCGGGCGGCGACACGAACGTCGTCTCAGACAGGTTCGTCCAGCTCGCGAGGAGCTGCATCTGGGCGGTCGATAGGCCGTCGGAATCCAGCACGACCGCGACCGGGTTGCCCATGCACGGCTCAGGGCTGAACACATCGACCTGTCGGAACCGGCGGCGCACACGACAAGTGTGCCACGTGTGGCTACGGGCCGGCTCTGCCGAAGCATCTATCCGCGCTCGTCGGCTCGCTGCGAGCCACACCCGATCTGGGCCGGAACCACGACAAGTATCTGACCTGCACCGATCGCGAGGAGGTCGGCGGAGCTGCGTCCGCATGATCCTTTGTGACACAGACCGCTCCGTCGGGAGACCATGCATCGGGCTGCCCGCCCTGGCTGCTATCCGGGCAGGGCGGGCCAGGACTGGGTCCAGGACCTGCCGCCGTCGGTGGTTCGCCAGATCGAGCCGCCGGCCGGCATGATCGCGCTGTCCGGGCCGGTAGCGAAGATGCCGGTCTGGCCGATGTCGGCGGCCGGGGCTGGCCCGCCGGTCGATATGCCGTTGGCGGCGGCCGCCACGGGCAGCCGGTACACGGTCCAGGTGGCGCCGCCGTCAATGCTGTGCAGCACCCAGAACGCGGTCAGGTCCGACTGGCAGGACAGCCAGACCGCACTGCGCAGCACCGATACCTCGCAGAACACGCTCTTGCCGAGCGACTCAGCGTGCCAGCGCAGCCCGCCATCGGCGCTCAGCTGGAGCCGGCCGCACGCATCGACGATGGCAACGCGCCGGCCGTCGGCCGCGGAGGCTGCCGGGAATCCGACGCCGAACGGGAGCACCACGCCGGCCGGGCGCCATCGCGCCCCGCCGTCCTCGCTCGTGAACAGCGCGGACCTGCCAGGCGGCGGCTTCCAGCCAGGCTTGACCTGCTCCGTGCGCCTGATCTCGGCGCTGGTCGCGCACTCAGCGCCGGCGCCGGTCGCCGCGAACGCCGTGCCACCGGTTCCGAGCGCGACGGTCAGCAGCTGATCGTCACGGCGGCGGTCTGGCACCGCCGAGCTGGTCCAGGTCTGCCCGCCGTCGCTGCTCGCCAGCGTGACCAGGCTCTCGGAGTAGCTGAGCAGTCGGCCGGATGGCGCGGCCAGCACTGTCTGATAGCTGAAACGGGCCGTACCCAGCCATCTGGCACCCGACCAGCGAGCGCCCGCGTCGCCGCTGAGATAGCCGCCCAGGGTATTCGCCCACAGCTGCGCGGACCCGATGCCGGAGAACGCCGTCGTACGGACCCAGCGTGGCGGCGCCTGCCGGCTCCAGATGCGGCCGCCGTCGGCGGTGATCGCCAGGACGTCGGCGCCGTCGGCACCGGCCAGGGCACGGCCCCGGCCGGTGCCGAGCGCCGCGATGCTGGTCGCGCCCTGGCCAGTGCGATACCAGCGGAAGCCGCCGTCGGTCGTGGCGTAGACGAGCCCGCCGCAGGGCCCGTTCTGACCGCCGACACAGCCGCCGGTGAGCGCCCAGCCTCGGCGCGCGGTGACCATGTCAAGCCGGACGATCCCGTCGTCGGCTCGCGGGCCGTTCTCCCGGCTGGTGCGCCACCTGGTGTGCCAGGTCCGGCCGCCGTCGCTGGTGAACTCGACCACCTGCGCGCCGCCGAATTTGGACGGCATCCCGCCTGCGGCGAATCCGGTCCTGGCATTGATGAACTGCACTGCCATCAGCGGATAGCGCTGGCAGGATCCGGGCAGCAGGGCCCAGGTCGCGCCGGCGTCCGCCGACCGGTACACCGCGCCGGCGCACCTGGTCCCGCTGCCGGGTGCGGTGACGAACATCGTCCGGCCGCCGTCCGCGATCGCCAGGCCGGTCGACGCCTCGCGCAGGGATCGCGACGCGCGCGGCAGGGCGATCGGCGCCCAGGCACGGCCGCCGTCCGTGCTGCGCATCGGCGTTCCGCCGGGCCAGTAGGCCAGCACGTCGGGAACCGCCAGGCCGACCGCCGTCGGGCCAAGTCCGGTGAGCGCGAACCGGTAGCCGTAGCCGAACGACGAGAACGCCCTCGTCCCTGATGCCCGCACTCGCATGATTCGCCATCTCATCCCGTCGGCGCTGGTCGCCAGCACCGCCGGGCCCGGGCCGTTCCTGGCCGGCCGGTCCCCGATCGCGGCGTAGCCGCCGGCCGGCACCGCGGTCAGGGACCAGGCCCGGATGCCGGTCAGCACCAGCCGCCAGGAGGCGCCGCCGTCGGCCGACCGCCAGATGCCCTGGTCGGTCGCGGCGAGCACCACGCGACCGGCCGCGAGCAGGTCGCTGGCGCCGGGCAGCGCGGCCGAGGCAGGCGGCGGAGCGCTGGTCAGCCTCGCCCGGCCGCCGTACCGGCCATGCAGGCCGGCGAACAGGCCATGCGGCAGCCGTACCCTGGCCGGTACGGGCGCCGTCGGTGCCGAGCAGGCGGCGGTCACGATCGATAGCGCGGCGACAGCGGCGACGGCGAACGCTGGCTTGCTCGTACTCATGCCCTTGAGACAGCCGTCACGGCCGACCGGTTGCGGCGGCGAATACACCTATTGATGAGCGAATATTCGCGATTCGCTCAGGAAACTCAGATAAAACCCAGGCAAGTCATGGGAAACCCTAGATACCGCCTCAGCGACCTGCTCATAGCGTTGCCCTGCCTGGCCGTCGGGCGCAGGCATCAGCTAGCAACAGAACGCGAGGTCAAGAATGTTGAGACGCCACATGACGAGGCTCGCCACGGCGGTGACCGCGGCCGGCACGATCTGCGCGCTCGGCGCGGGCGCGGCCGCAGCGGCGCCGCCGCCGCCTATCTGGTCGGGCCCGAGCGCACCGATCCCCGGCGCGTTCACGAACGACTCACCGGCGCTGAGCAACATCACGTTCCCCGGCCCGATCGGGCAGGGCACGCTGGTGGCGTGGCGCGGGCGGGGAACGGCCGGGCACATCTTCTACAAGTACCGGACGCCGTCCCGCGACTGGTCGGCGACCGGAGAGATCCCCGGCCTGAACGCGGTCACCAGCTCGGCGCCCGCTGTCCGCAACTACATCGACCCGCTCGGCCGCGATGCCGTGCTGGCGGTCTGGACCGGCCACGCCGATCATCACATCTGGTACTCCGAGGGCGAGACCCTGGCCGACGGCACGATCTCGTGGACCACCGCGAAGGACCTGCCCAACTCGGTGGCGCTGACCAACACGGTGGCCGGCCCGTCGGTCTTCTTCCCGAACAACAGGTACCTCGTGATCGTCGCCTGGCGGGCACCGTTCAACCACGTGCGGTTCAGCATCGGGCATCCGGCCGGTCGTGGCTTCGGCTGGTCCAACTCCACCGTGGTCCCCGGAGTCCCGCCGTCGCCGACCAGCGTCCACTGCGTGCAGGACCCGTGCACAAGCGCGACCCCGGCCGTCGCTGAGGTGCAGAACGGCACCGCGACCGGCACGCTGTACTTCTTCTGGAAGCAGCTCGGCACCAGCGACGTGTTCTACAGCAGCATCACCGACAACGGCGCCACCAACTGGAGTCACCTGGTCTGGACCGGGCCGACCCAGGTTCCCGGCGCGGCAACGCTGACCGCTCCAACGGCGTCGGCGGTCACCCTCGGCGGTCCGCTGCTGCTGGCCTACAAGGCGCCGTTCACCACCGGAATCCTGTTCCAGACGCTGACCAGCGGAGTCTGGAGCGCGGCCGGTCTGGTGCCGGCGGCGCACACGACCGCGGCGCCCGCGCTGCTCGGCCGCGTGCTCGCCAACACCACGCCCACGTCGGTGGGCAAGATCGTCCTGCACCACTACCTCCCCTAACCGGACCGCCGCCCTTGGGCGGCTGATCGAGCGGTAACCCGGACCGGGTGCCAGGAGCGATCCCGGCACCCGGTCCGGTGTGCACGCGGGCCTGGCGTGCGCGAGGGGCGGAGTGTGGCCACACTGGACGGGTGAGCCAGCGCATCAGGACGCTCGTCCGCGTGGAGGGGATCGTCCAGGGGGTCGGCTTCCGCCCGTTCGTCTACACGCTCGCGACCGGCCTCGGCCTCGGCGGCCTGGTCGGCAACGATCTCGACG
>DATNIU010000184.1:0-5192 GCA_035604275.1 Streptosporangiaceae bacterium | reverse complement strand
AATTACCGCTACGCCTGCCAGGCGGCCTGACCAGCACAGCCGTCCGGGCCGCCCCGGACACCTGGCCCGCTGCCCGCCTGATCTGATGCCGCCGGTCATGCCGCTTTAGCGCCTGGTCAGGAAGCGGATCATCGCCGCCTCAAGCGCTCTGGCTATCTGCATTTGCACCCGTGGCGATGTCAGGAGCGCGGCGTCGGCGCGGTTGGGCATATTGCCGCATTCGATCAGCACCTCGGGGACCTGAGTCAGATTGAGTCCCGCCAGGTTATTCCGGAAAATATACCCATTATGGCCGTAATAGTCGCTCGGTCGCAGTGGCGTATAAGTCAGGAAGGCCGAATGGACATAACTGCCAAATAGTAGGGATGGGGCGATGATTCTGTTATTGATCCCGTCCGCGACCGGCTCAAGGACCGTGAACCCGCGCCCCCAGGTCGGACCACCATCAGCATGAATGTCGATGGCGACGTCCGGATGCGCCGCGTTGATGATCTGCGCTCGCCGGTTCACGCACGGCCCGATGCCGTGGTTGTTCCACCTGGTCAGCACCACGCGCGCGCCATCCCTGCGCAGGTCGGCGGCCAGGTAGGTGGCAACGTTGAAGTTGAACTGCGCCTCGGTGTAGCCGCTGGCGGTCTGCGTGCCGGTGGTGTTGCAGTTCTCGAACTCCCTGCCGTTCCAGATCTGCCGGTCGAGAAACGCGGGATCAGTGTAATTCAGACCATTATGTCCGGGGTCGATGCCCACGGTCTTTCCGGCGAGCGGTTTCGAGCCCGGCGGGCCGCCGGCGGCGCTCGACCTGCTGCCTGTGCCGCTCGGCGTCGGCCGGGGCGTAGCTGGCGGGCTGGTTTCGGCGCGATGACTGGCCGCCGGGCTCGACGGCCCGGTGGTCGCCGGGCTTGGCGCACCGGCGTTGGAGGCCGAGCAGGCCGAGGTCAGCGTTCCGATCGCGACGACCACTGCTACCAGGAAGTACGGCGTCCGGCTGGCAGTCAGCATGGCCATGAGCATAAATGACAACATTGGCCATCCAGGCCAGGACAGCTCATCCGACGGAGCCGCGACCGCTGGTGAGAGCGCGGGCGATCACCGTGCGCAGGATGTCGTTGGTGCCCTCGCCGATCACCATCAGCGGCGCGTCCCGGTAGAGCCGCTCGACGGTGAACTCCTTGGAGTAGCCGTAGCCGCCGTGCACGCCCATCGCGGTCACCGCGCACTCAAGCGCTACCTCCGACGCGTACACCTTCGCCATGCCCGACTCCAGGTCGGCGCGCTCGCCCGCGTCGGCACGCGAGGCGGCCCAGTAGGTGAGCAGCCTGGCAGCCTGTAGTTTGATCGCCATGTCGGCGAGCTTGAGCTGAATGGCCTGGAACCCGGAGATCTTCTGCCCGAACGCCTCCCGCTCCCCCGCGTAGCGCAGCGCCTGGTCGTAGGCCTCCTGGGCGACGCCGACGGCCCGGGCGGCGATGTTGATCCGGCCCTTCTCCAGCGCTGCGAGCACCTGCTGAAGGCCCCGGCCCGGCATCCCGCCGAGCAGGCTCGCGGTCGGCACGCGGACGTCGTCGAGCACTAGCTCGCAGGTCTCGGGGCCGCGGTAGCCGAGCTTGGGCAGATCCCTGACCACCTCGAACCCGGCCGCAGCGGGATCGACCAGCAGCACGGACATCCCGGCATGCGGCGGCCTGGCCGCCGGATCGGTCTTGACCAGCACCGGCAGCGGATCGGCGTGCCGCGCGTTAGTGATCCAGGTCTTGCGACCGCTGACCACGTAGCTGTCGCCGTCCCTGCGGGCGGTAGTCGCGATGCCCTGCAGATCGCTGCCGGCACCCGGCTCGGTCAGCGCGATGCCGGTGCGCCGCTCGCCGGTGGCCAGGGCCGGCAGGTGGGCAAGCTTCTGATCCTCCGTGCCGTACCGGGCGATCATCCAGCAGGACAGCGAATGGCTGCCGAGTATCCCCGCCACGCCCATCCAGCCACGGGAGATCTCCTCGAAGACCACGGCCAGCGACACCATGTCGGCCGCCATGCCGCCGTACTCCTCGGGAACCAGCAGGCCGAAGAGCCCCATCCGGCGCATGAGCGCGACGATCTCCTCGGGGTACCGGCCCGATTCCTCCCATTCCCGTGCGACCGGCCTGATTTCGGCGTTAACAAAGGCCCGCATGGTGTCGCGCAACAGCCGCTGTTCGTCAGACAACTCGAAATCCATGCTCGCTCCTCAAGCGGTCCGTCGCGGACCGGGCCGCCGTCGTCCGACCGTCCTGCAAGGAGTCTGCCAGCGGTCCGGGCGAGGAGATAATGATGCGTGCCAGATATCGATCGGCCGCGCTCGGACGGACTGGCCTTCGACCGGGTAGCGGCGCTCTACGACCAGGTCAGGCCCGACTATCCAGCTGAGCTCTACGCCGACCTGGCGGAACTGACCGGCCTGCGGCCAGGTGCCCGGCTGCTCGAGGTCGGCTCGGGGACCGGCAAGGCCACGGCGGCGATGGCCGGCCGGGGCCATCAGATCGTCTGCCTGGAGCCGGGCGCCGCCATGATCGAGATCGCTCGAGCGAGGCAAGCCGCCCAGGGCGTATCGGCGTCCGAAGTCAGGTTCGCTAACACGACATTCGAGAACTGGGATCCTGACGGCTCGACCTTCGATCTGGTCTACGCTGCCACGTCCTGGCACTGGGTCGATCCGTCGGTCGGCTACCCGAAAGCGGCCGCCCTGCTCGCCCCTCGCGGCTCGCTCGCGATCTGGTACTCAGAACACGGGTTCCCCGAGGGCTTCGATCCCTTCTTCACCGAAATCCAGGACGTGTACGACCGGCTGACCGGGCCGACGGGCCATCCGTGGCCCCCGCCGCGACCGGACGAGGCCCCTGACCTCAGCGCCGAGATCGAGGCCAGCGGCTGCTTCGGTCAGGTCGCTGTCCGCCGGTATCTCTGGGAGCGCGACTACACGGCCGAGGAGTTCATCGCGCTGCACAGCACGTTCTCCAGTCACCTGACCATGGACCCGGCCACGCGGCAGGCCCTGTACGCCGAGATGAGGGCCCGGATCGCCCGCCGACCTGGCGGCACGGTCACCCGGCACTGGCTCGCGATACTCAACGTGGCCAGGCCGCCCTCGCTAGGTCAGCCGCCGGCGGCCGTCAGCTGAACGCCGCGGTGCGCCCATGGCCGGGTGAAGCCGACCGCGCCGCGGTTGGTGTAGGGGGTGATCCGGACGAAGAGCCCCGGGGAAGGCGATTCGATCATCATTCCGCCGCCGATCACCAGCCCGACGTGCCCCGGCGACTTAGCCGTGCCGTCACCCCCAGCGAAGAAGACCAGATCGCCCGGCTGAACCTGGCTCGGACTGACCCGTGGACCCCAGCGCCACTGCTCCTGCGACGTGCGCGGGATGTCGATGCCAGCCGCGCGGTAGGCCTCCATCACCAGCCCCGAGCAGTCGAAGGCGTCAGGTCCGGTCCCGCCCCACAAGTATGGCTTGCCCAGCTGCTGCTCAGCGTACGCGATGGCCGCGGCGGCGACCTGACTCGACGCCACGCCGACTCCGGGCATGCAGTCAGGTGCGTTGTCCACGGTGACCGGGCTGACCGAGTAGCCGCCCTTGGCGTAGACGTTGGCCCAGTTGAGCACCGACTGAACGTAGGAGTTCAGATGGTTGTAGGCGAAGATGGCCCCGGAGACGTTGTCAAGCACGCCGTGCGCGAGCAGGTACTTCGCGGCGCCGGCGATCGCGTCGGCCGGGTCGTACACGCTCGCGGTCCCGTCGCCGTTGGCGTCCACTGCCACCCCGTTGACGCGCTCGCTGGCCGGATGCACCGGGGCGCCGCCCCAGGTATTGCCCGCCGCTCCGCCGATGCCGATCTGCATCGGGCCGGCCGCGCCGAACGGGTTGGCGCCGCTGTGCACGCCAGGCAGCGTGGTCCGGCCGTCGTCACTCTCCACCTTGCCGATCCCGGCCAGGATCACCCACGGGACCCGGTATCGCGCTCCGATCGACCTGAACAGCGCGAGGTAGTCGGCCGGAATCGAGTTGTGCGCTGAGACGCTGACCACCGGCTGGGTGCCCGGGCTGCCCGGGCCTGATCCGCACGCGCTCCCCTTGGCGTACATCAGGCTGCCGCCGGCGAACAGCAGCATCGGCGCGACGAGCACGCCGATGACGAGCAGCAGCAGGACGCTGACCAGGCCGAAGACGGCTGGCTTGGCCAGGCCGCCGGCGAGCCGGCTCACAGGTTCCCCGCCGTGGCTAGCTCGATGTCACTGACCTGCCAGCTGGTCCCGCTGCCGGTCAGCGTGACCGCGTAGTTCGTGCTCTGCTGGGTGCGCCCCTGGCTGTCCGTGATCTGCTCCGTGATGGTTTCGACGAAGGTCAGGCTGGACGGGCCGAATGCGCGCAGTGCGGTGATCATGGCCGTGCCGGTGGAGACCTGCTTCTTGCTGGCCCGGCTGGCAGCCACCCCTGGCGCGGCATACGCACGGCCGATCAGCTCCGCGAGCTGGCCGGTGATCAGGGGCCGCATTGGCGTGAGGTAGGCCGCGGTGTTCTGGCTGTAGGAGAACGTACCGTAGTCGGTGCCGAACCTGACCGCTACTCCAGCGGCGCTAGCCAGGCCGGACGACGTAAACGGCAGCCACTGATAGATGTCGGGCACGGACCCGCCCGCCGGCCCGGAGGTGGCCGGAGTCGGCTGGCCGGAGGTGGCCGGAGTCGGCTGGCCAGACGCGGCCGGACCCGGTCCGCCGCCGGCCGGCGTCGATGCCGCGGGCACCGGCGTACCGCCGCTCGATCCGGCCGCCGAGGGCAGGAACAGATAGACGCCAAGCCCGGCCAGGACGAGGACCACGACGGCGAATGCCGTAATTCGCTGGAATGGCGAGAGGTCCATGGCGGCTCAGCTACTTCCGCCGCCAGATCGGCCGCAGCCAGAACGGGCCTGGCGGCTCGCCGCTGTCCGCGCCCCTCGGTCCGCCGAGCGGCAATGCGGGCGGGTCACCACGACGGTCACCTCCCGCGCCCGGGACCGCGCCGGGCCCCGCGCCCGAGCCCGGCCTCGGTCCCGACCCTGGCGAGCCCCCGCCGCCACGCGGGCGGGGCGGTGGCGCGGGCCTGGTCCTGCGGAGCGGGCTGGACGGCCTGGGCTGCAACGGCGGCGCCGCCCTGCGCACCTGCTCCGCGGGCGTAGCGCGCGGCG
>DATNIU010000183.1:0-35683 GCA_035604275.1 Streptosporangiaceae bacterium | reverse complement strand
CGTCTCCCCCGCGCGCCTCGTCCGGCTCCCCCGCGCCTCGTCCGGCTCCCCCGCGCGCCCCCTCCCGCCCTTCGTTACGCTAGGTCACCAGCAAACCCGTACATAACGGACTCATGATTGGTGAGCACGGGTGGCCATTGCCACTTAGCACGGCTTTCAGTCATGATCACGATGCTTTTGACCTGATTTGGGAGACGGAAAACCGTGCTATGTCGCGGGTGGCCGCTGGCGGCGCGGCTTGCGGCGGGCTTTATGGCCACGAAGAGCTATCTTTCCCCGCCGACGGTGGGCGCGGGCTGTCAGGAGCCGCCCGCCGCGCCAACCCCAGCTGCCTGGCCAGCGCGGCGGCCCGGCGGTGGCTGGGTCGTGACCGGCGGCGGCTGGGTCGTGACCGGCGGCGGCTGGGTCGTGCCCGGCGGCGCCGTGCCTGGCGGCTAGCGCCTGACGGCCCGTTCGACCTCGCGGGCTGCTCGCAGGCCGGTGGTGATGGCGCCTTCGAGATAGCCCTGGAAGTTCTGGGATGTGTGCTCGCCGCAGAAGTGCGCGTTGCCTTCGGCGGCGCCCTCGTAGCCGGAGAACCCGGTGTACTGGCCTGGCCGCCAGTAGGAATAGGCACCGCGGACGTAGGGATCGTTGGTGCCGAAGTGGTACCAGGCCAGCCCGCTGTAGGCGGCGGTCGCTCCGGGGAAGATCGGCTCGAGGTGATCGAGGGTGTCGCTGACGAGCCTGGCAGGCGGTACGCCCTCGTGCCTGGTGATGCCGTACCGGCGCAGGATGCCGAGGGTGCCCGAGCCGCCTGGGTAGTCCACGAGCACGCTGGCCGGCGCTCGGTATCCGCCGGCCTGGTAGTTAGCCTCCCAGGCGGAGTTTGCCCCGTTGCCGGCGATCAGGTTCCCCGTGTACCCGTCACGCACCCACGGGCGGCCGGCGAACTGCATGATGATCTTGCCGTTGCTGCCCATGCCGAGGCTCTCGATCGCCCTGCGCTTCAGCGGCGAGAACCCCGCCCGCGACAGGTCGGCGTGGCGCAGGGAGCTGAACGGGCAGGCGAGGACCAGCTGGTCGGCGATCACGTCGCGGGTCGAGCCGTCGCAGCCGAAGGTGCACGTGAAGGCGCCGCTGGCGTTCTTCCTGACCGCGAGCAGGACGTGCCCGGTGCGGATCGTGCCGGGCGGCAGCCGGCCGGCCAGGCCGGTGATCAGCTGATCGTTGCCGCCGGTCAGATGCCACCGCTCGTCGCTGCCGGCCAGCACGGGTGACCTCCGCGGCTGGTATCCGGCGCCGCCGGCGCTGTCGTCGTAGCCGAGCAGCATCGTGAGGTTCAGCGCCGACTGCTCGGCGGGGTCCGCGCCGTACTCGGCGACCACGTCGGCGAGCAGCAGCCGCCCGAACGCGCCGGCCGTCCCGTCTGGCAGGTGCTCGCTCATCCACTCCGGGATGGTCATGTGGTCCCAGCGGACAGCGGTGCGGTTGTGCCTGCGATGAGTCTGCGGCCACGGGACGGCGCGCACGGCCCGGTGGAAGGCCCGCCAGCCGAACGCCTGCCAGTCGGCGTTGAGCCTCGCCTGGCTGTAGCGGGTGCCCTCGAACCAGTAAGTGTCCTCGGTTCCGGCCGGGGTCTTTGAGGTGTCGTCGAGTGCCAGGCCGAACGAGCTGGCCAGCGCCAGTGTCGCGGCGTGCTCGGTGGAGATGAACTCCGCGTGCATCTCGGCGATCTGCCCGCCCGCGAAGTAACCTCGGCTGGTCTCCACCCTGCCTCCGATCCGGGTGTTCGCCTCGTAGACGGTGCAGGCCAGGCCAGCGCGGGTCCACAGGGCGTGCGCACAGCGCAGGCCGGCCGCGCCCGCGCCCACGATCACGATGCGGGGCTGCCTGGCGCCGCCGGCCGGCCACCGGTCAGCGGCCGGGCGAGCCAACGCGCGGGCGGCCACTGGCCGCGATCCGGCCGCGCCCGCGATCGCGATGCCAGCGGCCGCCCCGGCGCCCTTCGCGAAGTCACGCCGGCTGACGTCACGGCCGGCGGCTCGGAGCAGCGCCGCGAGAGCGAGCTGGCTGCGACGATCGTCACCGGCTGAGCCGCGTTCGCTCGCGCGGCCGACCGCGTCCTGGTAGCTCTCCTGCGCTTCACTGACCGCGGCCCGCTGGCCTCGCCGGCGCTCCGCGCGTCGCTCGGTCACCTCGTCGATCGGCGCGCCGGCCACCTCGGCCTCGGCCGACGCGGCATGGGCCGCCCGGATCATCGCGGTCAGCGGCGAGTGGAAGGAACGGCGCATGACATCCTCCTCGTAGTCGCCTCTGCCCTCCCGCCTGGGCCTGCGCCGACGAGCGGCCGGATCGCCGGACGTCGGCGGCGGGCTACTCCCCGATGTAGCTCATCACGTGCTTGGCCTGCGCCGGAGCCGGTGCGGTCGGTGTCAACGTGGACCTCCGATTTCGACATTGACATGCATCCCGCTGTTACGCAAGTGAATCAGTACCGATTAGACTCCATTACAACGAAATCAGTTGACAGATGCCGCTCACATGACAGCATGGCCTTGCAAGGAGGCGCGCCGATGGCACATACGCCGGCCCCCGATTCGGCGGCCCGGTCAAGGGCCGAGTCCAACGGACGGGATCGCGCCGCGGCGCAGGTCACCCTTGACTCGGTTTCCAGGCACATTATCGACCAGTTGCAGCGGGACGGACGGCGGTCCTACGCGGCGGTGGGCAAGGCTGTCGGGCTGAGCGAGGCGGCGGTCCGCCAGCGGGTTCAGCGGTTGCTCGAGCAAGGCGTGATGCAGATCGTCGCGGTGACCGACCCGATGTCGCTGGGCTTCCGCAGGCAGACGATGATCGGCATCCGGTGCAGCGGCGATCTGGAGCGGGTAGCCGACCTGCTCGCGGGTATGGAAGCAATCGACTATGTGGTCATAACGGCCGGCTCCTTCGATCTGCTGATCGAGGTCGTCTGCGAGGACGACGACCAGCTGCTCGGGATTCTTGGCCAGGTCCGGTCGATACCGAGCGTGACGACTACGGAGACCTTTGTGTACCTGAAGCTGCGCAAGCAGACCTACCACTGGGGGACCAGATGAGCAACCAGCCCGGCATCGACAATGCGGCGCTGCAGGAGGCGGCCAAGCGGAACCTGTGGCTGCACTTCACCCGGATGTCGACCTTCGCCGACGCGGACATGCCGCTGATCGTCCGCGGATCCGGTCAGTACGTCTATGACCAGCATGGCAAGCGCTACCTCGACGGCCTCTCCGGGCTGTTCGTCAGCCAGATCGGTCACGGCCGGGCCGAGGTCGCCGAGGCAGGGGCCCGCCAGGCCTGCGAGCTTGCCTACTTCCCGCTCTGGTCGTACGCCAACCCGCGGGCGATCGAGCTGGCCGCGCGCCTTGCCGACCTAGCCCCTGGCGACCTGAACCGGGTCTTCTTCACGACCAGCGGATCAGAGGCGGTCGAGTCGGCCTGGAAGCTGGCCAAGCAGTACTTCAAGACGATCGGCGAGCCCGACCGGTACAAGGTGCTGAGCCGCGAGATCGCCTATCACGGAACCTCGCTCGGCGCGCTCGCGATCACCGCGCTCCCCGGCATCAAGGCGCCGTACGAGCCGCTGCCGGCCGGCGGCGTGCGGATACCGAACACCAACTTCTACCGGGCGCCCGGGTTCGTGGCTGATGACTGGGCCGCGTTCGGGCTCTGGGCCGCCGACGAGATCGAGCGCGCCATCCTGCGTGAGGGTCCCGAGTCGGTGGCGGCCGTGTTCATCGAGCCGGTGCAGAACTCCGGCGGCTGCTTCCCGCCGCCGCCCGGGTACTTCGCAAGGGTCAGGGAGATCTGCGACCGGTACGGCGTCCTGCTCGTCTCCGACGAGGTGATCTGCGCCTTCGGGCGGCTCGGCTACTACTTCGGCGCCGAGCGGTACGGCTACCAGCCGGACATCATCACCTTCGCCAAGGGGGTCACCTCCGGATACGCGCCGCTCGGCGGCATGCTGGTCAGCGACCGGCTGATGGAGCCGTTCATCGAAGGGCACACCACGTTCCTGCACGGCATCACCTTCGCCGGGCATCCGGTGTCCTGCGCCGTCGCGCTGGCCAACCTGGATGTCTTCGAGAAGGAGGACCTGCTCGGCAACGTCCGGGCCAACGAGGCGGCGTTCCGCGCCACCCTGGAGAAGCTCAATGACCTGCCGATCGTCGGGGAGGTCAGGGGCGACGGCTACTTTTACGGCATCGAGCTCGTCAAGGACAAGGTGAGCAGGGAGACCTTCGACGACGACGAGTCCGAGCGCCTGCTGCGCGGCTTCCTCTCCCAGGCCCTGTTCAGCGCCGGCCTGATCTGCCGCGCCGACGACCGCGGCGACCCGGTGATCCAGCTTGCGCCGCCGCTTACCTGCACTCAGGAGCACTTCAACGAGATAGAGCAGGTCCTGCGCAGCGTCCTGACGGAGGCCTGGTCCCGGATCTGACCTGCGCGGGGGCGGCATGAGGCGCGGCACCGAGCACCGCAGGGTGGTAGCCCTCCCGGAGCCCGACGAAGCGCCGGCCGCTGGCCGGTCCCTGGCTGATCGCTAAGAGTTGCCGGTTCGTTACATGAGTTTTAAGGCTGACGCCACCTTTCCAGCGTCTGAATAGGTGAGGGCGTCAAACGGCGCGTCGGCGCCGACGTCCGACGCGGCCGGTCATTGCGGGAGGCAACATGTCGAGTACACACATGGTGGGCACGGGTACCGCAGACAGCAGCAGGCAGTGGGATGCGCTGGACAGCCGCAACGAGCGGCTGGTCGAGGCCTCGCATCCGCTGCTCCGGGCGCCCGACCAGGGCAGCAACGACGGCGACCAGCACGCGGCGACCGCGGCCTGACGCCAGACCTGGCTCAGCGCTCGGCGAGCAGCCCCTGTAGCACCGTCACCGCCTGCGCCACCGGCACGCGCTCCTTCTCGCCGGTGGCCCGCCTGGTGACCTCCACCACGCCGTCGGCGAGGTCGCGGCTCCCGACGCTGACCCGGAACGGGATGCCGGTCAGCTCGGCGTCGGCGTACTTGACGCCGGGACGCACGTCCCGGTCGTCGATCAGCGCGTCCACCCGGGCGTCGAGCAGGCTCGCGTACAGCTCGTCGGCCGCCGCCCGCGCCGCCTCGTCCCTGACGCTCAGCAGCAGCACGGTGACCTCGGCCGGGGCGACCGGCACCGGCCAGGTCAGCCCGGCGTCGTCGTGGTGGGTCTCGGCGATCGCCGCCATCGCGCGCTCGATCCCGATGCCGTAGCTGCCCATGATCGGCGTGATCGTCTCCCGGTCCGGGCCGGTCACGGTGACACCGAGCGCCGTGGTGAACTTGCGGCCCAGCTTGAAGATGTGCCCGACCTCGATGGCCTGAACGAACTCCAGCGCGGTCGCGCACCTCGGGCAGGGCTCGCCCTCGGTGACCTCACGCAGATCGGCCCAGGTGCCGACGGCGATGTCCCGTTCGACATCGACGCCGGTCAGGTGCACGTCATCGGTGTTCGCGCCGGTCGACATGCCGCGGCGGCCGCGCAGCGCCAGGTCGGCGACGATCGGGTAGTCGGTCACCCCGACCGCGCCGAGGCTGCCGGGCAGCGCGCCGAGCGCCGCCTGGATCTCCTGCGGCTGGGCCGGCCGGATCGCGGCGGCGCCGGTCGCGTCGATCAGCTTCTGGTCGGCGAGCGGGTGGTCGCCGCGCAGCAGCACCAGGGTCAGCTCGCCGTCCACGATCTGCACGAGTGTCTTGATCTGCCGGTCGGCGGCCAGGCCATAGCCGACCGCCAGGTCCTCGATGGTCCGCACGCCCGGCGTGTCGAGCCGGGCCGGTCCGGTCTGACCGGCCTGCTCGGCCTGCTCGGCTGCATCCTGGATCGGCGCCAGCGCCGACGTCGCCTTCTCCAGGTTCGCGGCGTAACCGCAGCTCGGGCAGCGCGCTACCAGGTCCTCGCCGGCGCCCGACGGGCACATGAACTCGATCGAGTCGGTGCCGCCCATCGTCCCGTTGGATGCCTGCACGGCGAACGCCGGAATGCCCAGCCGGGCGAAGATCCGCTCGTAGGCCTTCCGGTGCGCCTCGAACGAGACGTCGAGCCCGGCCTCGTCGATGTCGAAGCTGTAGGAGTCCTTCATGGTGAACTCGCGGACCCGGATCAGGCCGCTCTTGGGCCGCGGCTCGTCCCTGAACTTGGTCTGGAACTGGTACCAGAACTGCGGCAGCTCCCGGTAGGAGGCGAGCTCGAGCGCCAGCGTGGCGAAGATCTCCTCGTGCGTCACGCCGAGCACCATCTCGGCGCCCCGGCGATCGCGGAGCCGGAACATCTCCTCGCCCATCACGGCGAGCCGTCCGGTCTTCTCCCAGATCTGGGCCGGCTGCATGGACGGCAGCAGGAACTCCTGCCCGCCGATCCGGTTCATCTCCTCGCGGATGATCGTCATTACCCGTGCCCGCACCCGGATGCCGAGCGGCAGCAGGCTGTAGTGACCCGCCATCAGCTGGCGGATGAAGCCGGCCCGCAGCAGCAGCCGGTGACTGGCCGCGTCCGCGTCGGCCGGATCCTCACGCAACGTCGGGATGTGCAGCTGGGACCAGCGCATGAAGAAAGCCTCTCAGGGTGGATACCGCATTCTAGAGGCTCAGCCGCCGGGGTCAGCCGGGTTCCCGGCTTAGCAGCCGCGACAGTCGTCAGTTCACTTCAGATGCGACACTGGTTAACAAGCCCCGGTCGCAGGCGCGGCAGCGAGACCGGGAACGGCAGCGCACAGGGAGAGGTCAGACGGGCGACACCGACATCACCCCGGTTTTCAGCACCAGGCCGGAGCAGTACCGGCACTGGCGGCTGACCGTCGACGGCCAGATCGCGACGCTGACGCTCGACGTGGCGCCGGACGGCGGCATCGCGCCCGGTTACCAGCTCAAGCGGAACAGTTACGACCTGGGCGTCTACATCGAGCTGAACGACGCCGTGCAGCGGCTGCGGTTCAGCTATCCGTCGGTCCGCGCCGTCGTGCTGACCAGCGCGCTTGACCGGATGTTCTGCGCCGGAGCGAACATCGGCATGCTGGCCACGTCGGCGCACTCCTTCAAGGTCAACTTCTGCAAATTCTGCAACGAGACCCTCGCCGCGATCGAGGACGCGACCAGCGGCTCGGGACAGACCTACATCGCCGCGCTGAACGGGACCGCGGCGGGCGGCGGCTACGAGCTCGCGCTCGCCTGCGAGCAGATCCTGCTCGCCGACGACGGATCGTCGGTGGTCGCCCTGCCCGAGGTGCCGCTGCTCGGCGTCCTGCCCGGCACCGGCGGCCTGACCAGGCTGACCGACAAGCGGCGGGTCCGCCGCGACCTGGCCGACGTGTTCGCGACCACGGCCGAGGGGATCCGCGGCCGGCGGGCGCTTGACTGGCGGCTGGTCGACTCGCTCGCCAGGCCGACCGAGTTCGACGCGGCCGTCCGCGACCTGGCCGAGCGGGCGGCGGCCAGGTCAGCTCGCCGCCTGACCAGCGGCGAGGGCGTCGAGCTCGTCCCGCTGAATTGTAATGAATCGGAAAACACCCTCTCCTACGATCATGTCCGCGCGGAGTTCGACCGGGCGGCAGGCACCGCGACGCTGGTCATCGCCGGCCCTGACGAAGTGCCGACGAGCGTTCACGGGCTGCACGCCGCCGGTGCCGCCGCCTGGCCGCTGGCCGCCGCCCGCGAGCTCGACGACGCGATCAGCCGGCTCAGGTTCTCCGAGCCCGACCTGGGCACCTGGCTGATCAAGACCACCGGCGACCCGGCCGCGGTCATCGCGACCGACGAGCTGCTCGCCGCCGACGACTGGCTGGCCGCCGAGATCACCGGGCTGTGGAAGCGGACGCTGCGGCGGCTGGACGCGACCAGCCGGTCGCTGATCGCGCTGATCGAGCCGGGAAGCTGCTTCGCCGGGACGCTGCTTGAGCTGGCGCTGGCCGCCGACCGGCAGTACATGCTCGACGGGGTCTTCGAGGACGGCCAGCTGCCCGCCGCGCTGATCGTCGGCCCGATGAACGCCGGGCCGCTGGCGGCCGCGAGCGGCGCGACCAGGCTGGCGGTCAGGTTCGGGCCCGGCGACGGCCTCGGCGCCGTGCTAGCCGTCGCGGGCAAGGAGCTCGGCACCGCCCAGGCCATGGGCCTGGGCCTGGTCACCGCGGCACCCGATGAGCTCGACTTCCAGGACGAGATCCGCCTCGTCGTCTCCGAGCGGGCCGGCTTCTCCCCCGACGCGCTGACCGGCATGGAAGCCAGCCTGCGCTTCGCCGGTCCGGAGTCGCTGAGCACCAAGATCTTCGGGCGGCTGGCTGCCTGGCAGAACTGGATCTTCCTGCGGCCCAACGCGTCAGGGCCGCAGGGAGCGCTGCGCCGGTACGGCACCGGCCAGCGCGCCGACTTCGACCGGAGGCGGGTCTGACATGACTACCAGCGACGTAGGCCCGGCGCCCCAGCCCGAGGGGCCGGTCAGCGTGATCGACTACTCCGAGCGGATCCCGAACAACGTCGGGCTGGCGACCGACCGCCGGCTCCAGCGGGCGCTGGAGTCCTGGCAGCCCAGGTTCCTCGACTGGTGGGCCGCGCTCGGTCCCTCGCTGCCCACCAGGGACGTCTACCTGCGCACCGCGGTCGCGATCGGCAGGGACGGCTGGGCGAGCTGGAGCCGGGTGCCGATGGAGCAGTACCGGTGGGGCATCTTCCTGTCCGAGCGCGGCGAGCCGCGGGAGATCGGCTTCGGCCAGCACAAGGGCGAGCCAGCCTGGCAGCAGGTTCCCGGTGAGTACCGCAGCGAGCTGCGCAGGCTGATCGTGGTCCAGGGCGACACCGAGCCTGCGTCGGTTGAGCAGCAGCGCCACCTGGGCGCCACCGCGCCGAGCCTGTACGACCTGCGCAACCTGTTCCAGGTGAACGTCGAGGAGGGACGCCATCTGTGGGCGATGGTCTACCTGCTGCACGCCTACTTCGGCCGGGACGGCCGGGAGGAGGCCGAGCAGCTGCTCCGGCGGCACTCCGGCCACCCGGACAGCCCGCGGATCCTCGGCGCGTTCAACGAGGAGACCACCGACTGGCTGTCGTTCTTCATGTTCACCTACTTCACCGACCGGGACGGCAAGTACCAGCTCGGCACGCTGAAGGAATCCGGCTTCGACCCGCTCGCCAGGACCTGCGAGTTCATGCTCAGGGAAGAGGCGCACCACATGTTCGTCGGCACCACCGGCGTGCAGCGGATCGTGCAGCGGACCGCCGCGCTGATGGCCGCTCACGGCACCGACGACATCTGGGAGCTCGGCGGGATCCCGCTTGCCGTGATCCAGAAGTACCTGAACCTCCAGTACTCGCTCTCGCTCGACCTCTTCGGCTCGGAGACCTCGTCGAACGCCGCCGCCTACTTCACCGCCGGGCTGAAGGGCCGCTGGATGGAGGGCAGGAGGCACGACGACCACGTCCTGACCGGTGCGACCGCGCAGGTGCCCGTGGTGACCGACGGCACGCTGACGAGCCGCGAGGTTCCTGCCCTGACCGCGCTCAACCTGGACCTGCGGGACGAGTACGTGGCCGACTGCGAGCGCGGCCTGCGGCGCTGGAACGCCGAGCTCGAGCGGGCCGGGCTCGCGGACCGGCTGGTGCTGCCGCACGCCGGCTTCAACCGCGGCGTCGGCGTGTACTCCGGGCACTTCATCAGCCCGTCAGGAGAGCTGATCGGCCAGGCCGACTGGGAGCGCATGGCGCCGGACTGGCTGCCGACCGCCGAAGACCGGGCCAGGGTCGCCGCGCTGATGGTGCCGCACCACGAGCCGGGCGAGTTCGCCTCCTGGCTCGCGCCGCCCGCCGTGGGCATCAACGACCTGCCGGTCGAGTACGACTACGTGCGGTTCTGACCGCCTGCCCGCCCCGGCCGCCGCGTCTCGGATCTCCCGGAAACGCCCGCTCCGTCGGACGCGCCCGCGCTCGATGCCGCCGAGGTGCCCTGGGGCCCCCCGGTAGGATCGGGGTCTGGCAATGGCTCGCGAAAGGCGCGGTTCTGATGCTGGACGGCAGGCTGCTGGTCGACGCGCATACGCACGTCGCGAGGCTGCCGACGCTGTCTGACGACTGGCAGGCGTGGGCTCGCCGGTTCGGCGCGGGGACTCCGCTTGGCGCGTTGTTCGACGCCGACGGCGTGCCGCTGCCGGCCGCTCTTGACGAGCACTTCGCCGGGCAGGGCGCCGACCACGTGCTGCTGTTCAGCGAGTACAGCCCGAAGACGACCGGGATTCAGCCGATCGAGGACGTGCTGCCGCTGGTGGCGGAGAACCCGGCCAGATTTCATCCGGTGGCGAGCCTGAACCCGCACCTGCACTACCCGGTGGCGCGGGAGCTGGCCAGGCAGGCTGGCCTCGGGGCAGTCGCCGTCAAGATCCACCCGGTGCACGGCGGGTTCGAGGCACGGGACCGGATGCTGTACCCGGCGTATGCCTGGGCGGAGGAGCGGCGGCTGCCGGTGATCGTGCACTGCGGGACGTCCACGTTCGCCGGCTCGGTCAACGCGTTCGCCGACCCGATCCTGCTGGACGACGTGTTCAGGGACTTTCCTGATCTGGTCGTCGTGCTCGCGCACGGCGGCCGGGGCTGGTGGTACGACCAGGCCGCGTTCCTCGCGCTGATGAAGCCGAATGTGTGGCTCGAGGTGTCCGGGCTGCCGCCGCAGCGGCTGCCCGACTACTACGGCCGGTCGCTGCGGCGGCTCGCGGACAAGATGATCTTCGGTACCGACTGGCCCGGCGTGCCGAGCGTGGAGCACAACGCCCGGGCGCTTGAGAAGGCGCTGCTCGGCGCCGGCTGCTCGCCAGAGCAGGTCGCCGCCGCCTGGGGCGGCAACGCGGCGCGTGTCTTTGCCCTGGAGGCAGGCGGCTAGCCCGTCCAGCGATCGCGCTCTGATGCCCGCTGTCCGGCATGGCCTGCGGTCGCGTGGGCCGGTGGCCAATGTCGGCGCCGCCTGCCACAATCGAAGGCCCGGCTGCTCACAATCGAAGGCCCGGCTGCTGCTGGCCTCGGGTTCCGCCGGGTCGGTCGACCGCCGGGTGGGTTGGCGGACGTTCGGGTTGGCCGGCTGGGTTGGCCGGCGGCCGGGGTCGGGTGAGCGTGCGGGTCGGGTGAGCGTGCGGGTCGGTTGATGGGGAGGGGGACGTCCGGTGAGTGACCGTCGGTTTGTTTCGGGCGGCGTGACGGCCGTCAGCATGTCGCTGCTGGCCGCCGCGACCTGGGCCGGCTGGCCGGCTGCCGCGCGCGCCGCCAGGACGCCGGCGGGTGCGGCGTCATTCACCGTCACGGGTGTCCTGAACGGCGTGGCAGCGAGTTCGGCGCGCAACGCCTGGGCGGTCGGCGAGATCGGCGCAGGCAAGACGCTGACCGTGCACTGGAATGGCAAGGCGTGGAGGCGGGTCCGCAGCCCCAGTCCAGCAGGCTACAACGGCGTCATGGCTGTGGCAGTCACCTCAGCGCGCAATGCCTGGGCCGTTGGCAGCACCGGCAGCGGCAAGCTCTTGATCCTGCACTGGAACGGCATGTCGTGGAAGCAGTCACCGGCACCTGTGGCAGCCGGCGGGACCTTGTCGGCAGTGTCCGCCACCTCGGCAACCAGCGCCTGGGCGGCCGGCCACACCAATTCGGGCAAGGCACTGATCCTGCGCTGGAACGGCACCCGCTGGCAGCCGGCCCGCCTTCCGGCCGCGGCCGTGGCCGGGAGCCTGTCGGCTGTGGCCGCGGTCTCCGCCAGCAGCGCCTGGGCCGTCGGCAGCACCAGTACAGGCCCGACCCTGATCCTGCGCTGGAACGGCGTCATCTGGAAGCGGGTGCCCAGCCCCAACCCAGACGGCCACGCGGCGCTCTACGGCGTCGCCGCCACGTCCTCGACCGCCTGGGCTGTCGGCCAGGCCGCCGGCAACTACACCCTCATCCTGCGGTGGAACGGCACTACCTGGAAGCGGGTCAGCAGTCCCCCCGCCCGGCCGCTGGGAGGCGACTACCTATTCGCGGTTGACGCCACTTCGGCCCGCAGCGCCTGGGCGGTCGGCGGTGTCGGAACCTGCTGCGCGAATCCCCAGACCCTGATTGCCCGGTGGAACGGCGCCAGATGGAAGTGACCGGCCGCTTGTGGCAGCTGGCCGTGACCGCGGTGGCGGCGGCGGTCGTAGGCTCGGCCTGTTCCGGTCCGGCCAGCACTCAGGTCACATCCGACAACGCAGCGTGTACCTCCGCGGCGATCACCAGAGCCCTTGCCGCACATAGCGGCGTGACCGCTGCCGGATGGAAGCTCCAGGCATTCGACTGCAAGGACGGCTGGGCGATCGCCTCGGTCGTCGCGCCTTCGCTCCACCCGGCGCTGTACGCCATCCTGCGGCGGACGTCGTCAGGATGGAGAAGCGAGCGCGCCGTGGATGCGGCCTGCTTCCCGCCCGGCTCGTGCCCCGGCTACATGCTGCCTCCGCCGGCAGTTCTTGGCCCTCTGGTCAGGAAGATCGGTCCCCTCGTCAGCGGAGCTGCCTGAGCTGTCCCGCCAGCGCGCGGTGATCAAGATGCTGATGATCGACACGAACGACGGTGACATGTCAGCCAGCCCCGCTAGCTGCGCCTGGGTCATGCCCCGCCAGCGCCGCAAGGTCCGAAGCCGGGCGCCGATGGTGATCTCATCCACTTGCTGGCACTCCTCGGGATGGTGCATCAGGGTTTCAGCGTACGACACCTGCCTCCCCCGGCCGAGGTCACCGCAGCGGTGCTGACCAGACCTGCGGGAGGGAGAGACTCCGCCGAGTATCAGCTGACAGCGCACATCCATAATGGCTATCGCGAGAAGTACGCGGATCATCGAGGAGGGACCGGCATCGTGTGGATCGTGAACTCGCTTCCCTACCTGTCCCCGCGTCTAGAAGGCCAGGCTGACGCATGGTCGGAGGAGGCGGCGCGGGCGGGCCGTGCCGGCACTCAGCACATCCGCGAGGTGGCCACGGCCGTCCCGCCTGCCGAGGTGGCCACGGCGCTCGTCCTGCCGGCAGGTGCCCTTGCCGTGGTCCGGCGGCGGACGATGCTGCTCGATGGTGAGCCTGTCGAGATGACCGATTCGTGGTACCCGGCGGAGATCGCGGCCGGGACGGCGCTGGCCGCGCCCGGGAAGATCAAGGGCGGGGCGGTCACGCTCCTGGGCAGTCTCGGCTACACCGTGCGCGAGGCCCGGGAGGACATCGTGTTCCGCGCCGCCGCGGCCGATGAGGCCGCCGAGCTGGCAGTGCGGGCGGGGACGCCGGTGATCGTGCTGTCCCGGACGTGCCTGACCGCTGCGGGGGTTCCGTTCGAGGCGTCGGTCATGGTGATGGTCGCCGAGGGGCGTCGCCTGCGATACCAGCTGATCGCGGGCTGATCTTGTGGCGCAGCTAGCCGGGGAACGGCCGCCATACGAGGTGGTGGCGGCGGACTTGCGGGCGCGGATCATGGCGGGTGATCTCGTGCCCGGTGCGCAGCTTCCTTCGACGGCGCACCTGGTCGCGGAATTCGGTGTCTCGAACACGACCGTGCAGAAGGCCCTGGCCGTGTTGAAAGGCGAGGGCTACCTGACGAGCCGGCAGGGCAAGGGGGTGTATGTCCGGGACCGTCAGCCGTTCCGGGTCGAGGCCGGGGCGTATTTCGCGCCGACGCCGGGCGGCTACTCCTATGATCTGCTGGAAACAGCCGAGGTGCAGCCTCCGGCCGAGGTCGCGGCGGCGCTGATGACCGGACCTGGCGGCCTGGCTTTCCTGCGCCGGCGGCTGCTCCGGCACGGCGGGAGCCCGGTGGAGGTCAGCTGGTCGTATTACCCGCTGGAACTTGTGCGCGGCTCGGATCTGGCCGGGCCACGCCGGGTCCGCGGCGGCGCGCCTCGCGTGCTCGCTGAACTCGGGTACCCCCAGCGGTACTTCGTGGACGCGGTGTCCGCTCGGATGCCGACTGCCGAGGAGGCCAGCCTGCTTGCCTTGCCCGGTGTCCCGGTCATCCGGCAGTTCCGGGTGGTCTACTCCGACGCTGACCGGCCAGTCGAGGCGTCGGTGCTGGTCAAGGGCGCCCACCTGTACGAGCTGCTGTACCGGCAGCCCGCCTGACGCGCCAGCTTCCCCCGCCGCACGGAGACGGCACAGGCTATTTTCCTGAACAGCATCTTGCCTACTTATCGCGAGATCTCTTAAAGTTGTGTGCAAGCCGATCTGGCGAGCAGGAGGTCGCCCGGCCTGTCAGGCTTCCTAGTAGCAGGAGTTAGTAGTGAACACCAGCAACACGCAAGTAAGCCCGCAGAACGCACAGGGTATGTCCGACTTCGACCTGGACGTGACTCTGCTGGAGATCGCGGACCCGGCCAGCCTGGTAAATGTCACCAACGATAACTGCGGCAGCACCTGCGGCGCCTGTACCACTGGCGTCGCCTGACCAGGGTGCAGGCCTATTCCGTACGGCCGGTGCCGCCGCTGTCAGCTATGCGCCGATGGCACCGGCCGCCGTCCCGGCGGAGGTAAGGGTGTGGCTGCTCAGGCTTGTGCGTTCAGGTCTTTCGGCGCGGCGCTCGTGCGCGCTTGCGCCCGGCCTGCGCTGAACGTTCCGCCGTGGCCTGACCTGACCGATTCCGGTCCTGACCCTGTCCGCACCGCCTGCCAGGTTGCCTGGCTACGTGCCGTGCTGACGGCAGATGACTGTGCCGAGGGACTGCGGCATGCTAGCCCGGTGCTCGCCGGGCAGGTACGTGGCCTGTGCCAGGCGGAGAACCCGGCGGCGCGCGACGTCCGGCGTGCAGCGTTAGCTGTTGCCCGTTATCTGCTGCGCGCGGAAAGCCGTGCCACGCCATTTGGCCTGTTCGCGGGCGTGACGGTCGCTTCTTTCGGGACGCACGCTCAGGCGGACTGGGGCTTGGAGCACCGGGCGGTAGCGGGAGCCGCGGCGGAATGGCTGGCGGCCGTAACGACACGGCTGGAGCGCTGTCCTGAGCTGCTGGCGCGCTTGCCCGTGGTCGCGAATAACGCGCTGATGACCCGCGGTGACCGGGTGTTCGTGCCGTACCAGCCGAACGGGCAGAAGCGGGGACTAGGGGCCGTGGAGGTCTCGCTGCGGCGCACCGCGCCGGTGAGCGCCGCCCTGGTGGCGGCTCGTGCCCCGATTCGGATGGACGACCTGAGCGTGAAGATCCTGGCGGACTTCCCCGCAGCCGGGCCGCAGAGGGTTACCGCGATGCTCACGGAACTGGTCGCCAGGCGCGCGCTCATCACCGGCATGCATGCGCCCGGCACTGAGACTGATCCCCTGGGATACCTCGTGGCGCAGCTGGAAGCCGCATGCGCCCTGAGCGTCGTGCCGGTCGCCGAGCTGGTGCGCGCGCTCCGGGAGATCCGGGTGATGCTGGCCGACTGCAATGCGCGTCCTGCCGGTCAGGGCCGGGCGGCGCGGGCCGCCGTGGCCGCGAAAATGAGCGATCTGATCCCGGTCCGCCGTCACCCGCTCGCGGTGGACCTGCGGCTGGACGCCACCATCTCCCTGCCCTGGCCAGTGGCCCGGGAGGCAGAGCGCGCCGCGCTTGCCCTTGCCCGGCTGAGCGCGGCACCCTACGGCAGCGATGCCTGGAAGTCGTATCACCAGCGGTTTTATGAGCGGTTCGGGATCGGCTCCCTGGTGCCCGTTCTTGACGTTATCGCCGACAGCGGGATCGGGTTTCCCGACGGCTACCCCGGCTCGGTGACCGCAGAGCCCCGCTTGCCGATGTCGGGACGGGACGAAGCGCTGATCCGGCTGGCGCAGGGTGCCGCGCTTGATGGCCGCGACGAGGTAATCGTCGACGAGCCGCTGATCGCGTCCCTGGAACTGGGACCTGAGCAGGTGCGGCTGCCGCCGCACCTGGAGGTAACGGTACGGGTGCACGCCGCCAGCCTGGCCGGCCTCCGGCGCGGGAATTTCCTGCTGGAGGTGGTGAGCCTCTCACGAGGCGCGGGCGTCGGCACCGGGCGGTTCCTCCATGTCCTGGCACGAAGGGAACGCGGCCGGCTGACCGCCGGGCTGGCGGAGCTGCCGTGCGCGGACGATGCGACCATCGCGGCGCAGCTGTCGTTCCCGCCGCTGATGCCGGAGACAGCGCACGTCACCCGGTCCCGGCAGGTGCTGCCGACTGTGATCAGCCTGGAGGAGCACCGCGCTCCCGCCGATCACGTCCTGACCGTGCAGGACCTGGCCGTGGGCTGCGACGGCCGCCGGATGTACCTGGCTGCGCCAGCGCGCGGCGTCAGGCTGGAGGCCGTGGGCATGCACGCGCTGAACCTGGATACCCATACCCCACCGCTCGCCCGGTTCCTGACCGAACTCAGCCGCGCCCAGTGCGCCGCTGTGACCGTGTTCGACTGGGGGGCGGCACGGACGATGCCGTTCCTGCCTCGCCTGCGCTACGGGCGCACCATACTGTCCCCGGCCCGGTGGCGGCTGGAGGCAGCTGAGCTTCCTGACCGCTCGCAGCCCTGGCCCGCGTGGGACGACGCCCTGACCACCTGGCAGGAAAGGCGCCATCTCCCGCGACGGGTGTACCTGACCGAGGGGGACCGGCTGCTCGCGCTGGACCTGGACCAGCCCGGCCACCGCGTCCTGCTGCGCGCCGGCTTGGACCGCAGCGCGCACGCCCTTCTCACCGAAGCGCCGCAGGATGCCGGCTGGTGCGGCGGCCGGGCTCACGAAATCGTCGTCCCGCTGAGAGCGGCCAGGCCGTCGGCGTGGCCGCGCCTTCCCCGGCCCACCGTCGCGCGGACCATCAGGCGCGGCCAGGGGCAGCTCCCGGCCACGTCGTCGGTGCTGCTCGCCAGCTTGTACGGAGACATCCGCCGCCAGGACACCATCTTGGCCGACTACCTGCCCGTGCTGCTCGACCAGCTTCGCCAGCCGTCCTGGTGGTACGTCCGGTTCCGCGATCCCGGCCAGCATCTGCGGCTCCGGATCACTCTGGCCGATCCTGAACAGTTCGGCCAGGTTGCCCGTGCAGTGAGCGCCTGGTCCGACGAACTGCATCACATCGGGCTCCTGCGGGAGGTGCGGTACTGCACCTCGCATCCCGAAACAGGCCGCTGGGGTTCCGGGGCGGCCTTGACAGCGGCCGAGGATGTCTTCCGCGCCGACTCACGCGCCCTCCTCGCCCAGTTCCGCCAGCCATCACGCCCCGGCAGGCGGGCGCTGGCTGCCGCTCACAGCCTGGCGATCGCAAGCGCCTTCCTGGGCTCTACTGAGGCGGGAACTCGCTGGCTGGTCGACCACGTCCCCTCCGCAGTGCCCGCGCGGGTTGACCGCCATATCTTCAGCGAAGCCGTCACGATCGCCGATCCCCGGCGCGACTGGGCGGCGCTTCGCACGGTCCCCGGCGGCACTGCGATCGCGGAGGCGTGGGCTGATCGGGACCAGGCCCTGGCGGCCTACCGCACTCACCTGCCTGGCCCGGATACGCACGGCATCAACACCGGCGACGTTCTGGGCTCTTTGCTCCACGTCCACTTCGTGCGCGCCGTTGCCGTCGACTTCGCCGAGGAGGCCATCTGCCTGTACCTCGCGCGGTCCGCTGCCCTTACCTGGACGGCCCGCACCACGGGAGGACCGCATGACGCAGCACCCAGCCTGTGAGCTGACCGGCGTGATCGGGACGCGGCTAGCCGACCCCGACACCGCACCCGCCGGTCGGCGTGCCCAGGCATGGTGGTCACAATCACTCGCGCACGGCATCCCGGGCATCGCCCTGCTGCACATCGAACTCGCCGCTGCCGGGCTGGCACCGTGGCAGCGCGCCCGCGACTGGCTCACCGCCGCCACCCGCACGCCGGTCACCAGCGGGGCTGACAGCCACCCTTCCTACGGGGCGCCTGCCCTCGCGCACGCCCTGGCCTGCGCATCCGGCCAGCTCCCCGGCTCTTGCCAGCGCGGACTCGATGCCCTGGACCGGCAGATCGTCATCGACACCCGCCGCCGCCTCGCCGCCGCGCAGACCCGGATCGACCGCGGGAACCTGCCCGCGCTCGCAGAGTTCGACGCGCTCCAGGGTCTGACAGGCTACGGCGCTTACCTGCTGCGCCGCGACCACAGCGGCGCGGTGTACGCCGTCCTGGAATACCTCGTCCGCCTCACCGACTCGCTCACCATCGGCGGGGAAACGCTGCCAGGCTGGTGGACGCTGTCAGGGCCCTCCGGCCGTGCCGACGACCGGTTCCCTGGCGGCCACGCCAACAACGGTCTCGCCCATGGAATCTCCGGCGTTCTGAGCCTGCTGTCCCTCGCCGCCCGGCGAGGGATAACGGTGCACGGACAGCACGGCGCTATCCGCGCGATCTGCAGGTGGCTGGACCGCTGGCGCGCCGGCACGGTCGCGGGGCCGGCCTGGCCCTACTGGGTCACCCGGGCCGAGCTGCGTACCGGCGGCCTCATACCGCCCGCTGCCCAGCGCCCGTCCTGGTGCTACGGCACCGCAGGCATGGCTCGCGCACAACAGCTCGCCGCCCTGGCCCTCGGCGACACCGGCCGCCAGCTCCTGGCAGAACACGCGCTCATCCGCGCTCTGACTGATCCCGCTCAGCTCGCCGCGACGACCGATATCTCGCTGTGCCACGGATTCGCGGGCCTCGCGCACGTCACCGCGCGCTGCGGCCGACGCCCTTGCGCCGACCGCCGACGAGTTGCGCGCCCTGCTCCCCGGCCTGCTCAACGCCGTCCACCCTCCGGGCGCCGACCCGGAACGCGCCGCCACGGCGCTCCTGACCGCAGCTGACCGAGGGCCGGGGCTCCTGGACGGCGCGGCCGGCGTTGCCCTGGCCGTACTGGCACCCGGCACCGCCGCACCGCCCTGCTGTGTCTGGGACGCCTGCCTGCTGATCAGATGACCGCTCAGACCGCTCGCGAGGATGCGATGCCCAAAGCCCAAGCCGCATGGCGCCAGCACAACATCAAGTTCCCCGACCGCAAGACCGCCGGGCGGGTCGCGTCGGAGGCCATAGGCCCGGCCCTGATCGCCGCCGAAGCCGCAGGCGTCCTGCACGGCTGGTGGTTCATGAACAAGCAGCCGTGGCCGCTGCGCTACTTGCACAACGGCCCTGCGCCGACCGTCATCGACCGCCTGCTCGACCGGCTAGCCGCCGAGGGCCAGATCGCCGGCTGCGCGCCGGGGATCTACGAGCCTGAGACGTTCACCTTCGGCGGCGACGCGGCCATGGACGCCGCTCACGCGCTCTTCCACCACGACAGCCATCACCTGCTCACCTACGACCCGTCCCCCGCAGCCCGGCATCTGGGCCGGCGGCAGACCGCCGTCCTGCTGTGCAGCGCGATGATGCGCGCGGCTGGCCTGGACTGGTACGAACAAGGCGACGTGTGGGCCAAGGTCGCCGAACTACGCCCGGCCGGAGAGCCGCTTCATCCTGAGCAGGCGGCCGCCATGGCCTCCGCGATGCGCCAGCTCATGACCGTCAGCGCCCGAGCCCTCTGCGACGGCAATTACTCGCTCGACGGGCACGACCGATGGGTGACCGCCTTCGAGCACACCGGGCAGACTCTGGCTCACCTCGCACACGTCGGAGGGCTGACCAGGGGCCTGCGAGCCATTCTCGCCCACCATGTGATCTTCCATGCCAACCGGGCCGACCTCCCTGCCGAAGACCAGAGCGTGTTGTCAGCACTAGCGAAAGAAGTGGTCATGGGAACAAGTGACAACGCCGCCGTGTCCGCATCCGCGGCGAGCCCGCAGGGCACTAGCCTCGGCGTGGTGACCAGCGACACCGTTGAAGATGCAGATACCGTCGCAAGACGCCTGCGCAACGCCCTGGTCGACCAGATCATCAGCGAAGACCGGGTGCGGATGCCCCGGATCGAGGAGGCGCTGCGGGCCGTGCCCCGCCACCTGTTCGTCCCGGGTGCGCCTCTCGAAGCCGCGTACGCCAACTCGACGGTCGACATCAAGCAGGCCAGTGACGGGACATCGATCAGTTGCGCGTCGCAGCCGGGCGTGGTCGGGCTCATGCTGGAACAGCTCCAGCCCCAGCCCGGCGACAGGGTGCTGGAACTGGGCGCCGGCACCGGCTACAACGCCGCCCTGCTCGCGCGCCTGGTCGGAGCTGGCGGGCACGTCACCACGATCGACGTGGACGATGACCTCGTGCACGGCGCCCGGTCGCACCTGGCCGCAGCGGGCATCGGCAACGTCACCGTCATCTGCGGCGACGGGGCGCTCGGCCACCCAGGCGGCGCGCCGTATGACCGGATCATCGCGACGGTCGGCGCGCACGGCATCCCGCACGCCTGGATGGACCAGCTCGCGCCCGGCGGTCGGCTGCTCGTGTCCCAGCGGCTGCGCGGCAGCGTGTCCCGATCCATCGCCTACGAGCGCAAGCGCGGGGCGTGGCGCAGTGTCAGCAGCGAGATGAACACGTTCATGCCGCTGCGGCACGGGATCGCCAGCGATGACCGGCGCATGATCCCGGTGACTTCGGACGGTTCGGTGCTCCTCCAGGTCCACAGCGAACAGCAGGCGGACCCCGGTGCCTTGGCCGGTGTCCTGGACCAGTCGCGCACCGTGGTGTGGTCCGGGGTGCTCTTCCGTGCCATGGAGTCGCCCGAATGGATGGAACTCTGGCTGACCTGCACGCTGCCCAGCGGCCTGAACCAGATGCCCGCGACGAAACAAGCCATCGCCAGCGGCCTGCTCACCGACCCGTACCCGAGTTCCACCGCGGCGTTCGAGAAGGGCGCTCTGACCTACCTCACCCGGCGCCTGTCGCCTGAGCGCACCGAAGTGGGTGGCAAGCTGTGGGAGTTCGGGGTCATCGGACACGGGCCACGCCGCGACGACTTGGCGGCCCTGGTCGCGGAGTCCATGCGTACCTGGGATCGCGTCTACCGCTCACGCGAGGCCGTGTTCGAGATCGAGTCCTTTGCCAGCGACGCCGCCGAGCCTCGCCTTGGCCGCTTCGCCTTCGACACACCGCTGAACCGGATCGCCATCCAGTGGCAGTGAGCTAGCCGCCAGCTCGAACCGCCTGTCCCGCAGCGCATCAGGTCGTTGCCGGCCGCCTGACCGATCCCGGCCCTGTCATCGGAGGTGAGGCCATGGATCCCAACGGGCCGATAGCCCTACGGTTCCCGCTCGTAGCCCGGGTCCGGCCGGTGTGCCTGCCGCTCCCGGCCCGCGTGGCCAGGCTCGCCGAGCTTGCCGACGCGGCACAGCGGGACGCATACCAGGGTTTAGCCTCCAGCGTCTTCAACCAGGCCGCTCTCTTGGCCTCCGACCTTGGCCTGCCCGACGTGGCCCGCCAGTGGTGCCATCGGCACGCCGCCGCCTACCTGCGCGCCTGCCCGCTGGGCGGCATGGAAGCGATACGCGCTCTGGAGCCACTGATAAACCTCGCCCGGCTGCACATCCGGGCCGGCCACGGCGACCAAGCGCACCGGATGCTCCGCTCCCTCTACGACGCCATCGCAGAGGGCACGGCAGTGATGTTCGACGGCATCACAATGCCGGCCGATCTCACCGTCACCGAGGCCGATCGCCAGGAAGTACATCAGTGGCTGTGGCGGGTCATCATCGCTGACGGCACCCGCGCCCTGACCACTGCCGGACGATGGCAAGAAGCCCTCGGCCACCTCCAGCACCATCACGGCGTCGGCAGGCGCATGCTCGACGGCCGGCAGGTCGCCATCCTCGCCTGCGCCACCACCGGCGACTACGACGGTGCCCGCCACCTCCTCACCGACACCGCTCCAGGCGAACCCTGGGAGAACGAGGTCACCGCGTGCCTGACCGCGCTATGCGTCCCGCCCCGCCGCCGCCCCGCCAGCCATGACATCGACACCATGCTGGACCACTGCCGCCGGCTCGGCTTCCAACCCGGCCTGGCGGTCTTCCACACTCGCCTGGTGCTGTCAGCCGTGGACGCGGGCCGTCTCAGCCGCAACCCTCGCGTGGGGACCCAGGCAAGAGAGCTGACCGACCAGATCGTGCAGATAGGCGACGGGTACGCGGCCCGCGACATCCTCGCGCACCAAGGCTGCGTCAGCCTGCTCACAGGACAGCAGATGCGACGCCTTGCCCAGACAAGGGATGCGTGCGCACTCGGACGCCGTACGACGCCGCCTGGGCTTGCATCCGCACTGGACATCAGCGAAGCAGTGCTCACCCGAACTCTGACCGCTGATCTGCAGCGGCCAGATCGGGAGCGGGCCAACGCTGATCAGCTTGCCGCCTCTGGCCATTATGCGAGGGTGGCGTCCCCGGCAACCCGACTGCCCGTAGCCACATAGTCAGTAGCCAAATAGTGTCGACTTCCATAAGCACCCAGACATTGAGCCGTCGCGCCGTGCCGGTTGATGATCATGCTGATAGCTTGCCTGTCGGCGCGCGCCCGTTGGGGGCCCGGCGCACGAGCTGCATGACCATCTCCACCGCGCCGATGAACGCCACCGCGGGCCAGGCCGAGATCACCGCCCCGAGCAGCCCGAACCCCGCGCCGTAGGCCACGTTCGCGCCGATGGTCGCACTGATGCCGAGCCAGAGCATCAGCTGGGCCAGGCCCGTCGCGTCCCGCCCGTTCCGCGACTCGTGCAGCAGCACCAGGGACGCAGCCAGGATCAGCCCGTCCACGCTCAGCGGCAGCAGCCAGGCCGCCGGCGCAGGCCAAGCTCTGCTTCCTCGAGATCGACGAGGTCGCGGTTGCGTTCGGCCCACCGACCGGATGCGAGGTCATCACGGAGGCTGTGCACTGCCCGCTGCTCGGCGGCTGGCCCGACTCTGGCCCATACCGGTATTCCGCGGCGGACATGATCGTCGAGGTATGCCTCGGGCCGGCGCCAGTATGCCTCGAAGAAGCCGTCAGCGCAGTCCCACGCGATGAGCACCGGCTCCATCCGGGCTCCGATCGCGGGCCTGCTCGGTCAGCGAAGGCCGGCCGACGAGGAAGGGGCGAACTCGGGCAGGTAGGTCGCGAGTCAGCCAGAACTGGCTAGGGTGACCGGTGTCGAATGTGAACACCACCACGGGGCGGGCACCGCGCCGCATCTCGCGCAGCCCGGCGATCGGGTCGGTCCAGTGGTGAACGGTGCTAAAGGCCATCGCGGCGTCGAAGGACTGGTCCTCGAACGGAAGGCTCTCCGCAGTGGCAGCCACGCACGGCGCTGCGCCTGCCGGGCGCTGCGCCCGCATGACCGCAGACGGCTCCACCGCGGTGACGTCCCGGTCGGAGGGCTCATAGGAGCCGGTGCCCGCCCCGACATTCAGTACGGTCCGGGCATCGCCGAGTGCTGCCCAGATCTGCTGGGCGATCCGCGGCTCGGTGCACCGCGTCACGGTGTAGGTGGCTCCGATGGTGTCATGCCACTGCGCGCTGGCCATCAGACTGCCCCTCTGGTTGTCTCCACCGTCGCCCCCGCACCGCGCCTGTTCCCTGGGTAACGTGTCGCTGCTCGGGATGTCGCGCTACCTTGGCGGCCGGGACGACGCCCTGACACGGTAGAGGTCTTCGGCTGGCACCGTCGCTAGCGCCGCAGCGCCAGTCGCTTGACAGTCTGCCCCGCTGCGTGCCCGACCAGTGGGGCTGGGACGTCGTCCTGAACGCCAACGGCACCATGACCGCCACCAGCCCCGACCGGACCCGCACCCTGCGCAGCCACAGCCCCCCGGTCACCGTCGCTCGCACCCGTGGCGGCCACGCCGCCGGCTCTTACTCGGCGAGATCCTCGATCGGCCTGACCCCTGCCCTTCCGCCTCTGAGCCGCCAGAACAGCGCGCAGACGTACCAGAGCAGAGCGACGCCGATGCCATAGAGGACGACTCTGTCCGCGGCGTGGAACGGCCCGGGCACCGCGAGCACCACCATGATCAGGGCGCTGTAGACGAGCACGAAGCCGATCACCGGCCAGGCCCACCGGCCGAGCGAGAACGCGCCTGGCAGGCTGTCGAGCGTGCGCCGCTTGTATGCGTAGCCGAGCGTGATCAGGAAGTAGATGATGTACGGGATGATCGCTGTTGCCCCGACCAGCGTCGCGAACGCGCTGGCCTGAAGGTATCCGTAGATCATCACGCCAACATCGACGACGGCGAAGACGAGCAGCGCGATGATCGGAGTCTGCGACCTGACGTTGATCTTCCGCAGTGAGCCGGAGAACGGCAGCATGTTGTCGCGCGACATCGAGTACGCCAGCCGCGCCTGGGCCCCGGCGCCTACTACCAGGATCGCGAACATCGAGAACACCACGAAGGCGACGAACACCTTCACCAGCCAGGATGGCAGCCAGTAGCCGGCGATCGTCAGCAGCGGCAGCGGTGAGGACTCGACCGTCTTCAGGTCCGGGATCGCCACCGTGAACCCGATCAGGGCGATCATGCCCAGGACCGCCGAGCCGGCCACTGCCCAGATGACCCCGCGCGGGACGCTGCGCCGCGGGTTGACCGCGTCTTCCGACATGTCAGCCGCGAGCTCGAAGCCGACGAGGGTAAAGGCGCCGAGCAGGCCGGCCAGCGCGAACGCGTAGATGGTCGGGTCGTGATTCACCAATGCGGGCTCGGCGAGGTGTCGTTGAACTCGCTGATCAGGAGCGGTGCCGCGACGCCGAGCATGATCGCGCCGCCGCCGACCGCCATGTAGAGCAGGCCGGCGAAGCCTACGAACCAGCCGTAGGTCGGGTTCACCAGCCGCGCGCTCCACTGGTAGGCATAGCCGGCCAGCGGGATGCGAGTGCCCAGTTCGGCCACCACCAGCGCGATCATCAGGTTGCCGACGCCCACGATCGGCCAGGTCCAGATTGATGCCGGCCCCCAGTACGACAGGCCGAAGCCGTAGTTCAGGAAGATGCCGGTGGTGATGGAGATGATCGAGAAGGCGATGGCGAACATCGAGAAGAACTTCAGCGACCGCCTCAGCTCCGGCGTGTAGCCGGCCCGCGCCAGGATCGCCTCCTCTCCCGACTGGCCGTTCAGCAGGTCGGCCGTCGCGGCCGACCTGGGGGACTCGGCACGCCCTGCGTGCTCTCCTGCGGTGCTGGACATTGCTGACCCTCCCTTTGAGGTTGGGAACTTGGGAGTCAGTGCCGGTCCGCCGTCGCGCGGCGGAGGGCGGCGAAGGCCTCGCCGGTAGCGGCCAGGGCTACGGCGATGTCGTCGTCCGTCATGGCCGCGGAGACGAACCAGTTGTGCCGCGGATGGATGAAGGCGCCACGACGGACGGCCTGCGCGGCGAACTCGGTGGCCAGCACGTGGTTACTGTCGCCTGCGAAGGTCAGGTACGGCATTTGCACCGGGCCGGTGTAGCTGACGTCGAAACCGGACTCGGCCGCCTGAGCGAGGATTCCGTCTCGCAGGATGGTTCCGGCCCGCTCCATCGCCGCCACGGCGTCCTGCGCCTTCAGCGCCCTGATCGTCGCGATCGCCGCGGCCATCGGGACGGCGGAGAACCAGAACGACCCGGTGACGAAGATCTGCCGGGCGCCGTCCCTGAACCTCTCGGCGCCCAGCACGGCGGCGATCGGGTAGCCGTTGGCGATGGCCTTGCTCCAGGCCGACAGGTCGGGCAGCACGCCGATCGGCTCCCAGCTTGAGCCGTGGTGCAGCCGGAATCCGCACCGCACGTCGTCCAGGATCAGCGCCGCTCCGGTCTGATCGCACAGCTCGCGCAGCCCGCGCGCGAACGCGGGGTCCACCAGTTCCTGGTCGTACCCGGCGTCATGCCGGAACGGGCTGACCATGATCCCGGCCAGATCTTCGCCGGCCTGCTCGGCCACGGCCCGCGCGCTGGCCAGGTCGTTGAAGTCGAACAGCCGCAGGTTGGCCCGGTCGGCCTCGGTCGTGCCGGCCGGCCTGGGCGTGCACCATGGCGCGGCACCGTGATAGGCGCCGCGGGCGACGGCGATCAGCCGCCGGTGAGTCTGCGCCCTCGCGATCGTGCAGCACATCGTGGTCGCGTCGGTGCCGTTCTTGGCGAACATAGCCCAGTCGGCGTGCGTGACCGTCGCGACCAGCAGCTCAGCCAGCTCGACCAGGACCGGCCCGGGGCCGTTCTGGCAGTCACCGAGAGCCTCCTGGTCACGCGCCGCGAGCTCCACTCCTGGGTGCCGGTGGCCGAGCACGACCGGTCCGTAGCTGCACATCAGGTCGACGTAGGAGTTGCCGTCGACGTCGGTCACCCTGGCGCCGACGCCGCCGCGCATGAACTGCGGGTACTCGGGCGGCAGGCTGCTCACGGCCTGATGCCCGTACATCCCGCCGGGAATCGCCGCGCTGGCCCGCGCGCGCAGCGCGGTGTCGGCCGTGCGCTGTGCGGTTCCGGCTAGCTGGCCGAGCTGACTGGCCACGATGCCTCCCGTGCCTGCGTCCGCGAACTGAGGAAGTCGAGAACCTGATCGAGACTGACAATGCCGGCGTCCGAGCCCAGGCCGGTGGCGACGAGCGCCCCGCAGGCGATGCCGAGCCTGGCCGCGTCGACCGGGCCGCGGCCGAGCAGCAGGCCAGCGACCATGCCGGCGTTGAAGCCGTCGCCGCAGCCAGTGGTGTCGATCACCGGCACGCCGATCGCGTTCAGCCAGACCGGCGCGCGGGCGGCCGTGGCGACCAGGCAGCCGTCGCCGCCCATGGTGACCGCCACGCCGCCGGTGCCGAGCGCCAGGACGTCGGCCACCGCGTCGCCAATCTCGCTCCGGCCGGTCAGGGCGAGGAGCTGATCGGCGTTGGGCGCGAACCAGTCCGCGCGGGCGAGCAGGCCGGATATCCGGTCGAAATCTCGCCTGCTGCCCTGGTGCAGGGTGTCGACGAAGACCAGCGCCCCGTCGGCCCGCGCGGCGTCGGCCACCTCGGGAAGCCAGCGGCTGGCCTGCTCGCCGAGCGCGTCCGGAGCCCCGACGACAAGCGCGCGGCAGTTCCTCAGCACGGACAGGTCGATGTCGGCGAGGGTCAGCGCGGACGTCGCGCCAGGCACGTGCAGCGCAGGGCGCTCGCCGTTCGGGCGGATCGGCAGGATCGTGGCCGATGTCTGCGCGCCGGGCTTGCGCACCAGGCCGCCGGTGCCGACGCCGTGCCGCTCCAGGGCACTGACCAGCAGGTCGCCGAGCAGGTCGGCGCCGATCGCGCCGACGGACGTCACCTGAGCTCCGAGCTTGGCAAGGTCAACGCCGGTCGCCGCGGCGGTGCCCGCCGCCGTGACCCGGATCTCGTCGAGCCGGACGCTGCCCTGGCCGGGCGGGATCTGGAGCACCGGCCTGCCGAGCACGTCGATGATGTGCGCGCCGAGCACGACGACGCTGCCCAGCGATCGCCCGCTCATCGGCCGTCGCCCCGCGTCGCGCCGTACCTGATCCGGCGGGCGTGCCCGGCCACCTCGTCAAGCTCGGCCTCGCTGAGAGTGCGCGGCGTGCCAGCGCAGACCGCCAGCCGGTAGACGCGGGCCAGCCATTCGAGCAGCAGCGCCCGCTCGTACGCCTTGGCCAGGGTCGCGCCATAGGTCACGGCGCCGTGATTGGCCAGGATCGCCGCGCGGCGGCCGTCGAGCGCGGCTACCACCTCACGGGCGAGGTCATCCGACCCGAATCGCCGGTAAGGCGCGACCCGGACCGGACCGCCGAGGTCGACGATCGCGTAGTGAATGGCGGGAAGCTCGTCGCCGACCGCCGACAGCGCGATCACCTCAGGCGAGTGCGTGTGCACGATGGCGCCGGCGTCGGTCGCGGCATAGACCGCCAGGTGCATCGGGGTCTCGGACGAGGCATTGGCGGTCGGCCCGCTGAGCTGGCCGGCCATGCCGACCTCGCAGATGTCGGCCGCCGTCAGGTCGTCGTAGCTGACGCCGGACGGGGTGATCAGGACCGTGTCGCCGAGGCGCACGCTCAGATTGCCAGCGCGGCCGACGGCCATGCCATCGGCGAGCAGGCGGACGCTGTAGCTGACGAGCTGCTGACGGATGGTGCCAGGCTCGTCAGCGGGCTGGCGGTACACTAATGCGGATGTTAGACGGATGTCCGACCAAAAAACAGAGCGAGCGGGCAGCGTTCGCCGCCGACCGGGCTGCCAGCCATGCCGAAGATCGTTGACACCGACGCGAAACGGGATGAGATCCTGGCGGCGACCTGGCGCGTGATCGCCAGGGACGGGATCGCCGGCGCCACCATCCGCGCCATCGCCAGGGAAGCCAGCTGCTCGCGCGGCATCCTGGCGCACTACTTCGACGACAAGGCCGACATCATGGGCTCGGCGCTGGTGCTGTCGCACCGGCGGGTCGGCGCCCGGATGGACCGGGCGGCCGCCGGTCTGGCCGGCCTGGCCGCGCTGCGGGCAGTGATGCTCGAGGCGCTTCCGCTGGACGGACAGCGGGATCTCGAGGCGCAGATCGAGATCAGCTTCTGGGGCCGGGCGCTGGGCACGCCGGAGCTCAGGGAACTTCAGCATCGTGAGTTCGAGCGGCTGTGGGCCAGGCTGAGCCTGCATCTGCGGCAGGCGGCCGAGCTGGGGGAACTCGCCGGGCGCACCGACCTGGACTTCGCCACGCATCAGTTCGTCGCGCTGATCGACGGGCTCAGCGCCGAGCGGGTGCTCTACCCGGACCGGGTGCCGGCGGACCGCCAGATAGCGATGCTTGACCATCTGCTGGGCGCCATCACCGCGCATTAGGCTGCACAGCCGGTGGCGCGTGCGGCAGGCTGCTAGCGGATGGACAATTCCTAGCTACCGGAGGCGCCCCCATGCCCGTGCTCGACGCGCTCATCGCCGCGCTGCGGTCAGCCGCGGTCGAGGTCATTGACCTGACCGCGCGGCTGGACTCAGCCACCCCGGTGATCAAGCTGCCTGAACCGTTCAAGAACACGGCGTCTTTCGCGCTGCACCAGCTCAGCCGGTACGACGAGAACGGCCCGGCGTGGTACTGGAACGACATCAGCACGGGCGAGCACACCGGCACCCACTTCGACGCGCCGGTGCACTGGGTGACCGGCCGCGACGGCGACGACGTCGCGCAGGTTCCGGCCGGACGGCTGATCGCGCCGGCCGTGGTGCTTGACTTCAGCGCACAGGCCGCCGCGGATCCCGACTTCCTGCTCGAGATCGATCACGTCAGGCAGTGGGAGACCGAGCACGGCCCGCTGCCGGCCGGCGGCTGGCTGCTGTACCGGACCGGCTGGGACGCCAGGTCGCAGAGCCAGGAGGAGTTCCTGAACGCGAGCGAGACCGGGCCGCACACGCCCGGCATCTCGGTCGAGTGCGCTCGCTGGCTGGCTGAGGAGGCCCCGGTGATCGGGCTTGGCACGGAGACCGTCGGGACCGACGCGGGCGCGGCGCATTCGTTCGACCCGCCGTTTCCCTGCCATTCCATGCTGCTCGGCGCCGGGAAGTACGGCCTGACCCAGCTCCAGAACCTGGCCGCGCTGCCGGCCACCGGCGCGGTCCTGATCGCCGGCCCGCTGCCGATCAGCGGCGGTTCGGGCAGCCCCTGCCGGGTGCTCGCCCTGGTCGAGCGTTCCTGATGCTGGTCAGCGACGCGGTCGCCGGGGCGCTTGCCGAGCTCGGTGCCGACACCGTCTTCGGCGTGGTAGGCAGCGGCAATTTCCATGTCACGAACGCGCTGATCAGCCGCGGCGCCCGGTATGTCGCCGCCAGGCACGAAGGTGGCGCGGCCAGCATGGCCGACGCCTGGGCCCGGCTGGCCGGCCGGCCCGGGATCGTTACCGTGCACCAGGGACCTGGCCTGACCAACGCGCTCACGTCGATCACGGAAGCCGCCAAGAGCCGCACTCCGCTGGTCGTCCTGGCCGCCGACGTCGCGGCCGGGGCGGTCCGGTCGAACTTCTATATCGACGTCGGCTCGATCGCGAAAGCCGTCGGCGCGGTTCCCGCACGGCTGCACTCGCCCGGGTTCGCGGTGGACGACACCGTGCGCGCGTACCGGACGGCGGCGTGGGAGCGCCGCACGGTCGTGCTGGCGCTGCCACTGGACGTGCAGGCCGGCGAATGCACCCCGGCCGCGATCAGCCCGGCCGAGCGACCAGCTGCCGTGGCGCCGCCGGCTCAGGCCGTCAGCGCGCTGGCCGACCTGCTGGCCGGTGCCCGGCGCCCGGTGTTCATCGCCGGGCGAGGCGCCCGCTGCTCCGGCGCCCGCCATGACCTGGAACGGCTGGCAGATGCGTGCGGCGCGCTGCTGGCCACCTCGGCCGCGGCCAAGGGCCTGTTCCGGGGGAGCCCGTGGGATCTGGATATCAGCGGCGGCTTCGCCTCGCCGCTCGCGGCCGACCTGATTCACGGTGCTGATCTTGTCGTCGGCTGGGGGTGCTCACTGAACATGTGGACGCTCCGGCATGGCAACCTGATCGGGCCGGGCGCCGCGGTCGTGCAGGTGGACGACGACGCCAGCGCCATCGGCCGGCACCGGAAGGTGGCGCTCGGCGTGACCGGCGACGCCGCCCTGACCGCGCGGGCGGCCGCCGACCTGCTCGGCGCCGGGCCGGGAAGCGGACCGGCATCGGCCGGCCAGCCTGGCGGGCCGGCCGCTCCGGTCACCGGCTACCGCTATCCCGAGCTCCGCGACCGGATCGCCAGCCAGTGCCGGTGGCGCGACGTGCCATTCTCCGACGAGAGCGCGGCTGGCCAGGTCGATCCCCGTAGCCTGACGATCGCGCTCGACGACATGCTTCCCGCCGAGCGGATCGTCGCGGTGGACTCGGGCAACTTCATGGGCTATCCGAGCATGTACCTGTCGGTCCCGGACGCCGACGGTTTCTGCTTCACCCAGGCGTACCAGTCGGTTGGCCTCGGCCTGGCGTCGGCGATCGGGGCGGCGATCGCCCGCCCTGACCGGCTGGTGGTCGCGGCGCTCGGCGACGGCGGCGCCCTGATGGGGGTGAGCGAGCTGGAGACGGCGGTCCGGCTCGGCCTGCCGATGGTCATCGTGGTCTACGACGACGACGCCTACGGCGCCGAGGTGCATCACTTCGGGCCGCACGGGCATCCGCTGGATACCGTGCGGTTCCCGCCGGCCGACATCGCCGCGATCGGCCGCGGGTTCGGCTGCACGGCGCTCACGGTGCGCGGCGTCGGCGATCTCGGCCCGGTACGGGAATGGCTGGACGGACCGCGGGACGCGCCGCTGCTGATCCATGCCAGGGTCACTGCCGAGCACGGCTCGTGGTGGCTGGAGGAGGCCTTTCGCGGTCACTGAGCCGCCCCGGCCGGGGAGTAGAACGGCCGGGGAGTAAAGCGGTCAGGCCCGGCCGCGGATGACCAGGCTCACCCGGAAGAAGTACCGCGCGGTGCAGTGCACGCCAGGGGTGAATCCCGCGCTGATGTGGCACGGGGTCCGGGCTGACGTCAGGGTGGCAGTACCGAAGCGCATCGCGACGAAGTAGCCTCCGGTCACGCCTCGCATCAGCATCATCCTGCCGCTTGCCCGTGGCTGGAGCGCCGCGGAGCTAGGGTGCAGGTGAGCCCACATGTGCATTGGCGTGCCGTGCAGGAAGACGTACACGCCGGTCCCCGTGACGATGCAGAACGACTTGCCGTTGTCCTTGTCCGTGATCGTCAGTGTGCCGCCGGAGGCGGCCAGCTTCGGCGTCACGCACCTGGCCTGCACCTTAGGGACCGATACTGGGCCCGTGCCGGTGCTGGTGCTGGACGGCTGGCCGCAGCCGACTGCCAGCACGGACGCCCCGATTGCCAATACGGTCGCCACGAGCGACGTCCCGCGCATTCCTGCCTCCCAATCCGCGGGCGGCCGCGAAGGCCGCCCATCTCAAGTTGGACGCTGAACGACTGGCACCGGTTCCGCCTATCCCACCAGCGGCGGACCGTGAACGGCCAAGGTCGTCACCTTCCAGCTACTTCTCAGTAATCGTTCAGGATCGGTATTGACCACCTTTATCCCACTAGTTACGTTCAGGCCAGGGAGCACGACGTGGTGCTGCCTTGGCCTGTGCGGGCACCGGGCCTGCGCAGGTCAGCAAGGTACGTGTGCAGCAAGAAAGGGAGCAGCATGAGCCTGCCCACCTCACCCCGCCGCTGGGCCATCCGAGCCGGCACAGCCGCGTTCACCGCGGTTGCTTTAGCAGCCGGCCTCCAGTACTCCGTCGGAGCAGCCGCCGCCACGCGGCCGACGCCGACACCCGCCAGTGTCATCAACAGGATGTTCTCCTCCGCGGACCCCTACTCCCCGACCTATCGCCATCCGTACCGGCACGGGGTCATCCCGACCCGGGCCCGGCTGGCCAAGATGCGTGCCTGGGCGCTGAAGCACCCAGGTCCCGAGGCCCTTTCGTCGAGCGACATGTCGTACGGCGGCGGCATCGACGGGATCGGCGTGACCGACGGCCCGGAGAAGGTCTACCTGGTGTTCTACGGCTCCCAGTGGGGGAACCAGTCCACCAACGGCCAGGGTGACGTCACCTTGAGCGGTGACCCGAGCGGCATGGCGCCGGACCTCCAGCAGCTGTTCAAGGGGCTGGGCACCGGCAACGAGCTGTGGTCGGGCGTGATGACCCAGTACTGCCAGGGCGTCGCCACCGGCACCCAGACCTGCCCGTCGGGCAACACGCAGCACGTCGGCTACCCGACCGGCGGCGCGCTGGCTGGCGTCTGGGTAGACGAGAGCACAGCGTCACCCGCCGCCGCCACCCCGTTCCAGCTGGGCACCGAGGCGGTCAACGCCGCCGCGCACTTCGGCAACACCACGGCGGCGTCCAACCGGTACGCCCAGTACGACATCATCTCCCCGACCGGCACCGACCCCGACTCCTACATGCAGCAGGGCTTCTGTGCCTGGCATGACTGGAACGGCGACTCCTACGTCGGAGTCACGTCCCCGTACGGTGACATCGCGTTCACCAACATGCCATACGTCACCGACGCCGGCACTTCCTGCGGCGAGAACTTCGTGAACTCGGGCAGCGCTGGCCTGCTCGACGGCGTCTCCATGGTCAACGGTCACGAGTACGCCGAGACCGTCACCGACCAGAACCCGGCCGGCGGCTACACCAACTCCGGCGGCTCGGAAGTCGGCGACCTGTGCGCGTGGAACGAAGGTCCCGGTGCCCCGGCCGCTAACCTCTCGCTGACCACCGGCTCGTTCGCCATGCAGTCCATCTGGGGCAACGACGGAGCCGGCGGCGGGGACTGCGAGTTCAGCCACGCCATCGTCACCAACGGAGGCGGCGGCGGTAACACGGTCACAGTCACCAACCCGGGCAGCCAGTCAGGCACCGTCGGCACCGCGGCTAGCCTGCAGATCAGTGCCACCGACTCGGCAAGCGGCCAGACGCTGACCTACTCGGCCACCGGCCTGCCGCCGGGCCTGTCGATCAACTCCTCTACCGGCCTGATCACGGGCACGCCGACGACGGCTGGCACCTACACGGTTACGGTGACGGCCACCGACACCACGGGCGCCAACGGGTCCGCGACCTTCACCTGGACGATCAGCTCGTCGGGCGGCACCAACGTCGTCGTCAACGGCGGTTTCGAGACCGGGACCTTCTCCGGCTGGACCACCAGCGGCGCTGCCACCTCGATCGTCTCATCCGGCCAGCACTCCGGCAGCTTCGCTGCCCGGGCCGGCTCCACCTCGCCCACCAACGGCAACTCCAACATCGCCCAGACCTTCACCGCCACCGGCGGCACCACGCTGACCTTCTGGTACGACGTGGTCTGCCCGGACACGGTGACCTACGACTGGGCAACCGCGACCCTGCGGAACGTCACCACCGGCCACACCTCCACGGTCCTGGGCAAGACCTGCGTCAACCCGACCTCGGGCTGGCGGCAGGTCAACTCGACCCTGGTCAGCGGCGACAAGTACACCCTGACGCTGACCAGTCACGACGACAACTACCCAGGTGACCCGACCTACACCCTGTTCGACGACGTCAGCACGCACTGACGCTAGCGTCTGGCCGGGCGGCCTCAGGCCGCCCGGCCGGCCATTTCTTCACGCCAGCGCCAGCGGGCTCAGCTCACTCCTGCGTCACACTTCTATCCGTCATTGCCTGCATACAGCCCGAATTAGGTGCTCATCTGGTATTGACGGCCTTTATCCGTCTAGTTACCTTCAGGCCAGGCGGCACAATGTCGTGCTGCCTGGCCAGCGCTGGCATCCGGATCGGCGCGGGTCGTAAGCGAAACAGAAAGGGATCAGCATGAGCCCGCCCGCCCCAGCCCGTCGATGGGCAGCCCGAGCCGGCACAGCCGTTTTCGCCGCGACCGTTCTCACCACCGGCCTGCAGTTCTCCGTCGGAGCAGTGGCCGCCACCCGGCCAGCGCCGACGCCGGCCCGTCTTACCGCCAGGATGTTCTCCGCCGCGGACCCCTACTCGCCGAGCTACCGTCACCCGTACCGGCACGGGGTCATCCCGACCCGCGCCCGGCTGGCCAAGATGCGTGCCTGGGCGCTGAAGCACCCAGGTCCCGAGGCCCTCTCGTCGAGCGACGTGTCCTACGGCGGCGGCATCGACGGAATCGGCGTGACCGACGGCCCGGAGAAGGTCTACCTGGTCTTCTACGGCTCCCAGTGGGGGAACCAGTCCACCAACGGCCAGGGCGACATCACCCTGTCCGGTGACCCGAAAGGCATGGCGCCGTACCTGCAGAATCTGTTCAAGGGGCTGGGCACCGGCAACGAGCTGTGGTCGGGCGTGATGACCCAGTACTGCCAGGGCGTCGCGACCGGCACCCAGACCTGCCCGGCGAGCAACCAGTTCCACGTCGGCTACCCGACCGGCGGAGCGCTGGCCGGCGTCTGGGTAGACGAGAGCGCCGCGTCACCGGCCGTGGCCACGCCGTTCCAGCTCGGCACCGAGGCCGTCAACGCCGCCGCGCACTTCGGGAACACGACCGCCGCTTCGAACCGGCTGGCTCAGTACGACATCATCTCCCCCACCGGCACCCTTCCCGACAACTACATCAACCAGGGTTTCTGCGCCTGGCATGACTGGAACGGTGACTCCTACGTCGGCGTAACCTCGCCGTACGGTGACATCGCGTTCACCAACATGCCGTACGTCACCGACGTCGGCGCTTCCTGCGGCGAGAACTTCGTCAACTCCGGCAGCGCCGGCACCCTGGACGGCGTCTCGATGGTCAACGGTCACGAGTACGCCGAGACCGTCACCGACCAGAACCCGGCCGGCGGCTACACCAACTCCGGCGGCTCCGAGGTCGGCGACCTGTGCGCGTGGAACGAAGGTCCCGGTGCCCCGGCCGCTAACCTCTCGCTGACCACCGGCTCGTTCGCCATGCAGTCCATCTGGGGCAACGACGGAGCCGGCGGCGGTGACTGCGAGTTCAGCCACGCCATCGTCACCAACGGAGGCGGCGGCGGTAACACGGTCACCGTCACCAACCCGGGCAACCAGAGCACGAAACGGAGCACCTCGGTCAGCCTGCAGATCCACGCTACCGACTCGCAGTCCGGCCAGACGCTGACCTACTCGGCCTCCGGCCTGCCCAGCGGCCTGCGGATCAACGCCTCTACCGGCCTGATCAGCGGGACCACGTCCCGCAGGACCGGCACAAGCAATGTCACGGTGACCGTAACGGACACTACAGGCGCCCAGGGCACGGCCAGCTTCACCTGGACCGTCCACACCTAGCGCCAGCAGCTAGCGCGGAGATCCACGCTGAGCGGCAAATGGCTGAGCAGCAAATGACAGTGGCGGGGGCGGCCCGGACAACCGGG
>DATNIU010000182.1:0-6392 GCA_035604275.1 Streptosporangiaceae bacterium | reverse complement strand
CGGGCCGGTTCCGGCGGCTGGTGTGTCGCGGTCGGCTGCGGGTCGCGCCGATGGGTCGGTTCCGGTTGGCGGTGGGGTGCCGGATGTGGTTCGGGGTGGCGGGCCGGTTCCGGCGGCGGGCGGGCCGCCGCCGGCTGCGGGCCGCACCGCCCGGACGGCTCCCGGTCGGCAGGCCGTCGCTGGCTCGTCCGGCGGGGATGGCGGGGAGCGTCCAGCGAGTGCTCGCCGTACCGCGCCAGGCCCGGACGAAGCCGTGGAGGCGCTCGCGCCGGAAGCTGCCGGTGCCGCGCCGGTCAGCGCCGGACCGCAGCGAGGGGTCGTGACCGTGGTCGGCGCTGGCCCGGGCCGCACGGCCCCGCCAGCGGTGGAACGGGCGCTCGCCGGGCCTTCGGCGCACCGTGGCGATGCTCGGCCAGGCCGGGTCCTCGTCGTGCCCGGCGGGCATCGGCCAGGCAAGCCGGACCAGCTCCAACGGGACAGGTCGAGGGCGCAGCTCCCGATCGCGGGGCCGAGCCGGATCGTCGTGCTTGGCTGCACGGTCGGGGCCGGCCAGACCATCACCGCGCTGATGATCGGGGAGGTACTGGCGAGCTTGCGTGCCGACCAGGTCGCCGTGCTCGACCTCAACCCCGGCGAGAGGTCGCTGGCTCAGCGCGCCAAGGCTAGACCGGCGCTGAACCAGGCGGCCTCGCTCGGGCCGTCCCGGCTCGAGGTTCTCAGCCAGGAACAGGTCATCGGGCGTCGCCAGGACGGCGGAACCGGCGGACAGGCACCGGCTCGCGGCCAGGACGGCGGAACCGGCGAGCTGGCCCCCTCGGGCGGCCCGGCCGACGACGCGCGGGCGGTTGAGCTGGCATCGACCCGCTATCCGCTGGTCCTGGCCGATCCATCCACGTCGGCCGTGCCGCGGCTGCTCGCGATCGCCGACCTGCTTGTTCTGGTCGCTCCGGCCAGCGCGGCCGCGGCCGGCGCGATCGCGATGACCTTCGAGTGGCTCGAAGCGCACGGGCAGGCCGGTCTGGCCGGCTCGGCGATCATGGTGATGAACGGGGTCAGCCGCCGGACGATGTCCCATGTCGAGCAGGCTGAACGGGTCGCCGCTGGCCGATGCCGCGCGATTGTCCGAGTGCCCTGGGACGATCAGCTTCAGGACCCAGCAGCGAAACAAGGCCGTCCGACCACTCCGGGCGCGGCGGCCGGTCAGCAGGCGACCGATCAGTTCAGCGCGGTACAGCCCGGTGCCGTTCAGCCCGGTGCCGTTCAGCCCGGTCCTCGTCGGCATGGTGCCGGTGCCGGTCAGTACTGGGCCGGCCTGCTGAGCCCGCCGACGGCCGGCGCTTACACCGCGCTGGCCGGCGTGCTCGTGGCGGCGCTCGCAGTACCGTCGGATCAGTCTGGGCAGCATGGCCAGTCCGGGCCGCTGGGCCAGTCCGTGCCGTCGGATCGGTCCGGGCAGCGGAGCCAGGACGGTCCCCGCGGGAAGCACAGCAAGAGCGAGCAGGCCGGCCGATGAGCGCCCGGGTCTCACGGAGGACCAGGCTCTCGGTGAGGTATTTCGACGATCGGATCCTGCTGACCGAGACACATGCCTGGGCGTATTTCCGGGTGCCGACGATCTCGTACGAGTTCATGACCGGCCAGCAGCGCGAAGCGCTCGCGATCAACCTCACCGTCGCACTGGCCGGCATCAGGATGGCCGACGCCGAGGTGCACCTGCGAATCGCGCACCGGAGTTATCCGGCGGCCCAGTGGGCTACCGAGCTGCATGCCACCTCGGACGGCGGTCCCGGCTGGGTGGAGTACCTGGACGAGATGTACCGGCAGGTCTGGGCGAAGGACTTCTGGACCAAGGAGGTCTACCTAGGCGTCAAGCTTGGCCAGCGCGGGGTGCGCGCTCAGCTGGCAGGCGGCTTGCTCGCCCAGTTCGCCAGCGCCTACCGGGTCGGCGAGCAGCTGCTCGGGCTTGAGGACGACGCCGTCGGCCTGACCGAGATAACCAAATGGACCGAGCAAGCCGAGCGGATCGGCCGCACCCTGGCGGCCAGCTCGCTGGCCGCTCATCATGCCAGCACCGATGAGGTCGCCTGGCTGTTCAGGCACGCCATGCTCGGCTCGCTCGGCGACCAGCCGCCATCGGCCGCACGCCGGCGCACCTGGGGTCAGGGCGAGATCGAGGCCCTGGTGGAAGGCGAGATTCACAACGGGCGCACCGTTCTGAAAATGGTTCATCCGACCGGGGATTCCTACTCTGCCTTCCTGTCGTTCTCCCGGTTCCCCGACGTCATGTACTTCCCGGACGGCGAGCCGTGGCTGCACTACGCGGACGCGCTGCCGTTCCCGGTCGAGGCGAGCATGCGGATGCGGCTGATCCCGCCGGCCAAGGCGAGCAAGGACGTCAGTCGCAGGCTCGCGCATGCCAGGGACATGGACGCGCACATCCGCGAGGCCGGGGCCGACCTGCCGATCGCGCTGGCAGAGCAGATCGAGGCGGCCAGGCTGCTTGAGCACGGGATCACCAAGGAGCGGCTGCCGTTTGTCTACGGCTGGCACCGGCTGGTCGTCACCGCCCCGAGCCGTGAGCTGTGCGTTCGCCGGGCAGAGGCGGTCACCGAGCACTACCGCGACATCGGCATTGACGTCGTGAGCTCGACCGGGGACCAGTTCTCGCTGCTGAACGAGTCGCTTCCGGGGGACAAGGTCAGGCTCGCCTCGTACCTCCAGCGGCAGCCGCTTTACACGATCGCGGGCGGCATGCCGACCGCCACGGTGGACCTCGGGGACCGGGTCGCGGACGGCGCCGGCTGGGTCGGCCCGTATATCGGCGAGACCCTCGGCCGGGCCAGGTCGGTGGTGCACTTCGATCCGCTGGTGGCGGCGGCCAGGAACCGGCCGACCGCGGTGGCGATCACCGGTGAGCCCGGCGGCGGGAAGACCACGCTGGCGCTGCTGCTGATCATGCAGCTCGCGCTGCGCGGCGTCACGATCGCCGTGATCGATCCCAAGGGCGACGCCGAGTCGCTGGTCCGGCTGCTGCAATCGCGCGGTCGCCGGGCGCGGGTGCTGCCGCTCGGCAGCGCCGAGGCGGGCCTGCTCGACCCGTTCTCGTTCGGCGACGACCTCGCCGAGCGTCGGACGATGGCCGCTGAGACCCTGCGGCTGCTCCTGCCGGGAATGAGCGAGGAGCGGGAGAGCGCCATGATCCAGGCGGTCGGCGCCGTCTCCGCGGCCGAGCGGCCCAGCCTGGGCCGGGTGGTGGACCATCTGGAGCAGGCCGCCGAGCCCGCGGCGAAGAACCTGGGCGCCGTGCTGCGGTCAATGTCCGAGATGCGGCTGGCCAAGCTGTGCTTCGCGCCGTCGGGCGGCGCGCGGATCGACGCGGCCGGGTGGACGACGGTGTTCACGCTGGCCGGCCTGACGCTGCCGGACGCGACGCTGAAGCGCGACGACTACTCCTATGAGCAGCGGCTCTCCGTGGCGCTGCTCTACCTGGTGTCGCAGTTCGCCAGGCGGCTGCTCAACGGCATGGACCGGCGGATACCGAAGGCGATCGTGCTCGACGAGGCGTGGGCGGTGACCTCGACGCCGCAGGGCGCCAAGCTCATCCCCGAGGTGTCCCGGATGGGCCGGTCCCGCAACACCGCCCTGATCCTGGTGTCGCAGAACGCCGGTGACCTGCTGAACGAGCAGGTCACCAACTGCCTCTCCGCGGTGTTCGCGTTCCGGTCCACCGAGCGGTCCGAGGTCGCGAGCGTGATGTCGCTGCTCGGAGTCGAGCCGTCGGAGGAGCACCAGGCGGTGCTGCGCGGACTGGGCAACGCCGAGTGCATCTTCCGTGACCTGGACGGACGGGCAGGCCGGATCGGGGTCGACCTGATCTCCGACGAGCTGCGTGAATGGCTGGACACCAACCCGACCAGGACCAGGTCGGGCGAGACACCGGTATCACCCCAGCCTCGGGGCCTCTGGCCCGCGGCCGGTCCCTGGCGGCCAGCCGGGCAGCCGCAGGTTCAGGGGCAGCGCAGGCCGGAGGCGAGTCGTGCGCCGGCCCAGAGCCAGGCGGGTCCGGCGATGGGCCAGCCTGCCGGGGCGGGGCAGCCTGCGGGGGCGGGGCGGTCTGCGGGGGCCGGCTACTCAGCTGGGGCGGGGCAGCCTGCCGGGGCGGGCCAGCCTGCCGGTGCGGGGCGGTCTGGGGGGGCCGGCTACCCGGCTGGGGCGGGCCAGCCCGCTGAGCCGAGCTGGCCGCTGCTTCCTGGTCAGGCGGGATGGGCGAACCGCATGCCGCCGGTACACGGTCATTCGCAGGCGGCGGGTCGGCCGCTCGCGCAGGGCCAGCCGGGTCCGGCGAGCGGTCAGCCGCAGGGCTACGGCGCGGCACCGGTTCAGGATCGTCCGCCCAGCCCGGCTCAGGCGCCGGCTCCTTAGCCGCGCGGCAACGACACCCCCAGGAGCCCCCCCGATGCTCAGACTCCATCGCCTGCCCCGCAAGACCGCCGTGGCGCTGGTCGGAGTAGCTGTCCTGTTCAACGTGCAGCTTGGCGCGCACCATCATGCCAGCAGCGCGGCACAGCACCGGCCGATCGCCGCGCGGACGCTGGCCGCGACCGCGCCGGCCGGAGGCGGCCTGTGCTCGGTTCCCGGGATCGGCGACATCGGCGGGCTGCTCGGCTTCTGCTCGATCGGCTCATCAGGCCTGACCGGGGACCTGAACAACCTGTGCCAGCCCGGGGTGCCCGAGCCCGAGCCTGCCACGTCCGGCATCGACGCCCTGATCAAGGCACCGACGCCGCCAGGCAAGACGCTGGCCACGCCCTACAACCAGTACGGGATGTCCGGGCAGTTCTGGGCGGCGACCAACCTGCAGTGCTCGGACATGACATCGCTGATCGGCAACGATGTGGCCGGCATGCTCTTCGACTTCGCCAAGGCCATGGACCGGGTCACCATCACCGTCTATCAGTCGGCGGCCGGCGGCGGCATACTGAGCTGGCTGCAGGGCGTCGCGAACCATCTGATCAGCGGGCTTGGCAACGCCATCTACTTCCCCTACGTGGCACTCGTGGTGATCATCGCCGCCATCTGGCTGGCCTGGCAGGGCCTGATCCGCAAGCGCGGCACGGCGACGATCGAGGGCACGATCTGGATGGTCGTCGCCTGCGCCGCCGCGATCTGGCTGATCGGCAGGCCGGCCGACTTCACCGGCCTGGGCAAGGGCGTCTCAGACGGGATCAGCGCCACGCTGAACACCGCGTTCGCTCACCTGCCGAGCCCAGGCCAGGCCAGCTGCCTGCCGGTCGCGAAGCACGACCCGCAGATCAACCCGGCGACGTTCAGCTACACCTCAGGCCGCACCGTGGTGGACCAGAACGCCAACGAGCTGTGGACCGTCCTGGTCTGCAAGCCGTGGCTGGACGGCGAGTTCGGCACGACCTCCTTCGCGACCGCCGGCGCCAAGCCGACCCCGGTCAACACCTACGGCAGGCAGCTGCTATGGGCGCAGGCGATCGCGGCCAACGAGCAGTCGACGACCGCCCTGGTCAAGGCCAAGCAGGCGGCCTACAGCGGGATCGCGTCGAGCATCCAGCAGCAGGAACCGGGCATCTACCCGCTGTTCCAGGGAAAACAGTGGACCACCAGGCTGGAGATCGCTTTCGCGGCGCTGCTCGCCGCCGTGGTCGCCGGAGTCCTCGTGCTGCTCATCTCGGTGACGCTGATCCTGCTCAAGCTCGGGTTCCTGCTGCTCCTGATCGTCGGGCCGTTGTTCCTGCTGGTCGGCACGCACCCGGGGTTCGGCCGGGTGGTCGCCGTGCGGTGGTTCGAGATGCTGGTCGGGGTGCTGCTCAAACAGGCTGCCGTGGCCCTGGCACTGAGCCTGCTGCTCTACTGTTACGCGCTGATCATGGGGACGAACGACGCGGTACTTCCATGGGCGCTGAAGATCCTGATGATCACGCTGGTGACGGCCGCCGTCTTCATCTACCGCAAGCCGTTCCAGCATCTCTTCGCCGCAGTCGGGTACGGAGCGATCGGCTCGACCGGCCGTGCCGAGGCTGACCTGAGCCGGGCGGCGGCGACAGCTCGCGCGAACACCAGGACCGCCGCCACGATCGGCGTGCCCGGATTCGCCGCCTACCGGGCGGCGAGGTGGGCGCGGCGCAACCCGGCGCAGGCGGCCGGGCTGGCGCTCGGCGCCGCCACGGCGATCGGCACCACGTCGGTGGCGGCCGGCCTGGCGGCCGGCTCAGACGGCGCGGCGGCGGCCGGCGGCGGCGACGCTCACGAGTTCGCCGGTGGCGGGGTGCCGTCAGCACCGGGCGGTCAGCCAGACTCGGCCGGCGCCGGCGCTCCGGCCGGCGCCGCGTCGCGGGCGCGAGCCTGGGGCGGGTCGGCTGGCA
>DATNIU010000181.1:0-5240 GCA_035604275.1 Streptosporangiaceae bacterium | reverse complement strand
GCGAGCAGCGGCGGCGGCGATGGCGCCGGGCGCATCACTTGGCGCCTGGGTGCCCGGGAACTCTGACCACCCAGTGAGCTGCTGCTCGCATATCGTCCAGTCACGCTCTTGGTCGGCAGTATCAGCTCGGTATCGCTCTTCTTCTACTCGCACTTCCAGCTGCCCGGCCCCTGTGGCCTGGCTCGCCCGCATATTTTCAGTTCATCGGCGGCGGCGGGTAACCGACCCCTGAATCCGGTGGTAGCACCGTAGGCAGGACCGGGCGCCGGGAGCAGTATGGATCTGTGGGCCGTCCAGCTCGCAGCATGCTTAATGCCGGAGGTATAGCCCGTGATCGAGGCGGCGAACCTGAGCAAGAGTTATGGAAATAAATCCGCCGTGCGCAGCCTGTCGTGAGGACACACACATGCCAGCCGCTAAGCCAGGCAGCCGGGGCTTCCTGGGCGCGAGCGCCTGGCGAGGGACGCTGTACGCGCTGCTCTGCATGCCGCTGGGGCTTGCCGGGTTCATCGTCACGATGCTGAGCCTGGCAGTGAGCGCGGCGGGGTCGCTGACCGTGGTCGGCACGCTCTGCTTCATCCAGACCTTCGCCGTCGCCCGGCTCTGGACCAGGCTCGACCGCGGCCTGGCCCGGTGGCTGCTCCGCCTGCCCGCCGATGAGCCACCACGACGCCAGCCCAGCCGCCCCGGCCTGACCGCGCGGTTCGCGGCCGGGATGCGAGACCGGCAGAGCTGGCGGGACATCGGATTCATACTGCTGTATCTGCCGGCCGGCATCCTGCTGGCGCTCATCGTCGGGCTGATGGCCGTGCTGATCCTGCGCGGGGTTACGTACCCCTTCAAGGCCTGGGACAACGTCGCGTACTACCGCGAGGCGTGGGGCGGCCCGAGCTACCTGGGGGCGGTCGCTGTCCATTCCGTGCCCGGCCTGCTGGCCATAATCCTCGGTCCAGCGGTCATCAGGGCAGCCACCGGGCTGCAGGGCAGGCTCATCCAGCGGCTGATCGGCTCTGCCGTCCCTCGCTCGCGGTCTGCCGCTGGCACAGCGTCCGCCGAAGGCCGGGACCGCTCCGGCTCGCCCCGGCACCGATAGAATATTCCCAGGGTGAGCACCATAGCGGAGGAATCGGCGGTTCTCGCGCGAGCCGGCCGGATAGTACGAGAGCCGTTCACGCGTCGCAGCTGGGCCGCGGTAGTGTACGGGCTCGCTGGCCTGCCGCTCGCAGCGGCCGGGTTCGTCGGCATCGTGACCCTGCTGGCGGTGGGTCTGGTATTCATCATCACCCCGCTCGGCCTGTGGATCATCGCACTCGCCGTGCGTTCCGCCCAGGGTCTTGGCTCACTGCACCGGCGGCTCGCGGCGGCCCTGCTGGATGAGCACGTGCGGGCGGCGCAGTTCCGGCCGGCGCCCGGCATACTCGGATGGCGGCGCGGCGTGCTCGGCGATCCGGTCGGCTGGCGCGCTATCGGCTACCTGATGCTGAAGCTGCCGGTCGCGATCCTCGGCTGCGCGGTCACCGTGGCGATGCTCGCGTACGGCGCGATCCTGCTCAGCTACCCGGTCACCAGGGAACTCGACGGCTCGGTCTTCCGCAGCGGCAGCGGGGCGGTCAGGCACGGGCTCTCGATTGCCGGGCTCCGGTTGGACAGCTGGCCCGCGGCCCTGGCGGTATCGGTCGCCGGGGCCGGGCTGATTCTCCTGGCGCCATGGGCCATCGGCAAGGCGCTCATGCCCGACCGCTTGCTGATCAGGGGCCTGCTCGGGCGCAGCTGGACGTCCGAGCGCCTCCAGGATCTGCAGGAAACCCGCGCCCGGGCCGTAGACGACGCGACCGCGACGCTGCGCCGGATCGAGCGGGACCTCCACGATGGCGCCCAGGCACGGCTGGTGGCGCTCGCGATGAACCTGACGATGGCCAGGGAGGAGCTGGCCGGCCACGGATCGGCCGGTGAGCTGGCCCGGACCAGGAATCTCGTCGACATCGCGCACCAGCAGACCAAGGAGGCGATCAGCGAGCTTCGGGATCTGGCCCGCGGGATCCGGCCGCCCATTCTGGACAACGGGCTGGGTGCCGCGTTGGCCACCCTGGTGACCAGGGGCGGTGTCCCGGTCGAGCTTTCCGCTGACATCCCGGTACGCCCGTCGGCCGCCATCGAGACCATCGCATATTTCTGCGCCGCCGAGCTGCTGACCAATGTGGCCAGGCATAGCGGGGCCCGGAGCGCGGCCGTCGACGTCACCGGGCCTGATGGCCTGCTTCGGATGACGGTGACCGACGACGGCACCGGCGGCGCGCGGCCAGGCGATGGCTCCGGGCTGGCGGGCCTGGCCAGCCGAGTGGGTACCGTCGACGGGCGGATCGGCATAGACAGCCCGGCCGGCGGCCCGACCGTGGTCACCATCGAGCTGCCGACTCACGCCTGAGAGGGATCAGCGGCATGCGGATCGTCATCGCTGAGGACTCCGCGATTCTGCGGGCCGGCCTGGTCCAGCTGCTGGCCATGCGCGGGCATCAGGTGGTCGCGGCGGTAGGCGACGCGCGGTCCCTGAGCGAGGCTGTGGCCGAGCATCGGCCGGACGTCGCGGTGATCGACATTCGGATGCCCCCGACTCACACGGACGAGGGCATGCGGGTCGCGATCGCGCTCCGGCGGGAACAGCCCGGCCTGGGGGTGCTGGTGTTCTCTCAGTACATCGAAACCAGCTTCGCCGCCGAGCTGCTGGCCGACGGCGCGGCCGGCGTCGGCTACCTGCTCAAGGATCGCGTCGCCGACCTGGACGACTTCATCGACGCACTGACCCGACTGGCCGCCGGCGGCACCGCCCTGGACCCGGAGGTGGTAACCCAGCTGCTCAATGCCGGCCGTCGGCGGGACGCGCTCGCGGAGCTGAGCCCCCGCGAGCGTCAGGTGCTCGCTCTGATGGCCGAAGGCCGGACCAACGCGGCGATCGCGGCTGTGCTTGCCGTGTCAGAGCGCGCGGTCGAGCGGCAGATCGCGAGCATCTTCGCCAAGCTCGATCTCCCCCCGTCAGAGACGAAGCACCGCAGAGTGCTCGCCGTCCTGCGCTACCTCGGCCTCTGATCCGGCCTCGGCTACCTCGGCCTAACCGCAAGTCCCGTCGCACCGGGGATCACCAGCAGCGCCCGTGCGGGCTCGTTTGGCATCTTCTCGATCGTCGCAGCCCTCGAATTGTGAGAGCGAATGGCCGCGTTGCCGCCGAGGCTGGCTGACGGCAGCGGGCGGCAGCGGGCGGCAGCGGCCGGCGGTCAGCTCCCGATCGGCCGGGCCGCCGCGGCGCCTTCGAGCATGGTCTCGGCGACGAGGTTGTAGGCGAGTGTCCACGCTTCGCGGGTGGCAGCGTCGAAGTCGTCGCCAAGGTCGGCGGCGAGCGCGGCGATCAGGGCGTCGCCGACGTTCCGGTAATCGCCGGCCCGCACCCCGTAGCCAACGTGCCGGGCGCCGAGGGCGCGAGTGTGCAGTAGAAGCTCATCGAGCCGGGGCATGGCCAGGACGATCTCGGTGAGCTTCTCGACGAACCTGGCCTCCTGCTCGGCCAGATCGGTGGTGAACAGCGGGCGGAGGGCCGGGTTCTGCCTGAACAGCTCCTGGTAGAACAGGGTCGCCATGGTCCGCCGCGCCGCGCCGAGGCGGTCGAACGACGACTGCACCAAGGTGATCTGCTCCGGCGTCATACGGTGTTCCTCAGGGCGTGGGCCAGGTCGGCGCGGCTGCCGACACCGAGCTTGGTGTATACGTGCTGAAGGTGATTGTTCACTGTCCGTACGGACAGGTAGAGACGCTCGGCGATGTCCTTGCTGGCCATTCCCGTAGCGGCGAGCATCGCGATCTCCCGTTCGCGGACCGAGAGCGGGGCCGCGGTGGCGGTGCAGAGCAGCCCTGGCGTCGCGGCGTCTTCGCAGCTGGCGGCGAGCGCGGCGGAGCGTCGCAGCATGGCTGTCGCGGCCCGCTGGTCACCCGCCCGGCTGAAGGCCTCGGCCGCGCTCGACGCGGCCTCGGCCGCGAGCAGCATGGCGCCCAGGGCCTCGAGGTCGTCGGCGGCGGCGGTCAGCTCCCTGGGCTCGCCGGCCTTCGCGGCGGCGGCGTGCCTGGCGCGGGCGGACACCAGCGGTGAGTCGCACGCGTCGGCCAGCTCGCGCAGGCGGGCCGAGGTGTCCTGCCCGCTGGTCCGCATCAGGTCGTGCAGCAGCCATGACTCGGTGGTCAGGTGCCCGGTGGACGCTGCCTGCGCGGCGGCGGCCCGGAATCGCTCCACCGCCTCGGCCGGCCGCCGCGCCGCGCTGGCGGTCCACGCGTCGGCTAGCTGCTGCTCGGGTCCGAGGAAGCCGAACTCCGGCAGGGTGGCGCGGTCGTCAAGCGCACGGGCGGCGGCGTCCGCCTCGCCGAGCATGGCATGCGCCAGGGCCAGGCCGGACAGGGCCAGGCGGCGGGGGCCGGCGAAACGGTGGGCCTGCGCCAGCCCGGCAGCCTCGGCGTAGTAGCGCCGCGCGGTCGCCACCTTGCCCTGCAAGGTGGCGACGCGGCCGAGATTCGCGGCGAACCAGATCTGCGCGATCGGCACCCGATGCGAGGCCACGATCTCCGCGCCGGCTCTGGCCAGCTGCTCGGCCTCGGCGAGTCGGCCCGCCTCGGTCAGGGCGAACACCTGGTTGATGACGTGGGTCGCCGGGTGGGCGATCGCCAGCTCGTCGCCGAGTGCCACGTGGTCGGCGTAGCCGCCTCGGCCACGGCAACCGCCTCGCTGGTCTGGCCGGTCGTCGCCAGGGCCGGCGCCCTCACGATGGCCCGGACGACCCGCGTCCGCTGGTCGCTGCCGGTGATCTGCTCGAGCACGGCCAGAGCCCGGTCGGGTTGCCCTGAGAACATCCAGACCGCCGCCTCGTCGGTCGCGCGCTCCTCCACCAGCGGGTGCGAGGTGACCACGGCCTTGGCTGCCGCGTTGATGGCCAGCGCGCTTCGGGCTGGCACAGGCCCCAGTTGGCGTTCTTGACCCGGGTGACCGCCAGGCGGAGCGCGACGTGCTCGCCGCTAGGCAGCGCCTGCCCGCGGGCGAGCACCCGCTCGGAGGCGTCGAAGACGCCGAGCTCGTACAGGGCCTCGCCGAGCAGCAGCGTCCCGACCGCGTCAAGCTGCTCGCCGGGCACGGCCTCGAGCAGGCGGCGCACCACCCGGAAGTCGTGCGCGTCGCGGGCCAGGTGAGCGCCGCGGACCAGGACCGC
>DATNIU010000180.1:0-27924 GCA_035604275.1 Streptosporangiaceae bacterium | reverse complement strand
TGGCGGACGGTCCTGATCTGACTGGCGGTCCTGATCTGGCTGGCCGTCCTGATCTCGGTGGCCGCGTGCGACACGAGCCGTGGCTGGTGCCCCGGGTGGACGTAACCGGCCGCCATGGTGACCGGGAGCGTGGCTGTCACCAATAGCACCCGTGCGACCGTTGCGGCCCGGTTCATGCGCATACCTCCGGTTGCTCGTGTCCCTACTGCCACAGGACAGCATTTGCTCGTCAGAAAACTACAGGTTCAAGCCCGCGTAGCAGGAGCAATCAGTGGTGAAATCCTTCCGAGTTTCGCGTCACGGTCGCCAATAAGCACAGTTTGGGGGATCTTGCTCGACTCGGCACGCAGAACTACGGCGAGCGGGGCGAGGCGGTCGGACGCGAGCGACCCGGGTGCCGTGCGGCGGGCCGCCCGCGGATTTCAGCCGCCCGGGAGCAGCTTGCTGTGGTCCCAGGAGATGACCCGGCGCGGCTCGACCGCGTAGCCGACCCGCTTGCGGGCGGCCCGCTCCACGTACTCGTCGAGCTCGGTCGCGTCCTGTCCGGAGAGCATCGCGGTGATCAGGCGGCCGATCTGCATGACGGCGGCGGGGTCGTCGATTTTCCGTGCGACGCCCTGCACCTGAATGCCCCGCAGGTCGAAATACTGCTCGCCGCTCTCCACCAGGCAGCTGATCCGGGGGTCGGCGGCCAGGTTGACCGCCTTCTGCGAGGCCCGGTAGGTCCAGAACGTGATCTGCCCGTCGATCATCACGTAGTACATGGTGACCAGGTGCGGCATCCCGCCCTGGCCGATCGTGGCGAGATGGACCTTGCGGGATTCGGCGAGCAGGGTCGCGATCTCCTCCGGCGTCATGGCGACCTGGTCGCGCTGCTTCACCTCTGGCTCCGGGTCAGCCGGCCGGCGGGCGGTCCGGCGCCCGGCCACCAGGTGCGGCGAAGCCGATGGTCTCGGTGGCAAGAGCCAGGGTGTCCTCGCACGCGAAGCCAGCGGACGGCAGCTCAGCGTCGGCCCCCGCGCCGCCGCGTTCCGTGGGCGCGAACGCGCCGCCGAGCGCGCTGGCGATCGAGTCCAGGGTCCACATCCCGTCGGCCGAGCCGTGATCGGCGGCCAGGAAGGGGGCCCGGATCCTCGGCGGCTCCATCACGGCCGCCACCCCGCCGTGAACCACGAATACCTCGCCGTTGATCCCCCCGGCTGCCGGGCTGGCCAGGTAGACGACGAGCGGTGCGACGTGCTCGGGTGCGAGCGGGTCCACGGCACCGGGCGGCGCCTCGCCCATCAGGCCGGCCGTCATGTCGGTCCTGGCTCGCGGGCAGATCGCGTTGGCGCGGACTCCGTACCTGGCGCAGCTGCGCGCCGTGCTGACGGTCAGCGCGGCGATCCCGGCCTTGGCGGCCGCGTAGTTCGGCTGGCCCGGTGAGCCGAGCAGGAAGGCCTCGGATGAGGTGTTCACGATCCTGGCGTGGACCGGACCGCCGACGGCCTTGCTGCGGTCCCGCCAGTAGGCGGTGGCCAGCCGGGTCGTGACGAAATGACCGCGCAGGTGGACCCGCAGCACGAGATCCCACTCCTGCTCGGACATCGTGAAGATCATCCGGTCCCGCAGCACCCCGGCATTGTTCACCAGCACGTCCAGCCCGCCGAACGTGCCCACCGCCGCGGCCAGCATGGCCTCCCCGGTCGACCACTCGGCGACGTCGCCCTCGCAGACCACGGCCTGGCCGCCCGCCGCGGTGATCTCCGCCGACACCGCGTGCACGGCGGGCCCCGGCAGGTCGTTGAGCACCAGCCTCGCCCCGGCCTCGGCCAGGGCAAGCGCTTCCGCCCGGCCCAGGCCGTTACCGGCCCCGGTGACGATCGCGGTCCTGCCATCCAGAGTCAGCAGGTCGGCCATGTTATGCATGCTCCTTACACACGCCGGGCTGCGCTATGACCAGGGTCGCTGGTCAGTAGCCTGGCCCGGACAGGATGCCGCCATCAGCGACGAACTCGCTCCCGGTCGAGTATGACGAGTCGTCCGACGCCAGGAATGCCACCAGGCGCGAGATCTCGGCCGGCTCGCCGAACCTGGACAGCGGCATCGCCCGGAGGAACCTCTCGCCGCGAGCGGGATCCTCGGTCTCCGCCGACTCAAGCACCATTCTGGTGAGAATGCCGCCCGGATGGACCGAATTGACCCGGATGCCGAACTGGCCCAGTTCCTGAGCGGCGGCCTTGGTCATGCCGCGGACGGCGAACTTGCTGGCACTGTAGGCGGAGAGCCCGGCCGCTCCGGTGAACCCCTCGATCGAGGAGATGTTGACGATCGAGCCCCCGCCGGCCGCGGTCATCGGCGCTATCACGGCCTTCATGCCGAGCCAGCAGCCGACCGCGTTGACGTCGAGCACCTGGCGGAACTCGGCGAGCGGCATCTGCGAGATGAGCGCGAACCTCAGCACGCCGGCGTTGTTCACCAGCACGTCGAGCTTGCCGAACGCCTCGACCGCCAGTCCGACCGCCGCGGCCCAGTCCGCCTCGCTGGTCACGTCGTGGTGCACGTAACGGCAGGTCTCGGGGCCGAGCTTGTCGGCCACCGCCGCGCCGCGGTCGTCGAGGACGTCGCCGAGGACGACCCTTGCCCCTTCGGCGGCGAAATGCCGGACGTGGGACTTGCCCATCCCCCTGGCACCGCCGGTGATCAGCGCGACCTTGCCGTCAAGCCGGCCCATGCTGCTCTCCGGTCTGTAGACCAAACGCTTGCTTGGTCGACAGGGTAACAGGCAGGCAATCCGGATGTCGTCGGCCAGCCCACGGCCCGACCCGAGGATGCGGCGTCCAATCTGGGGGCTATGCGATGAATTCGGCAGTGCGCTGGGAGCGGCCGGCCGGGGCCTGAGAAGATGGGCCCATGACAGCGACGAGCTCCGCGACACCGAGCCGGCCGCCCGGGCCCGGCGGTCAGCCGCCCGCCATCAGCCTGGCCGGTCTGCACAAGTACTTCGGTCACGTCCGGGCCGTCCAGGGAGTCGACCTGGCCGTCGAGTCCGGCGAGATCGTGGCGCTGCTCGGACCGAACGGCGCGGGCAAGACATCGACCATCGACGTGATACTGGGCCTGTCGCAGCCGACCGCCGGGCAGGTCAGCGTCTATGGCATGACCCCAAGGAACGCGATCGACCGCGGCCTGGTCAGCGCCGTGCTCCAGACCGGCGGGCTGCTCAGCGACCTGACCGTGGGCGAGACAGTGGCCTACACGGCGAGCCTGTTCGCCCGCAGCAAGCCGGTGGATGAGGTGCTGAAGGGCGCGGGTATCGCGGCCATAGCCGACCGGCGGGTCGGCAAGTGCTCGGGCGGCGAGAAGCAGCGGCTGCGGTTCGCGATGGCTCTGCTGCCCGACCCCGAGCTGCTCATCCTCGACGAGCCGACCACCGGGATGGACGTCGAGGGCAGGCGCGGCTTCTGGGCATCGATCCGCCAGGACGCCGAGGAGGGGCGGACGGTCCTGTTCGCCACGCACTACCTGGAGGAAGCCGACGCGTACGCGGACCGGATCGTCCTGCTCCGGCACGGCCGGGTAGTCGCTGACGGCACCGCGGCCGAGGTCAAGGCGCTCGCGGCCGGGCGGACCGTGCGGGCGACGCTGCCCGGCGCCGATGAGGCCACGCTGGCCGGACTGCCGGGCGCGGACAGCGTGGAAGTTCGCGGTGACACCGTGCTGATCCAGGCCAGCGACAGCGACGCGGTCGCCCGGCACCTGCTGACCAGCACGCAAGCGCGCGACCTGGAGATCACCGCGCGCGGCATCGAGGAGGCCTTCCTGGCCTTGACCAGCGACGATGAGCAGGACGGCGAGCAGAGCGCCGGGCCTGACGGCACCGGCGGCCGTTCGGCCGGGGTCGCCGCGATCGGAGGATCCCGATGAGTGCGACATCGGCTCAGCTCACAGAGCTGACGGCGCGGCCGGTACCGAGGATGGGCGGCTTCAACCGCACGCTGCTCCGGCTAGAGGTACGCCGGATGCTGCGCAACCGGCGGACGCTCATCTTCACGATGATCGTGCCGTCCTTCTTCTTCCTGATCTTCGGCCTGAACAAGGCCTACGCGTACCAGCGCGCCGGACACGGCAACGTGTCCGCGTCCATCCTGATCAGCATGGCGCTGTACGGCGCGGTGCTGGCGACAACCGCCGGCGGCGCGATGGTCTCGATCGAGCGGGCGGAGGGCTGGAGCCGCCAGCTGCGGATCACCCCGCTGACCCCGGTGGCCTACATCGTCACCAAGATGCTGACCGCGATGGTGCTCGGGCTCGGCTCGGTGGTCGTGGTCTACCTCGTCGGCCTGATCACCGGCAAGCCTTCGATGCCCGGTTACCTCTGGATCGCCACCGGCCTGTCCGTCTGGGTGGGGTCGCTGGTGTTCGCGGCGTTCGGGCTGTTCATGGGCTACCTGCTGCCGACCGTGAACGTGATGCAGGTTCTCTCGCTGGCGCTGATGCTGTTCGCGTTCGGCGGCGGGCTCTTTATCCCGCTGAGGAGCTACCCGCACGTGCTCCAGGTCCTGGCCGAGTTCACTCCGCTGTACGGGCTGAACCAGCTTGTGCATGCTCCGCTGCTCGGCGGGAGCGTGCCTCTGGCCTGGGTGGCTAACGCGGTCGCCTGGCTGGTCATCTTCGGCGCCGGCGCGATCTGGCGGTTCCGCAAGGACACCGCACGGGTATGAGCGGCCCGGCGCCCGGCCAGGACGTGATCGGCACGGCGGGTGACCCGGAGATCCGCGCGCCGGTCGGCGCCTGGTTCGGCCAGTGCTTCGGCCGCCCGGCTGAGGTCGCCTGGCGGGCGCCCGGCCGGGTGAACCTGATCGGCGAGCACACCGACTACAACGACGGGCTGGTGCTGCCGTTCGCGCTCGGCGTGTCGGTCACCGCGGCCGCCGCGGCGCGGGACGACGGGCTGGTCGAGCTTCGCTCCCGGCAGATGCCCGACGAGATCGTGTCGGTCCGGCTGGGCGACCTGAAGCCGGGCTCGGTCACCGGCTGGGCGGCGTATCCGGCGGGTGCCGCCTGGGCGCTGCGAGAAGCCGGGTCGGGGCTGGCCGGTGCCAGCGTCGCGATCGACTCCGACCTGCCGCAGGGCGCCGGGCTGGCCTCATCGGCGGCGCTGGAGTGCGCGGTCGCTGCCTGCCTGGCTGACCTGGCCGGCCTGCATCCGTCCCGGCCGGAACTGGCCGCGCTCGCGAGGCGGGCCGAGAACGATTTCGTCGGGATGCCGTGCGGGATCATGGATCAGTCCGCGGTGATGTTCTGCGTGGCCGGGCACGCGCTGCTGCTCGACTGCCGGACCGGCGACCACGCCGCCGTGCCGCTGGACCCGGCCGCCGCGGGGCTGTCGCTGATGATCATCGACACCGGCGTCAGGCACGAGCTTGTCGGCGGCGAGTACGCCGTCCGGCGCCAGGAGTGCGAGCGCGCCGCCCGCGCGCTCGGCGTTGCCTCGCTGCGCGACGTCGACGACACCGCCGGCCTGGCCGTGCTCGCCGACCCGCTGCTGGCCCGGCGGGCCAGGCACGTGGTCACCGAGAACCGTCGCGTCGAGCAGGTCGCCGGCTTGCTCAGGGAGGTCAGGCTCGCCGGGTGCGGGCCGCTGCTCACCCAGTCGCACCGCTCGCTCCGGGACGACTTCGGGGTCTCCTGGCGTGAGGCGGACGCTGCGGTCGATGCCGCCCTGGCCGCTGGAGCGCTCGGGGCCAGGATGACCGGCGCCGGGTTCGGCGGCTGCGTCCTTGCGCTGCTGCCAGTGGACCGCGCTGCCCAGGTCAAGGCCGGTGTCCTGACGGCGCTCGGTGAGCTGGGCGGGCCGGGGCCAGCGTTCATCGATGCGGTGCCAGGCCAGGGCGCCCGCCGGCTCAGGCTCGGCTAGTCGCCCGCAGCCGGGTTGCCGGCGGTTCCGCTCCGTCGCCCTGGCGCGGGCGGAAGACGAGCTGACAACGTGATCGCGGAGAATCAGCCGTGGATTTCACGGGCGATCCTCCACGATCATGGACCAACATGACCGAGATTCCGGCTGAGGCGACCAGGGTCCCCAGCCCCGCTCCCAGCGCCAGCCCCGGCCCCGCCGCCGAGCCGAGCCAGCGGGTCGGGAAGGGCTGGATCGGGTTCATCGCGCTCGCCAATCTCGGGCTGTATCCCGGTTACCTCGGCCCAGTCGTGCTGCTGCCCAGCGCCGCTGGTCAGCCAGTTCGGCGGGTACACGACGCTCTATCTGTTCGTGGCCGTGACGACCGTGCTTGGCTCCGCGTTCGTGTGGAAGATCCGCTCAGTCCCCTGACCTGGGCGGCTCACCGGACGGTGCGAGTGATGACAGCCTCCAGGCCGGTCGTGCCGCGGCCTACGTCGATGGTCTGACCCATCGCTGGAATACCGGCCCGGCCCCGGTGCTGCCCGGCAGCCGCCACGAGGCTCCGGTGCTGCCCGGCGGCCGCCACGAGGCTCCGGTGCTAGGCGACCGGGATGTAGGTGTTCAGCATCTGGTTGCGGAAGACTCCGGCCGGGTCGTAGCGGCGGAGGAGTCGCTGGAAATCTGGCAGCCGCTGGTACTGCGCGCTGACGAGCTCAGGCCGCAGACCGAAGATCTTGCCCCAGTGCGGTCTGGGCTGGAACGGCGTTAGCGCGGTCTCCACCAGGGCGATGACCGGAGCGACCGCCCGCAGGTCGCTGATCCAGGTGAGGTGGATCGCCACGGTGTCACGACGGTAGCTCGGGCTTAGCCACAGATCGTCGGCCGCAACCGTGCGGATCTCGCACACCTGGAGGACCGCGGCCACGCGATCACGGATGGCAGCTATCGCGTTCAGTGCCGCCGGGGCGTAATGCCGGGGTAGGAGGTATTCGGACTGGAGTTCCTGGCCCGCGCTCGGGATGCAGTCCAGCCGGAAGTGCGGCAGCCGTTCATGCCATGGGCCGGGGACGCCTTGCTGCTGTGTGCAGCTAGCGGCAGGCTGCCCAGGTATCGGGTGGCGCGGGCCGTCCGCGAGTCGGGCGCCGTGCCAGACCGGGGGGGCCTCGGTCTGGCCCGGGTCGCCGACCCGTTGCTTCAGCCAGATCTGGTCAATCCGGGGACTTCGCCAGGTGGTGAACAGGCTCACGCTGTAGGCGCTGGCGAAGATGTCCGCGAGATGCTCGTTCAGCCGCTCCCACGGAAGGTCGGTGTAGACGTACTGCCGGATCTCGAAGGCCGGCCGGATGTCGAGCGACAGGTTGATCACGATGCCCAGCGCTCCCAGCGCGACCACGGCGCCACGGAACTCCCCGTCGCCGCCATCGCTGTCCCGGCTGATGGTTAGGACATCGCCCGCTGCGGTGATCATTTCCAGCGCCGACACCGCGGTCGCGAGGTTGCCGTTGGCGTCACCGGAGCCGTGAGTCGCGGTCGCGCAGGCACCCGCGACGCCGATGTGCGCGAGCGAGCCGAGGTTGCCGAGCGCGTAGCCGGCGTCGTTCAGGAACTGGGCCAGCTCCCCGTACCTGACGCCGGCGCTGACCCACACCCTGGACCGGTCGGTGTCGATCTCGATGATCTTCGGAAGATCCGCCAGTGACACAAGATCACCGGTGGTGTCCGCGATCGGACTGAACGAATGCCCGGTGCCGAGCGCCCGTACCCGGCTGCTCCGGGCGACCAGGCGCTGCAGGTCCTGCACCCGGGTCGGTCTGTGGAACCGCTCGGCGCCGAAGACAACGTTTCCGGCCCAGTTGGCCAGCCCTATGCTCAACCGCGTCGGCTCTGCTGCGCTTGCCGGTGCCCGATCTGCTGCGCTCGCCGGTGCCCGCGCTGCCGCACGGCAGCTCGCCGGTGCCAGCCTGCGGTGTGCTGAAGCCGGTCGGCGGTGTGCTGAAGCCGGTCGGCGGTGTGCCGGTGCCGGCCTGCGGTGTGCTGGTGCCGGTCGGCGACCGCACCGGGCTGACTGGTCATGCCGACAGGTCACCACATCGCTGCCGTCCGCCGCAAACCGCAGCTTTAGGGCAACGCACTTGCTGAGCGACCAGGTGCCCGGGCGGCGGCGCTGCCCAGGCAGCGCGGGTACCTGCCACGGCGCGGGTACCTGCCACGGCGCGGGTACCTGTCACGGCGCGGGTACCTGGGGCGGCGCGGGTACCTGCGGCGACGCTGGCGCATGGGACAATACCCGGCATGGGCGGAGTCGTCGATGAGGCCGCGCCCGGTCAGCCAGCCGCGCCGCTGCGCGCGCTGATCGGCGGTTATAGCGGCTACCGGCAGGCCGCGGTGCCCCCCGCTCGCCATCGCGGCCTTCCCTCGCCCTATCTGACGGTCATCTTCACCCTGGACGAGCCGCTCATCATCGCCGAGCATCCAGATCCTGGTCAGCCAGCGAGCTGCCATCTGACGCTGGCCGGCGGTTTGCACACCTCGCCGGCCGTGATCTCTCACAACGGCTGGCAGTCGGGCATCCAGCTCGCGCTGAGCCCGCTCGCTGCCCGCGCCGTCCTCGGCATTCCGGCCGGGGAGCTGGCCGGAATCGACGTCGAGGGAACCGACGTGCTAGGTCCTGCGGCCAGCCGGATCCAGCGGCGGCTGCAGGAGGAGGCCTGCTGGCCGGAGCGGTTCGCCATTCTCGATGAGTTGCTGCTGGCCCGGATCGGCAACAGTCGGCCAGCGGTCAGCCCGGAGATCAGCTATGCCTGGCGGCGGCTGCTCGCGACCGGCGGGACCGCGCCGGTCGGCGGCCTGGCACAAGAGACCGGATGGAGCGACCGGCACCTGCGGGCGCGTTTCCGGGCCGAGATCGGACTGACCCCGAAAGCGGCGGCCCGAGTGGTGCGGTTCCACCGGGCGAGGCAGCTGCTGCAACGGCGTGCCGCCGCGGGCGGGGCGCTGGACCTGGCAGGCCTGGCGGCCCACTGCGGCTACTACGACCAGGCCCATCTGGACCGGGACTTCAACGCGCTGGCCGGCTGCCCGCCGACCAGGTGGTTGGTGCAGGAGTTCCGGTATTTCCAAGCCAGCTCGTCCGCGCCGGAAGCAGGCTGAGACCATGACTGACAAGACACCGCCACCACAGGTCTGGCCCACTCTGCGGGCCCGCGATGCTCGCGGGCTGATCCGGTTCCTGGTCGACGCGTTCGGCTTCGAGGAGACCGTTGTCTATGGCGAGGGCGACCGGGTCGACCACGCCCAGCTGTCCTGGCCGCCAGGCGGCGGGATCATGCTGGGATCGGTCCGGAAGAATGACCCGAAGGATCACTGGCCGGTCCCGCCCGGCAGCTTCGGCGCCTACGTGGTCACCGACGATCCTGACGCGATCTTCGCCCGCGCGGCGGTGGCCGGCGCCGAGATTCTGACCGGCCCGCACGAGACCGACTACGGCTCCAGGGACTTCGCCGTCCGCGATCCGGAGGGCAACCGCTGGTCCTTCGGCACCTACCGCGGCGAACCCCGCTCGAGCGACTGACCGGACGCAGACCGGCCGATCGCTCGGGTCAACCTCAAGCCGCAAACCGGGGTAAATCCGGCGTGAGCCAGACCGCTGACGGGTCAGCCCCGCCACGGTGAGACCGCTGACGACTCAGTCCCGCCACAATGAGACAGCTGGCGGGTCAGCCCGGCCACGGGCCATCTGAAGCCGGTGCCGCAGCCGCGAGTTTTTACGCTCTGCGACGTTCCCCCGCCGGGACAGAGGCACTTAGCACGGATTTGTGTCGCATATAACATCATAAAACGGGTGTTAACTCGACTGAAATCCGTGCTATGTCGCTGCGACCCGGCCAGGCATCGGCATTGCAGCCCGGATCGGCCACTCATCGTGATCTACCTTGGCCGACCGCGGTGACCGGATCGGCTGCGCGCTGCCGTGACCGGGCTGGGCGCGCTGCCGTGGGCGGGTTGCGCCCTGTCGTGACAGGACCGGGCCCGCTGCCGTGACCGGATCTGCGCCGCACTGCCGTGACCTGGCTGGCCGCGATGGCGTGACCGGACTGCGCCGCGCTGGCCTGACGGTGCCTGGCCCGCTGGCGTGACCGGATCTGCGCCGCACTGCCGTGACCGGGCTGGCCGCGATGGCGTGACCGGATCTGCGCCGTGCTGTCGTGACCGGGCCAGGCCTCTTGACGGATTTGTTTGGAAAGTATACGAACTAATTAGGCCTTAAACCACGTTAGGTCGAAACCGAGCAAAGGCAAGAGCGCCGCCCAGATAACGGACAGCAAGTGGGGGTGGCCCGGACGCGGCGGTCGCGGAGAGGTCGCCAGCCATGACTAGGGCCATTCACAGAAGTCTCGCTGTCCCGGCCGCTGCGGTGCTAGCAGCGGCACTAGGGATGGCCTGCTCGGTCGCGGCGTCGTCGGCCGCCGGGCTAACCACCCGAGCAGGTACCGCGGCGCACACCGGGACCGGCCGCCAGGCCAGCTCGCGCGCCCTGTCGCCCGCCGACACCGGGGCGAGCGACATCGCCAACCTTGGCTCGGCCGGCTGGAAGGTGCAGAGCAGCGCCACCGCCACTCAGACCGGCGCCCAGATCTCCACGCCGGGCTTCAACACGAGCACCTGGCTGTCGGTGACCAACGACGACGCCGGCGCGCCGGGCACGGAGATCGAGGCGCTGCTACAGAACGGCGGCTGCCCGAACATCTTCTTCAGCAACAACATGCAGACCTGCTACGGCCAGATGACCAAGATCGGCGCCGACACCATCGCGCAGTTCAAGGTCCCCTGGTGGTGGCGGACCGACTTCACCCCGAACCTGCAGTCCGGCCAGGTCGCACACCTGATCGTGAACGGCGTGGTCGGCTCGGCGAACGTCTGGGTGAACGGCACCGAGGTCGCGACCTCGTCGACCGTGACCGGCGCCTACACCCGGTTCAGCTTCAACATCTCCGGGCTGGTCAGGTCGGGCACCAACTCGCTGGCGATCGAGGTCAACGCGAACAACCCGAACACCATGTTCACGCTGGACAACGTCGACTGGACCCAGATCCCGCCGGACAACAACACCGGCATCCAGTTCCCCGTGCAGCTTCAGGTCGACGGCGCGCTGAGCGACAGCAACGCGCACGTCCTCCAGACCGATGCCGCCGATCTGAGCAGCGCCGCGCTGACCGTCAGGAGCGACATCACCAACAACACGTCCTCGTCCCAGACCGGCCTGGTCACGGCGACGATCACGCCGCCGGGCAACGGGACGCCGATCACGGTGAGCCAGACCGTCACGGTGCCCGCCAGCACTACTCAGACCGTGTCGTTCACGCCAAGCGCGTATCCGAGCCTCACGATCAGCAACCCGCAGGTCTGGTGGCCGTACCAGCTCGGCGCGCAGCCGCTGTACACCCTGGCCACGTCGGTCTCGCAGAACAACGCGGTGCTGAACTCGACGTCCGAGACGTTCGGGATCAGGACCGTGACCTCGTACCTGACCGGATCGTCGGCGGCCGAGCCGAGCGGCACCCGGGCCTTCAAGATCAACGGGGTGCCGATCGTGATCCGGGGCGGCGGCTTCGACCCGAACCTGTTCCTGCACTACTCGGCGGCCGACACGGCGAAGCAGATCGCGCTGATGCAGTCGATGGGCATCAACGCGATCCGGCTTGAGGGCCACATCATGCCCGCCGACTTCTTCGAGCAGATGGACCAGGCCGGGATCCTGATCAACGCCGGCTACCAGTGCTGTGACGCCTGGCAGGTCGGCAAGAAGCTGAGCACCGCCCAGAAGACGATCCTGCAGCTCTCCGCGCTGACGCTCGGGCAGGACCTGCGTAATCATCCGAGCGTGTTCAGCTTCCAGTGGTCCGACAACGCGCCGACGGCGACCCAGGAGTCGGTGTCGCTGGCCGGGTTCAGCCAGGCCGACTTCCAGACCCCGCTGATCTCCTCGGCCGAGTACAACTCGAGCCCGCAGCTCGGGGTATCCGGCGAGAAGGAGGGCCCGTACGACTGGGTCCCGCCGAACTACTGGTACGACACGGCGCACTACGACACCAACGACTCGACCCAGACCAACGCGGGCGGGTCCTGGGGCTACGACAGCGAGGAGAGCGCGGGAGACACGGTCCCGACCATAGACTCGCTGAACCGGTTCATGTCGGCCGCTGACCTGGCGAACCTGTGGCAGAGCCCGGGCGCCAACCAGTACCACGCCAACTACGAGGGCACCGGCCACACCGGCTACGCCTTCGGGACGCTGTTCAACTTCGACACCGCGCTGACCAAGCGGTTCGGCGCCTGGACCAGCCTGAACCAGTACGTGCAGGAAGCCCAGGTGCAGGACTACGAGAACGTCCGGGCGCAGTTCGAGGCGTTCATCGACCACGCGAACAACACCCCGCTGCCGTCCACCGGGACGATCTACTGGCAGCTGAACAAGGGCTGGCCGACGCTGCTCTGGTCGCTGTACAACAACGACGGCGACCAGGCGGGCAGCTACTTCGGCGCCCAGGAGGCCAACCGGTCGCTGCACGCCATCTACGCGCTGGACAACGGTACAGTCACGCTGGACAACCTCGCCAACGCGACCCAGTCCGGGCTGTCGGTCGAGTCGAAGGTATACAACCTGGCCGGGACCGTGCTCGACGACCGGACGGCGAGCAACATCACGCTGACCAGCCAGCAGGTGCTGAATAACGTCCTGACGCCCAGTGTCCCCGCGGCCACCGTGCCGCCGACGCCGGCCAGCGTGTACTTCGTCGAGCTGCTGGTGCGCAACAGCTCGGGAACGGTCGTGGACCGCAACGTCTACTGGCTCTCCACCCAGCAGGACATCACCAACTGGTCGTCCACCCTGGGCAACCCGCAGGGCACGCTGTCGCAGTACGCGGACCTGACCGCCCTGCAAACGCTGCCGCAATCCGCGATCTCGGTCACGGCGTCGACCGCTCACCATGCCGGTCCCGGCGGTGACCTGACGACGACCGTGACGATCACCAACACCTCTGGCTCGGCGGTCAGCTTCTTCCTCCGGGCCGATGTCCGGCGCGGCACGGCGACCGGCCAGGAGCTGCCCGGCGACAACGAACTGCAGTCCTCGATCTGGAACGGCAACGACATCACGCTGTGGCCAGGTGAGTCCCAGACGCTTCAGGTCAGCTACACCACCGCCGACCTCCAGGGGAACACCCCCGTGATCAGCGTCTACGGCTGGAACGTCCCGAAGATCGACATCGCCGCGCCAGTTCCTTGATCGCGGCACGGCCAGACCCCGAAATCATCATTCATTCATTACGAAATCGCACCCGCCGGTCCGCCCATCCCGGGCGGGTGTGGCCAGGCAGGTCGCGAGCTGGTCTGGCTGGCTCCGGGCGGGTGCGGCCCGGGCAGGTCGCGGGCTGGTCTGGCTGTACCCGGGGCGGGTGTGGCCAGGCAGGTCGCGGGCTGGTCTGGCTGGCTCCGGGCCGGGTGGCCCCGGGGCTGCGGGGGCTGGTCTGGCTGGCTCCGGGCGGGTGTGGCCCGGGCAGGTCGCGGGCTGGTCTGGCTGTACCCGGGGCGGGTGTGGCCCGGGCAGGTCCCCGGCCGGTCTGGCTGTACCCGCAGGATGTGGCCCAGGCGGGCTGCGGGGCTGGCCTGGCCGCCAGCGGCGGGCGCGGCCCGGCGGGCGGCCGGTCTGGCCACACCAGGGCCGGTGTGGTGACGACACGCCAACCCAGGCCGGTCAGGTCCGGCCATCGCTGAAAGGAGAGTCGGTGTGAGAATTCGTTATCGCTTCTGGATTGTCGCCGTTGCGGCGGCTGGTCTGCTGGCGGGAGGCGCCGCCGGGACGCCCGCCGTCGCCGCGTACGCGCCGCTGCCGGCGCACGTCTACGCGCCGTATTACGAGACCTATCTCGCTCCCAGTACCCCGGGCCTTGCCGCGACCGCCCAGCAGTCTGGCGCGAGGTACTTCACGCTGGCGTTTCTCCAGTCCACCGGGAAGGGATCGTGCACCCTGGCCTGGAACGGCAGCACCGCCCAGCCGCTGAACTACTACGCAGCCGACATCGCCGCGCTGCGGGCCGCCGGCGGCGACGTGATCCCGTCCTTCGGCGGATTCAGCGCCGACAACGGCGGCACCGAGATAGCCGACTCGTGCAAGAGCGTCAGCTCGATCGCCGCCGACTACGAGTCCGTGATCACGACGCTTGGCGTCACCAGACTGGACATGGACGTCGAGGCCAAGTCGCTGAACAACTCCGCTGGGATAGACCGCCGGAACAAGGCGATCGCGATGACGCAGGCGTGGGCGGCGAGCCAGGGCATCCCGTTGCAGATCCAGTACACGATCCCGGTCGAGCAGTACGGGCTCGACCCGAACGGCGAGGCCGTGCTGAGCAACGCCGTCGCCGACGGCGCGGCCGTGACCTCCGTGAACATCATGGTGTTCGACTACTACATCGCCGGCGAGGGCGTCGTGAACATGGGCCAGGCGGCGATCAACGCGGCCACGAACACCCACGCCCAGCTGGCCAGCATCTACCCGTCGCTGACCTCGGCGCAGATCTGGAACATGGAGGCGATGACGCTGCTGCCTGGCATCGACGATTACCCGAAGAAGACCGAGGTCACCTACCTGCCAGACGCTCAGGCCATGCTGAGCTTCGCCCAGGCGAACAACATGAACCTGCTCTCCATCTGGGCGATCCAGCGCGACAACGGCGGCTGCCCGGGCACCCGGGACAGCAACACCTGTTCCGGCATCACGCAGGGCACCTGGGACTTCAGCCACCTGCTCGAGCCGTTCACCGGCTGACCCTGAGCCGGTGTTCCGGCCAGGGCCAGCTAGGGATCGGGCTTGCCGGGACTCTGGTTTACCGAGCGTCATTAGCTGACGCGGCGTCGTCAGCTCGCGCGGTGATGCCATCGAACAGCAGGCGCAGGAACGCGTCAACGACCTGATCGGTGGTATATCCGCCGGATCGGCGCCACGCGGCCGGGATCCAGAGCACGTCGCGGAGCAGCCGGTAGGTCAGCCTGGGATCGAGGTCGGTGCGGAACGCGCCGTCGGTGACGCCCCGTTGCAGCTGGGTGATCCAGGTCTGCTCGACCTCGCGGAGCGCCGTGCGGAGGTACTCGAACCTCGGCTGGGTGGCGAAGTAGCTCCAGTCGTTCTGCAGCATCGCCAGCGCGGCCCGGTGCCTGGCCAGCGTCCTGCTCGTGGTCCGCACGATCTGCTCGAGCACCGCCCGCGGGGCGCCGCCTGAAGCGACCGCCGCCCGGTAGTCGGCCAGGATCTCGTTCATGAAGCTGGCCAGGATCTCGTCGCCGATCGATTCCTTGGAGTCGAAATGGTGGTAGAGGCTGCCAGACAGGATGCCGGCCGCGTCGGCGATCTCCCGCACGGTGGTGGCCCGGTAGCCCTTCCGCGCGAAGAGCTGGGCGGCCAGCCGTACCACGTCGTCGCGGCGGGTGGAGCGCCCCGATCCGTTGGCAACCGGCACTCGCCTCGGCCCGCCCGGCCCGCCGGACCCGTCAGTCTCGCGCAGGTCGGTCGGCTCGCCCGGTTCGCTGAGGCCGCTCGGTTCGCTGGATCCGCTCCGCCCGCCCGGCCCGCCGGACCCGTGAGTCTCGCGCAGGTCGGTCGGCTCGCCCGGTTCGCTGAGGCCGCTCAGCTCGCTGGATCCGCTCCGCCCGCTCCGCCCGCTCCGCCCGCCGGATCCGGCGGGCTTGGTCTTCCGCGTCGCGCTCACCTGGTCATTATCGCCGTGATCAGCGTTGGTGCCGGCATCGCGGATCGGCTGCGCCCGATGGCACCGGGAAATCTTGCGCCCGCGAGTGGAACCTGTTCTACTTTTCAGCGGTAATCGGAGCAGGGCTGGCGGAACTCGGAGGTGGGCTGTGCGCGCCGCGGTACTCCACTCGATCGAAGACACCAAGATCGACGTCCGCGAGGACGTCAAGGCCGTCGGCCCCGGCGCCGGTGAGGTGCTGATCAAGATGCGGGCCGCCGGCGTGTGCCACTCGGACCTGTCCGCCCGCAACGGCGCGCTGCCCCAGCCGATGCCGGCGATCCTCGGCCACGAGGCGGCTGGCGAGGTGCTCGAGGTCGGAGAAGGCGTCACCAGCCTGGCGCCGGGCGACCACGTCATCGCCAGCTGGCTGCCGCCGTGCGGCAGCTGCCCGTCCTGCCTGCGGGGTCAGCCCTACCTCTGCTTCACCCACGTGCTCACCGCCTACACCCAGCCGCGGTTCCTGGTGGGCGAGACCCCGGCCTTCGGGATGGCCGGCTGCGGGGCGTTCGCCGAGCAGATGGTGATCCCGCAGGAGGGAGCGGTGAAGATCGCCGACGACGTGCCGTTCGAGGTGGCCGCGCTGGTCGGCTGCGGCGTGATGACCGGCGTCGGCGCCGCGATCAACACCGCGCAGGTCAGGCCCGGCTCGACGGTCGCCGTGATCGGCTGCGGCGGCGTCGGGATCTCGGTGATCCAGGGAGCGCGGCTGTCCGGTGCCGCCGTGATCGTCGCGGTCGACACCAACGAGACCAAGCACGAGCTGGGCCGCCGCTTCGGCGCTACGCACGCCGTGCACCCGGACAACCTGGCCGAGCTGTCTGGTCAGCTGACCGCGGGGGAGGGTTTCGACTACGCCTTCGAGGTGGTCGGTCTGCCGCAGACGATCAGGGCTGCCTGGTCGGCGGCACGACGCGGCGGAATGGTCGTCATCGTCGGGGCCGGCCGGACCGATCACCAGGTCGAGTTCACCCCGTTCGAGCTGCTGTTCGACGGCAAGCAGATGATCGGGTCGCTGTACGGCTCGGCGGATGTCCGGCGTGATTATCACCGGCTGCTCAGCCTGTGGCGGGCCGGGCGGCTCGACCTGGAGGGAATGATCACCCAGCGGGTCACGCTGGACGGCCTGGACGACGCCCTGGCCGCGCTCGGCCAGGGCGACGTCATCCGGCAGGTAATCAGCTACGACTGACGACGCACGGCCCGTCACGCGGCAGCCCTGACGCGATCATCTGGAGAACGATGCCGAATCGGTCGCGAAAGCGGTCGACTGGCGGATCCGGCAGCAGATCACCGGCATGCCCGCGATCGCGGCCCAGCCCCTGCTGACCCGGGCCGGCCGCGGTGCGGTGATCGCGGCTGGGCACCTGGCGGCCGGCCGGATGCCCAGCAGCCGGTCACCGGGACAGGCCGAGCTCGCGGGCAAGGAAAGCGTCGCGGTCTGCCAGCGCGACGTCGGTCAGCTGATGATCAGAGGCGGGATAGAGATCCACGCGGGCCTGCGGCGCGCTTCTGGCGAACTGCTTCCGCACACTGGCGCTGACGAAGATGTCCTGGCCAGCCCACTGGAACAGCTCGCGGTTGCCGAGCCTGGACACGTGACGCACCGGCTGGAGGCTGGTGAAGAGGGCGTCATAGCGCGCAGCGCGCTTGCCGGTGAAGCCCAGCCAGTACTTGACGAACCAGTGGCCCCAGGTCGCGTCGGGTGTCGCCAGCACGGCGGCATGCACCCGCGGATCGGAGTTGGCGAGCAGCGCGCCGTACATGGCACCGTAGTCGTGCCCGACCACGGCGATCCGTGACCGGTCGACATACCGCCTGGCGATCAGCCAGTTGAGTGCGGCACGGAAGACGGCGAGCTGCTTCCTGATGGCCGTCACGTCGGCCCGCGTCCCGACGGGATTGGCGCTGTAAGGAAACACTCCCTGTGGCAGGAGCGATACCGCGCCGCGAGGGGCCAGCTGGGTAGCCTCGGCGAGAAACTCGGTCCGGTCGCTGTGGATCTGCCCGAGCCAGTGCAGGAACAGTATTCCGGCGTGGCTGTGCGGCCGGAGGCTGCCAGCGGACCGGACCAGATAGGCCTGCACTGGGTGCTGGCCGGGGACGGGTACGCGAACATCGGAGATGATCACCTGGGTGGCTGACGGCGACGATGGGCGTGTTCCCTCGGCCATCGACGGCGCTACCGCCAGGGTCGCCAGGGCGCCAGCCAGCGCGACTGCGAGGCCGGCCTTGCGGATCAGCGTGAGCACTCTTACCCCACTCTCGTCATTTGGATAATGCTGTGTGGAACTGACGCTAGCGTGGGTGGCATAACCATTTAAGGAACTGACGGTAACGTTTGGGGCAAGCTTGGCTCGCCGAGCTGGCGCTTCCGGGTTGACAGCGACCTTCCTGTCTGTACCCTTGTCGTATGACTATAGATAAAAGAGTCAGCTCGTCGAGCGGGAGGGCTGGTGCCTCCCCGCCTGGTGCGGGCGGCGGCGACGGCAGCATGCCGGAGGCGGGGGCACGCGGACCTGGTTCGCCGATCGACTTCCGGCTCGACCCCTCCTCTGGAGTGCCGACTTACCTGCAGCTCGTGCAGCAGGTGGAGCACGCGCTGCGGCTCGGGTACCTCAAGCCTGGCGACCAGCTGCCCAAGGTCAGGGATGCGGTCGCCTCGCTGGCCATCAACCCGAACACGGTGCTCAAGGCCTACCGCGAGCTGGAGACAAAGGGGCTGGCGGCCGGGCGGCCCGGTCAGGGCACGTTCATCCAGGCCACGCTCAGCCAGGTCGCGCTGCCCGAGCTGGCCCGGCTGCACCGCTCCCTGCTCGGCTGGCTGACCGCCGCCAACGCTGCTGGGCTGGACGATGACGGTATCGCGGCGCTGCTCGCCAGCGCGCTGCGGGATTTCAATGACCGCCGCGGCGGCTCCGGTGACCGCCGCGGCCGCTCCGGTGACGGTCGCGGCGCGGCAGGCGGCGAAACGGAGGGCGTCGCATGAACGTCATCGAAGCCAGCGGCCTGGGCAAGCGCTACGGCCGCACCTGGGCGCTGCGCGAGTGCGCGCTGGCGATTCCCGCCGGGCATGTGGCCGCGCTAGTCGGCCCGAACGGGGCCGGCAAGACCACCGTGCTGAACCTGGCGGTCGGCCTGGCCGCGCCGACCGCGGGCATCGTCACCGTGCTCGGCGGCAGGACCGCCGGGTCGCCCGTCGCGCTGGACGGCATCGCGTTCGTCGCCCAGAACACGCCGCTGTACAAGAACCTGTCCGCAGCCGACATGCTGCACCTGACCCGCAACCTGAACCGCCGCTTCGACCAGGACTATGCCCAGGCCCGGCTGGGCGAGCTGGGCATCCCGCGGTGGCAGAAGGCCGGGCAGCTGTCCGGCGGCCAGCAGGCGCAGCTCGCGCTGACCCTCGCGCTGGCCAGGCGGCCGCGGCTGCTCGTGCTGGACGAGCCGATGGCGATGCTCGACCCGCTGGCCCGGCACGACTTCATGGCCACGGTGATGCAGGCAGTGGCCGACGACGGGGTGTCGGTAGTGCTGTCCTCGCACGTGCTGGCCGAGCTCGAGCGGGTGGCCGACTACCTCATCCTGCTGTCGCGCGGCAGTGTCCAGGTGGCCGGTGAGGTCGACGACCTGCTCACCTGCCACCGGATACTGACCGGCCCGGCCGCCGAAGCTGGCCGGTACGCCGAACGGCTGTGCGTGGTGCACGCGAGGAGCGGCGGGGCGCAGGCCCACCTGCTGGTCAGGACCAGCGGCACGACCGACCCGGTACCACCGGGATGGGAGACGCACCCGGTCAGCCTGGAAGAACTCACCCTGGCCTACCTGCGCGATCCCGGCGCCGCGGCGCTTCCCGGCCCGGCCCGCGCTGGGCACGCCAAGCCCTGCGAGGTGACGAAGTGACGACACTGACCGTGCCAGAGAAGGCGGGACGAGACGCGAAGCTGCGGCCGGTGCCGTGGCGGAAGATGGCCTGGGTCACCTGGCGGCAGCACCGGCTCATGCTGGCTGGCGCCGCCGCGCTGTTCGGCGCCGCGGCCGGGTACCTGCTGATCACTGGCCTGCAGATGCACCATGCCTATGCCGCCGTGGCCGCCTGCCGCCCGGCAGGTTCAGGTATCTGCCGGCAGGCAACCGACAACTTCCTGAGAACCTACGCGCCCGGCGTGGGGCCCGTCCTCGGGCTGTTGCAGGTGATCCCGCCGCTGATCGGGGCATTCGCCGGCGCGCCGGTGCTTGCCAGGGAGTTCGAGACCGGCACCTTCCGGTACGCCTGGACCCAGGGCTTCGGCCGGGCACGATGGACCGTTGCCAAGCTGGCACCGCTCGCGGTCGCGCTCGCGGTCGCCGCCGGGGCGTTCAGCGCGGTTGTCTCCTGGTACATCCAGCCGATCTTCGGCGCCGGAGACGACAACGGCCCACTGTATCCCACCATCTTCGACCTGCGCGGGGTCGCGCTCGCCGCCTGGACGCTGGCCGCGTTCGCGATCGGCGCCCTGGCCGGCATCGCAATCCGCCGGGTCATCCCCGCGATGTTCATCACCTTCACCGCGTGGGCCGGGCTTGCCTTCGTGACGGGGTGGTTCCTGCGCAGGCACTACGAGGCTCCGCTGATCACCACGAACCCCAACGTGCCTTATCCCGCGTGGGTGATCAGCCAGGTGTGGACCCGGGGCGGCAGCCCGGCCAGTCTGTCCATGATCAACCAGGCGCTCCAGCGGGTCGACATACGGGCGGTGACGCTCGGAGATTTCCAGCCTGGTCCCGCAACTCCGGCCAACATCGACCCGGTGCACTACCTCATCCAGCACGGTTACACCCAGCTGACCACCTACCAGCCAGACAGCCGGTTCTGGCCGTTCCAGTGGATCGAGGGCGGCTGGCTGCTCGTGCTCTCCCTGCTCCTGATCGGCGCGACCGTCTGGCTGGTCCGCCGTCGCGCGGCCTGAAGCGTCCGGCGTCGCCCTGCCCGAACCGGTCGGCCATCACCGAGCCGCCGGCCAGTCCTGCCGCCGGCCAGTCCTGCCGCCGGGCGATGAGTTCCACTGTTGGCTTGCGGTGAACAGCGCTGCCGGCTGTTCCCAGGGCTTCGATCTCGTCTTCGTCGCTGACGTCGTCGGCGTCATCTTGGTCGGCATCCTCCGGCATCTCATCACTGCTGAGGGATTCCCTGGCGGTGATGTCCTCCAGCAAGGTCCACCTGCCACGCCGCAGCCCGACACGTCGGTGATCTCAGAGCATGGGTTCAAAGGGGGCTGCCGTGGCCCGGTGTCGTTGAGAGGAACCACCGTTCAGCGTTCTTCCGGCTCGTTCCGCTCGGCCTCGTTCATCCTGTACCGGAGCGCGTGAACGTCGTGAGCCGCAATGATTGCGAACATAGTCACCGCCGGACCCGCGCAGTACCGCTATCCACTTTGCTCCGGGAGGGGCGGGCTCGATCTCCCAGCGCTCCCCGAAGTCGCGATACAGCTTCGCGAGGCTGGCGTCACCCTGCATGACGCGCCTCATCCTGGTCCAGTGCGTCGCGCAGTTCGGCAAGATCGGCGGTGATCATCGTGTGCAGGCCGTAGTCGAGGCCGTTGATCCGCTCGGCTATCCACCGCCGGCCGAGCCAGCCGACCTGTGCGTAACTAAAGCGGAAGGCTGGGTAGCGAGCATGCAGCGAGCCGAGCGCCATGGCGATGTCGTCATAGCTCAGGTCGGCCACGCCAGCTAGCTCGTCAAGTACGGGTAACTCGGGTGCCACCGCACGCCTCCTGATCACATCCTGCTAACATCTCTAGAGATGTTAGCAGGATGTCTAGAGATGTCAACGGACTGTGGGTGACGGGGAAACCTCGGGCCGACTCAGGAGCGATCATGACTGGTAGCGTTCGATCTCTAGACAGGCCGCGCGGGCACCGCAGGCAGCCCAGCGATCGTCACCGGAGAGCCATGATCGCCAGTCCCGGCCAGCGGAAGTACCGCGCCATCGCCACCGCCCTGCGCGAAGCGATCGAGCGCGGCGACTACCCGCCGGGCTCGCGACTGCCCGGCGAGAACGACATCATGCGCGACTACCAGGTAGCGCGCATGACCGCCCGGCAAGCCCTCGCGGTCCTGATCAGCGAAGGCCGGGCAGTCGCGCGCAAGGGAGCAGGCGTCTACGTCCGCGACTTCCGCCCGGTCGTCCGCGACGGCATCACGCGGCTGGCCGGAACCTGGGCAGACGGGCGCTCGATCTGGTCCGCCGACATCGAAGACCGCGACCTGACCGTAGACCATGTTGAGGTCACCCGCGAGGAACCGCCCGCCCGCATCCGGATACTGCTCGACCTGCCTGACGACGAACACCAATCCGTCGTCCGGCGCAGGCGGTTCGTCCTCGACGGCAAGCCGGTCCTGCTATCCGCCTCATATCTGCCCGCCGACATCGCGGCCGGAACCCGCATCGAACAGCCAGACACCGGGCCGGGCGGCACCTACGCCCGGTTGGCGGACGTGGGCTATGCACCCGCCCGGTTTCGCGAAGACCTACGAGCACGCATGCCCGAACCTGACGAAACGGAGCGCCTGAGCCTGCCCGCCGGAACGCCCGTCGTCGAAATCGCCCGCATCGCCTACACCGCCACCGGCCGCATCGTCGAAGTCAACGAGATGATCGCAGACGCCTCGGCCTACATCTTCCGCTACGACTTCGGTACCGAATGAGCAGGCGAAACGATCATGCTAGTTTCGTCAATCGTTTCGCCAAGCCCTCCTAAGCCTGCCGCCTCCGCTCTCGGTAGAGCCGTGCGGCAGCGCGGTCGTTGCAGGCGGTGCAGCAGAACCTGCGGGTCCGTGCCCGGGTGTGGTCGATGAAGGCGCACTGGCATGGCGGCGCGGCACAGGTGCCCAGCCGGCCAGTGCCCCGGTGCGCGACATGCCAGGCCAGAGCCGCGGGCAGGCGTGCGGTCAGAGCTTCCAGGCCCCGCTTGTCAGGAGCGACCTGGAGCAGGATGCTGGCTTCGGATACCACTAGCTGCGGCACGGCCGAGGAACGGAGCAGCATCGGGTTCAGCATCGAGGCCGCCTCGCCGGGTGACTTCGCCTGAAACACCGCCCGCAGCGACTCGCGGAGCCGGCGCAGTCCGGCCAGGTCCGGCGATTTCAGCGCAGCGCCGATGTCGTCCCGGCCGACGTCGGCCAGCACGGCGCGGAACCAGGCTACGTCGGTGAGCCGATCAGGGGGATTCTCAAGCAGGTCGAGCGAATTGACCAGGAGCACGACCAGGTCGAGGTCTGACGCCGGCCCGTCGCGCCGCTCGAGCCAGTCCCGCACGTAGTCAGCCAAAGCCGGTTGCTCCCTGCTTCCTGCCCAGCGCAGGAGGGTTCGCCGCTACCACCGCCCAGGTGACGGGCTTCCCATGCATGCTAAGCCGGCCGACGTCCTGGCCCAAGAACCTTCCGGCCCGTGGACGTCCTGGCCCCAGGACCTGCGGCCCGCAGACGTCCTGGCCCGTGGACGTCCTGGCCCAAGGACCTCCGGCCCGCGGACCACCTGGCCCGCGCCTACCTCGGCGCGAGCCCGCGAACCGCGTCGGCGGCGTCCAGGCCCGGGGTCGGCAGGATCGCGATGACCGGTGTGTCCAGGCCCGACTGCCGGTACTGCTCGACTCGGTCCCGGCACGTTGCCAGGTCGCCGTGGACCACCAGGTCGTCAACGACGTCGTCCGGGATCGCCGCGCCGGCTCCCCGCCGGTCGCCCGCCAACCAGGCCTCCTGCATCGGCCGGAGCGCCTCGCCGCGGCCGAGCCACTCGTGGAACGCGGCATACGCGGGCACGGTCAGGTAGCCGGTCAGCGCACGGCGGCCGATCGCCCGCGCGGTGTCGGCATCCGCGGTAGGACAGACGAAGATCCGCGCGATCAGCTCGCAGTCCGGCCCGGCCGCCGACCGGACCCGCGGCACGTCCGAGGGCGCGAGCCAGTTCGTGATCGCCGCGCCGGCCTCATCGGCCGCGAGCCTGACCATTTGCGGGCGCAGCGCGGCGAGCGCGAGCTCGGGGGCTACCGTCGGCGGGCGCTCGAGCCGGAACCCGTTGACGGCGAACGTCTGGTACTGCTCGGTGATCTTCTCACCGGCCAGTGCCGCGCGCAGGAAACGCAGCGTGTCACGGGAACGCTGATAGGGCGCATCGAACGGGACGGCGTTCCACTGCTGCACCACGACCGGAGTCGATGTCCCGACTCCCAGGACGAAGCGGCCGGGCGCCAGGTCGGCCAGCGTCGACGCGGTCATCGCCAGCAGGGCCGGCCCCCGGGTGTAGATCGGCACGATCGCGGTGCCGAGCCGCAGCTGGTCGCTCCACTGCGAGGCGAGGACGAGCGGCGTGAACGCGTCGACGCCGTTCAGCTCGGCCGACCAGGCGTCGGTGTAGCCGAGCGAGGCAAGCTCGGTGACGATGGCGCGCTGCCCGACCAGCGAGTAGCCGTGCAGTGGCAGGGTGATTCCCCATCGTGACGTGCGCTCCATCGTGATCCTCCCGGCGGCTGGTTACCCAGGAAGGACAGATATCACAGATCGAGCGCGACCGCGCCGCGCGGTCCGCGCCGCCAGCCCGTCGTGCCCGCGCTACGGGGCGCGGTGCCCGCCCGTCATGCTCGCGGCACCCGTCCGCTCCGCAGGCGCAAAGCGGCTGCTTTCGCACTACATCCTTGGTAACGGGGATCGGGCCGATCTGGCGGCGAATAATGCTAGATTCGGCCGGACGCTGCCACCTCAGCGCGGTGCCTTATCCGCGCAGCACCAGGCCGCGCCAGGGTCACGCACGCAGTGAAGGGAAGCCGATGAACTCGCGCACCCAAGCCCTCCGGTGGACAGTCCGCTGCTGTGCCGCCGGGGTAACGGCCGTCCTCCTGACGGCTGGCCTTGCCGGGGTCGCGGCCGCCCAGGGCGCCGGAGCGGCGGCGAGCGGCTACCCGGCGGAGACCGCGTTCTCGGCTCCGCACGGCACCGGGACCGCCAACCCCTACTCGCCGGCGACCGGCCACAGGTACCGGTACGGTGCGCTGCCCACCATCGGGCGGCTGCGCCTGATGCGCGGCTGGGCAAGCAGGTCGGCCCCGGCGCCGGCCCCTCCCCGCGCTTCGGCGATCAACCTGAGCTACGGCGGCGGGATCGCCGGGCACGGGGTCACGACCGGCCCTGAGAAGGTCTACCTGGTGTTCTACGGCTCCCAGTGGGGAGCGCGCGGCACCGACAGCCACGGCAACGTGACGCTGGCCGGCGACTCTAGCGGCGAGGCGCCGTACCTCCAGCAGATGTTCAAGGGGCTGGGCACCGGCGGCGAGCTCTGGTCCGGCGTGATGACGCAGTACTGCGACGGCGTCAAGTACAACGCACAGGTCTGCCCGGCGAACTCGCTGCACGTCGGATACCCGGCCGGCGGCGCGCTGGCCGGCGTCTGGGTGGACGAGCACGCCGCGTCGCCGAGCGAGGCATCCGGCCTGCAGCTCGGCACCGAGGCCGTCGCGGCCGCCGCCCACTTCGGCAACACCTCGGCCGCGTCCAACCTGCGCGCACAGTACGTGATCCTGTCGCCGACCGGTACCAACCCCGACGGTTTCAACCTGCCGGGCGGCGGATTCTGCGCCTGGCATGACGACAGCGCTGACCCGAACCTTCCCGGCGGGCCGGTCAGCTCGCCGCTGGACGTGGCGTTCACCAACATGCCGTACGTGACCGACGCGGGCGCGAGCTGCGGGCAGAACTTCGTCAACGGCGGCAGCCAGGGCCTGCTGGACGGCGTGTCGATCGTGGAGGGCCACGAGTATGCCGAGACGATCACCGACCAGTACCCGGCCTTCGGGTGGACCGACAGCCAGGGCGCCGAGGCCGGCGACCTGTGCGCCTGGAACCCGGTCGGCGGCAGCGGCGGCACGAACGATCTGACGCTGCCGACCGGCGTCTTCGCCATGCAGTCGATCTGGTCCAATGACGCTAACCGCGGTAACGGCAGCTGCCGGTTCAGCCATCCGGTCGTCACCAACAACTGGGTGCTCAACGGCGGGTTCGAGACCGGGACGCTCTCGTCCTGGAAGACCAGCGGCCCGGCCGCCTCCGTGGTTTCGTCCGGGGCGCATTCCGGTAAGTACGCCGCGCGGCTCGGCCAGCCGGCCCCGAGCAACGGCAGTTCCGCCATCGCCCAGACGTTCACGGCCCGCGGCCCGCACCTGTCCTTCTGGTACAACCAGACCTGCCCGGACACCGCGGCCCAGTCCTGGGCGACGGCCACGCTGACGGACAACGCGACCCACAGCACCGTGACCGTGCTGGCGAAAACCTGCCAGGCGCGCTCGGGGTGGAAGCAGGTCACGCGGACGGTGGTCGCTGGCCATTCCTACACGCTGACCCTGGTCAGCCACGACGACAACGACACGGCGGCCGGTGACGGGAGCTTCACCCTGTTTGACGATGTGGCGAACTTCTGACCCGGCGCCGGGTCATTGACGGCATTTTCTGCCGATTCGCGGCGGCCTTGGCGGTGCCGGACGTGTTACGTTCGGCGGGCACGTCTTTCACGGCGTGCCTTCTTCCGCGCTCCCCGGCCGGGGCTGCGCCAGGGTCACGCACGTGAGGAGCACGATGAGTTTGCCCACTGCCCGCCGCCGAGCTGCCTATACCGGTGCAACCGCGTTGTCCGCCGTCGCGCTGGCCGTCGGCCTGTCGGCTGGCGCCGCCAGCGCCCAGGTTCCCAGGCAGACCGCGCCGTCGGCCGCGAACCCGTACGCTCCGGCGTACCACCATCCCTACCGGCACGGCGCCGTGCCGACGATCAGCCGGCTGCGCGCGATGAGCCGCTGGCTGCGGCAGCATCCGGGCGTCCGCGCCACCTCGGCGCAGAACCTGACCTATGGCGGCGGCATCGACGGGATCGGCGTCACTACCGGACCGGAGAAGGTCTACCTGGTGTTCTTCGGCTCTCAGTGGGGAACGAAGGGCACCGACGGCCACGGGAACCTGACCCTGTCCCATGACCCGTCCGGCATCGCGCCGTACCTCCAGCGGCTGCTGAAGGGGCTGGGCACCAACGGCGACTCCTGGTCTGGCGTGGCGACCCAGTACTGCGACGGCGCGCCAGTCAACGCGCAGTCCTGCGCGGCCGACACGCTGCACGTCGCATATCCCGCCGGCGGTGCGCTGCGTGGCGTGTGGGCGGACGAGGGTGCCGCGTCACCTGGACACGCCACCGCGCACCAGCTGGCCGCGGAGGCAGTCAAGGCGGCCAAGCACTTCAAGAACACCAGCGCCGCGTCGAACCGCGACGCCCAATACGTGATCGTGTCGCCCACAGGGACGCACCCGGACGGCTTCCCCAGCACCGGCTTCTGCGCCTGGCACGACTGGAACGGCGACCGCGCTCTCGATGGCGGTGGTGCGGTGACCTCGCACTACGGCCCGATCGCGTTTACCAACATGCCGTACCTCACCGACACCAATGTCTGCGGGGAGAATTTCGTCAACTCCGGTCCTGGCGGCCTGCTCGACGGGGTGTCGATGGTGGAGGGGCACGAGTACACCGAGACCATCACCGACCAGCTTCCGCCTGGCGGCTGGGTCGCCCCGAACGGCGAGGAGACCGGCGACCTGTGCGCCTGGGACGAGGGCCCGGGTGCACCCGCGGCCGACCTGGCTCTGTCGACCGGCTCCTTCGCGATGCAGTCCCTGTGGGGCAATGACGGCAACGGCGGGGCCGGCACCTGCGAGTTCAGTCACGTGATCGTGCGCAACAGCGGCATATTCAACGGCGGCTTCGAGACCGGGTCGTTCGAAGGGTGGACGACCGGCGGGGCGGCGACCGCGATCGTCCGGACTGGCGTGCACACCGGCCGCTTCGCGGCCAGGGCAGGCAAGCCGACACCCACGAAGGGCAGCTCGAGCATCGCCCAGACCTTCAACGCCAGCGGCGTCAACCTGTCCTTCTGGTTCAACATGACCTGCCCGGACACGGTCAGCAAGTCATGGGGAACGGTGACGCTGACTGACAACACGACCCATGCGACCGTGACGCTGCTGGCGAAGCGGTGCATCAAGCACTCGGGCTGGCGGCAGGTCAGCCACACCATAGTGACCGGCCACTCCTACACGCTGACGCTGACCAGCCACGACGATCACGACACGAGCAGCAAGGACGGGGCCTTCACCCTGCTCGACGGCGTGACCAACTCCTAACCCGGGTCCTTTCGGCTGGCCGGGCCGCCCCGCGGGCGACCCGGCCAG
>DATNIU010000179.1:0-14493 GCA_035604275.1 Streptosporangiaceae bacterium | reverse complement strand
GGCCGCTCCTGGTCTGCCTGCATCGCGTCCCGCAGTTGTCGTCGGCTGCCGGTTCCGGCTTGGGAGAGACACCGGCAGTCCGGCTACATAGGATTCCATCACGGTCGCCGGATAATCCGAGGCTACGTCGGCCGGAGCCCGAGCCCGCGGCGCACGCGGGCCGGCAGCGATCACCGGATATGTCCCAGGGAGGTGGAGCGGTAGCTCTCCTCCGGCGCGCGCCGGAGGAGACGCAACGCGATCACGATGACCGATGATCCAAGTGCTGCGGGCCTGGCTGGCAGCGGCCCGGCTGCTCCGCACGGCGAGCCAGGCGCAGGCGCAGGCCAGCCAGGCCCAGGCCAGCCAGGCCCGGGCCAGCTAGGCCCGGGCCAGAGCGCGCCCGACCGGAATCTGGCGCTCGAGCTCGCCCGGGTCACCGAGGCCGCGGCGCTCGCCGCCGGCCGCTGGGTCGGCCGTGGCGACAAGAACGGCGCGGACGGTGCCGCGGTGAGCGCCATGCGCCAGCTGATCAGCACGGTGTCCATGAAGGGCGTGGTGGTGATCGGTGAGGGCGAGAAAGACCAGGCGCCGATGCTCTTCAACTCCGAGCGCGTCGGCGATGGCACCGGGCCAGAATGTGACGTGGCTGTCGACCCGATCGACGGCACCAGGCTGACCGCCAACGGCATGCCGAACGCGATCGCGGTGATGGCGGTCAGCGCGCGCGGGTCCATGTACGATCCGTCGGCGGTTTTCTACATGGACAAGCTGGTCGCCGGTCCTGAGGCGGCGGACGTGGTCGATCTTGAGGCACCGGTGGCGGCCAACATCGCCGCCGTCGCACGGGCCAAGCACTGCTCTCCGCACGACGTAACCGTGGTCATGCTCGACCGGGAACGGCACGCGGGCCTGGTCTCCGAGGTCCGTGCCGCCGGCGCGCGGATCAAGCTGATCACCGACGGCGACGTGGCCGGAGCGATCATGGCGGCCCGGGACGGCACCGGAGTCGACCTGATGCTCGGCATCGGCGGCACGCCGGAGGGGATCATCGCGGCCTGCGCGATCAAGTGCATCGGCGGCGTCATGCTCGGCAAGCTGGCGCCCCGCGACGACGCGGAGCGTGCCCGTGCCCTGGACGCTGGCCACGACCTGGATCGCGTGCTGACCACCGACGATCTGGTGGCCTCCGATGACGCGTTCTTCGCCGCTACCGGGATCACCGACGGCGAGCTGCTCCAGGGAGTCCGCTACCGATCCGGCGGTGCCGCCACTCACTCGCTCGTCATGCGCGCGCGGTCCGGGACGATTCGCAATATCCACAGCGAGCACGCGCTCTGGAAGGTCTCCCGCTACTCGGTCGTTCCGTACTAGCGGCCGCGCTGTGCTAGCGGCCGCGCTGTGCTAGCGGCCGCGCGGTGCTAGCGGCCGCGCAGGGCCGTGCGCCAGCGGGAGCGGCGCGGGGTGATCACCTTCACCGTGCCGCCGAGGGCCAGGGTCCGTACCTCGATCACCGCGGCAGACGGCGCCGCCGCCGGGGCGGCCGGACTCCGGCCGCGGACACTCCGGGTTCCCATGAAGGACCGTCCGACCATCTCGACGGCTACCCCGGCCGGCACGATCAGCCGGATCTGGCCGACGATCGCCGTCGCGAAGATGGTCACCCGCTGGCTCTGCAGCATGGCCTCGCGCAGGTCGAGCTCGACGTCCCCGCAGACAGCCGTGACCGCGAACGAGTCGGGCACCACCCACCGGCCTTCGCGCCGTTCCCTAGCGCAGATGGCGGTGACCGTGCGGCCGGAGTAAAACCGGATCGGCTGCCCGGATGGCAGGGTCAGGTCGGTGGTCAGCGCGGCCAGCTCACCGAGCGTCTTGGCGGCCAGCGCATGCTCTGATCGCTCGGCATGCTCGGTCAGCGTCAGCCGGCCATCCCCGGCCGCCTCGCTCAGCAGCGCGATCACAAGCTCGCGATCCGCATCGGATGCGCGCAGGTCACGCGGGCCTGGCCGGGAGCTCACATCCTGACGATACCGGACCGGCGCTCAGCGGTCAGCACGGCAGCGGACGGCTCAGGACCAGGTGGCGCCCGCGTTGTCGGTCGTCAGCTGGATCACGGCCTGGGACTCGTTGGTGTAGAAGAGGTGGCCGCTGTTGGCCCCCCAGGCGACCAGGCCGGGTGCGCCAAGCGCCTGGGTAAGGCTGACGTTCCGCCACGGACCCCAGGTGCCGTCCGACGGGTGGAAGCGCTTCGTCTGAACGTAGCCGTTGACGCCAAGTCCGGCCACGACCACGATGCCGCTTTCCCACCGGACCGCGATCACGTCCCCGGTTATCGTTCCGCCGAGATCCTGCAAGGGGGGCTCCTCTGGCTTGCCGAAGGCCTGGCTCATGGCCGCCAGGTTCGGGAAATTCGCTACGTCACGGTCGATCGGCCCGCTGATGTCGTACTGGTGAATGGCCCAATGGTGCCACGGGAGCGGCACCCGGGGGCTGCCTGCCGGGCTGGACGGGTCGGCAATCCACAGCGGGTACTTGCCCAGGCTCGCGGTGTTCCCTGCCTCAGCGAAGGACAGGAACGTATAGAGCAGCGGGGTCCGGTGCAGCCTAGTCGCCAGGCTGGCCAGCACCTCCGAGGACCAGGCGTCGACCTGAGCCGGCGTCAGTCCGTCGGTCACCTCGAGGTCGAGCATGACACCGTCGGCGTCGCTCAGCCCGAGACCCCTGAGCTCACTCGTGAAGAACTCCACGCTGGCCGTGACGTCCACCGAGGGATGCCCGAATATATAGGCGATCCGGCCCAGCTTCTGCTCGGCCAGGTACGCCCAGTCGGCTGCCGCGTCCGGGTTCACGTAACGCACGCCGTTCGGCTGAAGCTCGGTGAGCTTGACCGCCGCCCAGCGGATCTGGCCGGCCTCCGAGCGCCAGGCTGATGGCAGCCCCTGGTAACTGGCGACGTCCACGCCATGAATCACGTGCTGGACGCTAGGGGTCGCGGCAGGGTCAGGCCGGTTGGACCGGCGTCGAAGCCAGCTCAGCATGGCGTGACCATATCGTGTTCACTCCTCATTCGCTGACCGCTATCCGTTTGCCGCTGGCTCCGATGGCGTTGTATCTGCCATTTTATCGCAAACCGGTGGCAGGAATCAGGCCCGGGATCGTGCCCGCTGCACCGAGCGGGCGCGCCATACCCGACCCATCGCGGCGATCATCACCTCCGCGCCGACCGCCAGAACGACCGCCAGAACGACCGCCATTTACGGCGCATAACGCCGGCGTGCCGCATTGCCAAGCGGGCAGCCACCCTCAGTACCGCGGCAGACGCCGATGTCGCAGAGCCGGCAGATCCAGCGAACGGCACCGGGCCCGCGCATCATGCCGACCAGCACCTTCGCCGCGAGCTGCTCGAAGGTCTCACGCTCCGCCTGGTCAAGGCCGGCGAGCGCGCCGGCCAGCACCGCCGCACGGGCCTCCGAGACGGCCATCGCGGCACGTCTGCCCTGCTCGGTCAGCGTCAGCGCCGTCGTTCGCCGGTCCATGCCCGTCCCCCGCCGGACATAGCCAGCCTGCTCAAGCCGGTCGACCAGCCGCACCGTACCGGACGGCGTCAGCCCGAGGACCTGCCGGAGCAGCTCGACCGAGGGCCGGTCGAGGAAGTGGAGCAGCGCGGAGAGCGCCGCCGCCGCCGACTCCGAGCGGCCGGTCGCCTCGGCCACCGCGTCGGCGGCCCGGTCGGCGATCACCAGCGACAGCGCTCCGAAGATATTGGCCGCCCGGTCAAAGCTCCCGTGGATATCGGCAGCCGGTCCAGCCAGCCCGCCCGACCCCAGCTCCCCCGACCCCAGGTCCGGGCTGGCAGCCGCCTCGGCCGAGGCGGCTGCCCCCCCGCCCGGGTCGCCTGACCGCGGTCTGGGCGCGTCGGGATCAGGCAAGCTCGTAATCGAGCCCGAAGGTCCCGCCCGACCCGCCGGTCGACAGCGCGGACCCGGCGCCGGCCAGACCGCGCAGGTCACCTGTCGCTGAGCCCGGGATGACCTGCCAGCTGGTCCTGGCCTCGCCGTTCTCGAAAGCGCCGTCGGCCCGGAGCACGAAGCTGCCCTCGCGGCCGCCTAGCCTGCCCACCGTGCGCTGGAGGCCGGTGAAGACCGCGGTGCCGTCGTCGCGGTAGCACATGAGGGCCTCCCAGCCGCCCTCCGCCTCAAGATCACCGCTGAACCCGAAGGTCACCCGCGCCCTGGTCAGCTTCGCCCCGCCATCGAGGTCCTGATAGGTGTTCTCATCCCAGGACAACACCGTGAACGTGCCCTTCGCCTGCGCCGCCATGTCCGCGCCTTCCGACAATAGATGTGTGAGTCACACACTAATCTATCGAAGACGCCTGGCCGGAGCGCAAGCCAGGCCGCACAGGCCGCGCAAGCCACCGCGGCAGCACGAGGTCACGCGCACGAGCGAAGTCACCGCGCTGGAGCGAAGTCACCGCGCTGGGCCATGGTCAGCGCCCGGCGAGACTGCGGTCACCGCCCAGAGCTACTCGCAATGCGTTCTCCGCCGCGTCGGCGGCGGCTCGGGCCGTGATCGCATGGGTGTGCGCCCGGTCGAGCTCATCCAGGCCGATGCAGTCGAATGCGACCCGTGCGTCATGCGCCGCCTGCTCCAGCTGCCGGGCCGCCTCGCTCAGGTCGACTCTGCTGCTGCCCGCATCGATGTTGCTCTCCATCAGCATGTCCCTCCCCAATAGCCGGTCCCTTAGCGGTAATGGCCGCACGGGCTGCTCCCGATGCAGGCCATCTACCCTGCATGGCTCGCCGCATGCAGACCGGAGTGGCGGATGTCCGTTCCGGCGACGCCGATCGGGCCTTTCAGGCAGAAATGCCGTCGCCTCAGTCCCGGCCGACCGCGGGCAGGATCTGGCGAGGGACGGCGGGCACCGAGGCGCGCCGCTGCCACTCACGGGGATATCCGAGCGACACCTCCTCGTGCCGGACCCCGTCGTGCCAGATGGTGCGCGGAATGTGCAGATGGCCGTAGATCACCGCGGCGGCATTGAAGCGCACCGGCCAGTCCGCGGTGCCAGTGGTGCCGCACCACTGCGCGAACTCGGGGTAGCGAAGCACCCGGGTCGGCTCACGGACCAGCGGAAAATGGTTGACCAGGACGGTTGGAACGCCAGGCGGCAGGTCGGCCAGCCGGCGCTCGGCCGCCGCGAGGCGCGCGCGGCACCACGCCTCCTTGCTCGGATAAGGGTCTGGATGCAGCCAGACCTCATCGGTGCAGACCACGCCTGCGGCGTAGGCCAGCTCGAGCCCTTCGGCCTTGGTTGTCGCACCTGCGGGGCGAAAGGTGTAGTCGTACAGCAGGAAGAGCGGCACGATCACGACCGGGCCGCCTTCACCATCCCAAACCGGGTACGGGTCCTCAGGGGTAAGCACTCCCAGGCCCCTGCACAAGTCGACCAGATGCAGGTACAGCTCCTGCCCCCGAAGCTGCACCGGATCGCTGCGATGCGTCCACAGCTCGTGATTGCCTGGCACCCACACCACCCGCGCGAACCGCTCGGCGAGCGTGCCCAGGGCCCATTCGATGTCGGCGACCTGCTCGCCCACGTCGCCGGCCACGACTAGCCAGTCAGACGCCGACCTCGGCCGGATCGCCTCGACGATCTCCCTGTTCTCCGGATACCCGACATGCAGGTCGCTGACGGCCATCAGCCTCGGCCACGCCGTCCGGTCATCAGGCACAAGCCCGATAATCACACACCAGCGCCCACCGGTGAAGCCGCCCGCCATCACATTGCGGCCACGCCTGGGGGCGGACGGCATGCCTGCGGTGCTAGGCGGTGCGCAGCAGCCGGCACCGCCGGGCCTGCCGCCCGACCCGCCGTGGTCCCGGCCGGCCCGCCACGGCGCCGCCCGGCGACCTACGATGAAGGCATCCCAGGTCCGCCGCGAGGATGTGCCATCGATGCCCGAGTTCAGCTACACCGACCTGCTGCCGCTGGGTCCCGACACCACCGACTACCGCCTGGTGAGTGCCGAGGGAATCACGCCGCGCAGTGCGTTCGGCCGCGAGTTTCTTGACGTTGAGCCCGAGGCGCTGACTCAGCTAACGGCGGCGGCCATGCGAGACATGGCCCATCTTCTGAGACCAGCTCACCTGCGGCAGCTGCGATCGATCACCGGCGACCCGGAGGCGTCGCCGAACGATCGCTTCGTCGCCACCGACCTGCTCAAGAACGCCTGTATCGCGGCCGGGGGCGTGCTCCCGATGTGCCAGGACACCGGAACGGCGATCGTCATGGGCAAGCGGGGACAGCACGTGCTCACCGACGGCCGCGATGAGGAGCACATCGCGCGCGGCGTGTACGACGCCTACACCAAGCTGAACCTGCGCTACTCCCAGCTCGCCCCGCTGACGATGTTCGCCGAGCGCAACACCGGCACGAACCTGCCCGCCCAGATCGAGCTGTACGCCACCCGCGGCGGTGAGTACAAGTTCCTGTTCATGGCCAAGGGCGGCGGCTCGGCCAACAAGTCCTACCTGTACCAGGAGACCAAGGCGGTGCTGAGCCCCGAGCGGATGGGCGTCTTCCTCGAGGAGAAGCTCCGCTCGCTGGGCACCGCCGCGTGCCCGCCGTATCACCTGGCGATCGTGGTCGGCGGCACGAGCGCCGAGTACGCGCTCAAGACCGCCAAGTACGCGTCGGCGAAGTACCTGGACTCGCTGCCGACCGCCGGCTCGCCGGCCGGGCACGGGTTCCGCGATCTCGAGCTCGAGCAGGCCGTGCTCGAGCTCACCCGGCGGAGCGGGATCGGCGCCCAGTTCGGCGGCAAGTACTTCTGCCATGACGTCCGGGTGATCAGGCTGCCCAGGCACGGCGCATCCTGCCCGGTCGCCATCGCCGTGTCCTGCTCGGCCGACCGGCAGGTGCTTGCCAAGATCACCCGGGACGGCGTGTTCCTCGAGCAGCTGGAGACGGACCCGGCGCAGTACCTGCCGGACGCCTCCGAGGACGAGCTGGACGCGGACGTGGTCAGGATCGACCTGTCCAGGCCGATGTCACAGATCAGGGCCGAGCTGTCCAGGTATCCGATCAGGACCCGGCTGTCGCTGACCGGGCCTCTGGTGGTCGCCAGGGACATCGCCCACGCCAGGATCGCCGAGCGACTGGCGGCGGGCGAGCCGATGCCGGCCTATATGCGCGATCACGCGGTCTACTACGCCGGGCCGGCCAAGACCCCGGAGGGTTACGCGTCCGGGTCGTTCGGGCCGACCACGGCGGGCCGGATGGACAGCTATGTCGATCAGTTCCAGGCGGCGGGCGGATCGCTGGTGATGCTGGCGAAGGGGAACCGCTCGGCCGCGGTGACCGCCGCCTGCAAGGAGCACGGCGGCTTCTACCTGGGCTCGATCGGCGGTTCGGCGGCCAGGCTCGCCCAGGAGTGCATCACCAAGGTCGAGGTGCTCGAGTACCCCGAGCTCGGCATGGAGGCGGTCTGGCGGATCGAGGTGCGCGACTTCCCGGCGTTCATGGTGGTCGACGACAAGGGGAACGACTTCTTCGCCGACGTGACAACCCCGAGGTCTCCGCTGCTGACCATCGGCCGGGCGCCAGCCTAGGAGGCGGGGCAGATGTCAGAGCTGGGCGATGTCCGGGTCGAGCGTGATTCGATGGGCGACGTCCTGGTGCCCGCCGATGCGCTGTGGGGCGCGCAGACCCAGCGTGCGGTCGAGAACTTCCCCATCTCCGGCGAGCCGCTGCACCCGGACCTGATCATCGCGCTCGCGTCCATCAAGGGCGTGGCGGCCACCGTGAACGCCGAGCTCGGGGTGCTCGAACCAGATCTGGCGGGCGCCATTCACGACGCCGCGGCGGAGGTCGCCGCAGGCGCGCATCTCGATCAGTTCCCGCTTGACGTGTTCCAGACCGGCTCGGGCACCTCGTCCAACATGAACGCCAACGAGGTGATCGCGAAGCTTGCCTCGCAGCGGCTGCGCCGCCCGGTGCACCCGAACGATCACGTCAACGCCTCCCAGTCGTCCAACGACGTGTTCCCCTCGGCGATCCATATCGCTGCCTGCTGGCTGCTGACCCGCCGCCTGAATCCCGCGCTCGACTCGCTCGCCGCAGCACTTGAGGCCAAGGCGGTGCAGTACGCCGACGCGGTCAAGTGCGGCCGTACGCACCTGATGGACGCGACGCCGGTGACGCTCGGCCAGGAGTTCGGCGGGTACGCGGCCGCGGTCAGGAAGGGCATCGCGCGGATCGGCGCCGTCCTGCCTGACGTAGCCGAGCTTCCCCTGGGCGGGACGGCGGTCGGCACCGGCCTCAACGCGCCCCCCGGCTTCGCTGCCCGGGTGATCGCCAGGCTCGGCGCCGACCTCGGCCTCCCGCTCACCGAGGCCGCCGACCATTTCGAGGCAGCGGGAGCACGTGACGGACTCGTCGCCGCCAGCGGCGCGGCGCGGACGATCGCTGTCTCGCTCGTCAAGATCTGCAACGACCTGCGCCTGATGGGTTCTGGCCCGCGGGCCGGGCTGGCCGAGATCAAGATCCCGGACCTCCAGCCCGGCTCGTCGATCATGCCGGGAAAGGTGAACCCGGTCATCTGCGAGGCCGTCTGCCAGGTCTGTGCGCAGGTGATCGGCAACGACGCCGCGGTGGCGTTCGCCGGCGCGGCGGGCAACTTCGAGCTGAACGTGATGCTGCCCGTGATCGCCCGCAACCTGCTGTCCTCGATCAGCCTGCTCGCGGCGGCGAGCCTGCTGCTGGCCGACCGCTGCGTTGCCGGGATCTCCGCGGATCCGGCCCGGCTGCGGCGGCTCGCCGAGTCGTCTCCCGCCATCGTGACCGCGCTGAATCCCTTCATCGGCTACGAGGCGGCGGCGGCGGTGGCGCATGAGGCGCTCGCCACCGGCCGCACCATCGCCGAGGTGGTGATCGGGCAGGGGTTCGTGGCGCGCGGCGCGATCACGCCAGATCAGCTCGAACGTGCGCTCGACGTGCTGGCCATGGCCCGGCCGCACGGCTAGGTAACGTCTCGCGGAATTCCCATCCAGCTCTCAGAAATCTGCCAGCCGATCCGCGTAGATTGCCCCCCATGCAATCTGTCCTGGGTTCTGGCCATCTGGTGGCCGGACGCTACCGGCTGCTCGACCAGCTCGGCCGCGGCGCGATGGGAATCGTCTGGCGCAGCCGGGACGAGCTGCTTGATCGCGAGGTCGCGGTCAAGCAGATCGTCCTGCCGCTGATGGCCTCGCAGGCCGAGGCCGAGGAAAGCTATCAGCGCACGCTTCGCGAGGCCAGGACCGCGGCCAGGCTGAGCCATCCCGGTGTGGTCACCGTCTTCGACGTTGTCGAGGAGGACGGGACGCCGTGGATCGTGATGGAGCTGGTCCGGGCCCGCCCGCTCGACCACGTCATCGCCGAAGACGGGCCGCTGCCGCCCGCCGAGGCGGCGCAGCTCGGCCGGGAACTGCTCGACGCGCTCACGACAGCGCACGCCGCCGGGGTGCTGCACAGGGACGTCAAGCCGAGCAACGTGCTGGTCGGCCGGGACGGAAAGGCGGTGCTGACCGACTTCGGCGTCGCCATGGTCCAGGGTGACCCGGGGCTCACCCAGGCCGGCATGGTGGTCGGGACACCGGGGTTCGCCCCGCCGGAACGGGTCCGCGGCGAGCCGGCGACTCCGGCGTCGGATCTCTGGTCGCTCGGCGCCACCTTGTATGCCGCGGTTGAAGGCCGGGGCCCGTTCGACCGGGCAGGCGGCTCGGCGGCCATCGTGGCCAGTGTCGCGACCGAGCCCGCCCCGCGCGCCCCGTCGGCCGGCCCGCTCGCGCCGGTGATCGAGGCGCTGCTCCGGGCCGATCCGGCACAGCGGCCGGACGCGGCGGCGACCGCGCGGATGCTGAGCGAGGCCGCAACCCGCACGCCAGGCCCGGCGGCCGGCCTGCTCGCCGACCAGGCGGCCGGCTCCGGCGGGCCAGACGCCCTGGCGGTGCCAGGACCGGATGTCATGGAGGCGACGACGGCCACCCAGGTGGTCCTTGTTCCCGGCGCGATCGAGGCGCCCGGCGGCCGACCGGGTGACGGGCAGCCGGGCGTGCTGGCCGGCGGCCCGCTCAGGACGCGCCTTGGCCAGCCGGGCGCCGCGACCGACGCCGCGACCGACGCGGCCGCAACGGGCGCGGGCGCCGCGACCAACGCGCTGGGCCGCCAGCCCGGGGCTGGGGCAGGAGCGCCACCTGCCCCAGCGGGAACGGTCCTGGCCCCGGCAGGTTCTGGACCGACCCCTGGCGTGATCCCCGATCTGATGGCGACTCCGGTCTTCGCCGAGCTCAAGATGCCCGAGCCGCAAGCGTCGCCGGATCTGCCGCAACGCACCAGCGCCCTCGGCCAGCCAGGCCGACCAGGCCAGCCAGGCCGACCAGGCCAGCCAGGCCAGCCAGGCCAGCCAGGCCGACCGGGCGCGGACCACGGCGGCGGCTCAGCCGTGCCCTGGCGCTCCAGGCGCGGCGTCCTGCTGCTCGCCGCCGCGGCGGCGGTGATCGTCGTCATCGCCGGGGTCTGGATCGCGTTCCCCGGCCTGACGGCGTCGCTGGCCCAGAACTTCGACCAGCCGTCGCGGAGCACGACGGGAACGGCCGGTCCCAGCTCCGGGCCGACGTCCCAGGCCAGCCATCCAGGAACGAAGGGCCATAGCAGCGGCCCGGGCTCGGGCACGGGGTCGCCGGCCCCGTCGGGCGGGCACACGCCGTCGGGCAAGCACACCCAGTCGGGGAAGCCGAGCCCGTCCGGCACGCCGCGCCCGTCCAGCACGCCGAGCCCGTCGGCGACTCCGAGTCCGTCGCCGTCGCCCAGCCCGAGCAGCTCAGGCTCGGGCGGCAGCACGCCACCTCCGCCGGGTTACGTCTGGCAGTCGGTAACCGCTGCGAGCATCGGGACGAGGGCCGGCTTCCGGCTCGCCGCCCCGGCAAGCTGGGTGATGACTCCCGGACTGGTCACCACCATCAGGCCAGTGCTCGGCGGGGCGCGGCTGCGGATCAACCTGAACCCGTGGGCCATGCCAGGGCCGGTGGGGGAGGCCAGGCGCCTTCAGGCGGCGGCGATCGCTACCGGCCGTTACCCGCACTACCACCTGGCGTCGATCCTGGCCATCACATTCCACGGTCACCCGGCCGCGACCTGGGTGTTCTGGTGGCGGCCGCCTGCCAGCCTGGTCCGGATCAACGTCGCGGAGGTCATCTTCCATGCTGGAGCGCTAGCCGGGCACCAGCCGTACGTGCTGTCCATGTCGGCGCCGGCCACCAGGGCGGGCTGGGCCAGCGGGATCTTCAGGGTGGCCCTGCGGACCTTCAAGCCGCTGCCCGCCCCGGGTCCGGCCAGCTAGTAATGCGAACAAGCGGATCGAGGAGCACCTGCTCGCTCGATCCGCGCGCCATCAGGCGGACTGCCCGGCAGCGGCCAGAGGCCGACCGCCCCGGTCTCGGACTGGGTTGTCGCGAAACTCGCATAAGTACGCTGTGACATGCCTCACAGCGCCCAGATCGCAGATTTTGGTTAACAACTCGCACGCCGACTGCGAGCACAGCAGCGATTGCCCGGCCCGCCGATCGGATACTTGGTACGTCATAGCGGGTTCCCGAAGCTTGCGCCATCGGCGCCAAGGAAGAGCGCCGACGAGGATCGCGACCCGAACTGCCAGGCGGTCAGACGGTAAGGTAAACGAAGCGTATTCGGCTGATTACTAAGGCAAGTCGGCCAGTTGTCAGTACCAGCCGTGCCCCTGCCAGAACGCCCACGCATTGCACGGCGAGCCGTAGCGCGTCTTCATATACCAGATACCCCACTTGATCTGGGTAGCCGGATTCGTCATCCAGTCGGATCCGAACTGGGCCATCTTCGATCCCGGCAGCGCCTGGGGGATGCCGTAGGCGCCGCTCGCGTTCGCCGCGTTGACGCGCCAGCCGCTCTCGCGGGAGAAGATCTGGTCCACGCAGCCGAACTGACCGCTGGCGCTGAAGCCGAAGGTCGGCAGCAGCTTGTAGGCGATCGCCTTGGCGGTGCCCGGACTTGGCGGAGGCTCACTGACGACGGGCGTGCCACCCGTGCTTCCGGCCGCAGTCTGGACCGGGACCGGGACCTTGGCTACCTTCGGCGTGCCGACCACCTTGAACGACTTGGTGGCCGCCGACATCGCGATGATGTGCTGGCGCTGCTGCTCGAGCAGCACGACCGAGTGGCTGCTCGGAGCCTGCACGACGGCCGCTGCCAGCGGATCGGCCCGCACCGGGGTGGACTGGCTGATCATGTACCTCGCGCCGCCGACGACAGCGATTGCCGCGACGACAGTCGTGAGCAAGAAGGCACGAACGCTTCTGCGGCCCCGGCGTCCGCCGGACGGGCGCCTCCGGTGCTGTGACAATGCCGTCCTTCCGTCGGCCAAGCGCGAAGGGCAGGACGCCCGGCGCGCAGGACCGCTGCGGGTCAAAGGCAGCGAGTCGCGTAACGGACCGACTACTCACAGTGGCCAGTTCCATTTACGGTCAGAACCACAGAAACTACGAGCCGGGTCCATCGCGCCACCACGTTGCCAGAAGTGGCGTAGCCGCCTAAGCGTTTCCGAAGAAAAAGTTGTGCCAGCCGCTCAGGAATTTGTGTCGAGCAGATCACGGTTTGGCAATTAGTACAGTAACAATTACAGGGCGTAGCCGAAATCAAGCTGTGATCACCGCATCGAGGTCGGCCGGGCCCGCGACACGCCGGCACTACCCCGGCAGGCCAGTTCGGGCTAGCGTTTCAAGGAGGGCTGGAAACAGGCGAACGGACAGCGGATATGAGCAAGAAGCCGGCACTGCCGGGTGACGGGGGCGGTAGGAGCCGCGTGACGCGACGCGGCTGGGCGCTGGACCCGGGCGACGCCGAGACCGTGATCGCCGGAGCGCGCAACGCCCTGTTCGTGATGGTCGGCGTGCTGGCCGTGATCTGGATCGTCCAGATCGTGAACGCGGTCGACCACTACCAGCTCAGCCAGGACTACGGGATCAGGCCGCGGGACGTGGCGGACCTGCCCTACATCTTCACCGCTCCGTTCCTGCACTTCAGCTGGACCCACATCGAGGGCAACTCAGGGCCCCTGTTCATCTTCGGGTTCCTCGCCGCCTACCGCGGTATCGCCAAGTTCGCCGGGGTCACCGCCGTGGTGGTGGTGACCAGCGGGCTGGCCGCGTGGTTCTTCGAGAGCCCGCATTCGGTCGGCGCCGGGGCCAGCGGCGTGGTCTTCGGCTACTTCGGATACATCATGGTTCGCGGGCTCTTTGACCGGCACGCCATCGACGTCCTGGTCGGCGCCGTCATGGCGCTGTGCTTCGCGTACCAGTTCAGCGTGCTCCTGCCGCATCAGGGCATCGGCTGGCAGGCACACGTCGGCGGCGTCGTCGGCGGGGTCCTGTCTGGCTGGGTGTTCAGGGACCGGCGCGCCGCACAGGCCAGACGTGCCGTATCCGCCGCGGCCGGCCCGGGCGCGAAGGTCGCCGCGGCCCCGGGCAGCGGTGTCGCCGTCAGACCCGCGAGCTCGGGCAGCCTGGGTACCGCGTCCAGGCCCGCCGCCCCAGCTGGCAGGACCGGGAAGACCGGCAAGGGCTTCGCCGTCGATCCGGCCAACCCGCGCGCGGAGCTCTACAAGCAACTGGATGACCTGGGCCTGTAACCGCGTCCCGGTAAACGTCAGCCACCACCGCGGATCGGCACCCCGCCAATCCACATCGTCGCCGAGCACGGCGGCGCGGGGCTGCCCCAGCGGTCAGCCCGGCGATTTTGTCGGCAGTCCAGCCGGCAGACCGGGTCGTCCCGCCGGCAGTCCAGCGGATCAGGCCGGTGATGAGCCGGCCGTGCCGCGGCTAGACCGACGTGCCGCCATACCCGGCGGTCAGCCCGGCGGGTCGTCTCCCAGCAGCCAGCGGGCACCCGGCCCGAGACTCGCGGCCTCGTCATCGGGGTTGTACAGCGCGCACCGCCGCAGGGACAGGCAGCCGCAGCCGATGCAGCTGCTGAGAGTCGCCGACATGCGCTCAAGCTCAGCGATCCGCGCCTCGATCCCGGCCTGCCAGGTCCTCGCCGCGCGGCTCCAGTCCGCCCTGGTCGGCGCCTTGTTCGCCGGCAGCTTGTCGAGCGCCAGCTTGATGTCACGCAGCGAGAGGCCCAGCTGGCGGCCCGCCTTGACGAAGGCCACCCGGCGCAGCATGTGCCTGGCGTAGCGGCGCTGGTTCCCCGCGGTCCTGCTGGCCGCGATCAGGCCGAGCTCCTCGTAGTACCGCAGCGCCGACGGTGCCGCTCCGCTGCGCGCGGCAAGCTCGGCGATCGTCAGGTGGTCGGCGTGGGCGGGCATCTCGCCAGAACGTTACTCGCCAGGGACCGGAATCTTCAAGTTCGCTTGAAGTATGCTCGCCCGGATCGGGCTCGTGAACGCGACCCGCCGCCACACGCCGAGTGGCCCGGACTCACGACACGACCCGCCGCCG
>DATNIU010000178.1:0-11697 GCA_035604275.1 Streptosporangiaceae bacterium | reverse complement strand
AGTGGCCGCCCGCCAGCTCCCAGCCGAGCGACCGGTAGAAGTACGCCGTCGCCGGATAGAGCACCGAGAGCGGGTAACCGCGCTCGGCCATGACGGTAACCAGCGCGGTCATCAGCTTCTTGCCGATCCCCCGGCCTCTGGCCTCCGGCGCTATCTTCACCCCGCCCACACCCGCCATCGGCTGGGACTTGCCGCACCACCACTGGCGCAGGTCGAAGTACCTGGCCGAGCCGACGAGCTGCGGGCCGTCCCACACGCCGTACATCCTGGACTCGGCGATGGCCGCCCGCAGGTCGGCCAGCAATTCCTCCCTGACGGCGCCGGTCATCGGGCCGAAGGCCCGCAGGCGCAGGTCCAGCTCGGCATCGAGATCGTCACCGGCGTGCAGCGCGCGGACCGTCAGAGACCGCCCGGCGGAACGCCCGGAGCCGCCGGAGCCGCCCGGTCCTGGGCCAGCGCCGTCGCCACCGGTCCCGGCACCACCGGGCTGGCTCAACTCAGCTTCTCCATGACCTCGTCCGAGACCGAGTAGTTCGCGTACACATCCTGGACGTCGTCGGACTCCTCAAGCACCTCGATCAGCCGGAAGACCTTCCGCGCCGTCTCCTCGTCGAGGGGCACCTCCACCGACGGCAGGAACGGGGTCTCGGCCGACTCGTAGTCGATCCCGGCCTGCTGCAGCGCGGTCCGTACCGGCACCAGGTCGGTCGCCTCGCTCACCACCTCGTACGACTCGCCAATGTCATTGACCTCCTCGGCGCCCGACTCGAGCACCGCCGTCAGCACGTCGTCCTCGCCGAGTGCGGCAGTCTTGGGAACGATCACCACGCCCTTCCTGCTGAACAGGTAGGAGACCGAGCCTGCGTCGGCCATCGAGCCGCCGTTGCGGGTCAGCGCGACCCTGACCTCAGCCGCCGCGCGGTTCCTGTTGTCGGTCAGGCACTCGACGAGCACGGCCACCCCGCCGGGGGCGTATCCCTCGTAGGTCACCGTCTCGTACGCGGCGCCGCCGGCCTCAAGCCCGGCGCCCCGCCGGACCGCCCGGTCGATGTTGTCGTTCGGCACCGAGCTGCGCTTGGCCTTCTGCACGGCGTCGTACAGGGTCGGATTGGCGTTCACATCGGGTCCGCCGTGGCGGGCGGCCACCTCGATGTTCTTGATCAGCTTGGCGAACAGCTTGCCACGCCGCTGGTCAACGACCGCCTTCTTGTGCTTCGTGGTGGCCCACTTGGAGTGGCCGCTCATGAGCGTTCCCTCACCATGTCCGTAAAGATCTTGTGCACGCGGATGTCCGGGGTGAGCTCGGGATGGAACGCGGTAGCGAGCGCCGGGCCCTCGCGGACGGCGACGATCCTACCCGTGCGCGGCTCGGTAGCCAGAATCTCGACGCCAGCCCCGATCTCCTCGACCCACGGGGCGCGGATGAAGACCGCGCGGAACGGCGGACCGGCGACCCCGTGCAGCGCGATGTCGCTCTCGAAGGAGTCGCTCTGGCGGCCGAACGCGTTCCGACGGACGGTCATGTCGATCGCGCCGAGCGTCGCCTGGTCGCTGGCCCGGTCGGTCAGCCTGCTGGCCAGCATGATCATCCCGGCACAGGAGCCGAAGACCGGCATTCCGGCGCCGATCCGCTCGCGCAGCGGCTGCGCCAGGTCGAAGCTCACGGCCAGCTTCCAGATCGCCGTGGACTCCCCGCCCGGGATGACCAGGCCGTCGACCGCCGCTAGCTCGGCCGGGCGGCGGACCGGCACCGGCCGGGCGCTGGTCGCGCTGAGCGCTCTGACGTGCTCGGCGACATCGCCCTGCAGGGCCAGCACGCCGATCAGCGGACCCGCGGGAGCCGGCGCCCGATCGCTGGCTGACGCGGTGATCCTGAGTGGCAACCTGCCCTCCCGTTCGCTGCGATGAGGCCAGCTCTGAGCGTATCCGCGACACGTGGTGTGCCGTGTTGGCGCTGTGGGTAGCGATCATCCAAGCTATGCATGCTGCCGTTCGACGGCCGCCCTGCGGCACCGCGGCCAGCGGGCGCAGCCAGTCCCAAGGGGAGGGCACCAGATGGGCCAGGTCTGGACGTTCAACGGCGCGCCCGTTACCACAGCAGGAGCACTCACCAGCCTGGTGACGCTGCTCGAGGGCACGACGTTCTGCATCTGCGAGCCGTCAGGCGACGTGCGGCCCGGTGCCGCACAGGGCCTGTTCGTCCGCGACACCCGGCTGATCAGCCGGTTCGAGCTGAGCATCAGCGGGCACGTGCCGCAGCCGCTGGCACCCCAGTCGCGCGAGCCGTTCGCCTGCACCTTCCTGAGCCGGATGCCGCCGCCGGCCGGATTTGCCGACAGCACCCTGCTGGTCGTCAGGCGGCGGGTACTCAACGACGGCATGCATGAGGAGATAACGCTTCGTAACATGAGCACCGAGCCGGTGCCGGTCAGCCTGCGGATCGGGGTCGCCGGTGATTTCGCCGACGTGTTCGAGGTCAAGGAAGGCCGCGTGCACGGCGACGATCCCAGCGTCGATGGCCACACCATGGCCATCGACGGTGACGTGATCAGGCTGAACCGCGCGTGCGGCTCGCACCTGCGCGGCGCGTCGATCACCGGCGCCAGGCACGGCGACGCCGAGCTCGAGGTCTCGGCGAGCCAGCTGACCTGGCACGCGGTCGTGCCAGCACATGGCACGTGGAGCACATCCCTGCACGTCACGCCGTCACTGAACGGCAGGGACCTGATCGAGTTCAGGTCAGCGCAGCCGCATGGCAACGGGGACCGGCCGATCGGCGCCGAGCAGCGGCTGGCCGACTGGCGGCGGCTGACCCCCCTGGTCAAGGCCTCAGACGACCGGCTGGCCGCCGTGTTCGCCGCGAGCACGGAGGACCTGGGCTCACTGCGGATCTTCGATCCCGAGCACGCGGACCGCGCTGTGATCGCGGCGGGGGCGCCCTGGTTCATGACGATCTTCGGCCGGGACTCGCTGCTCACGTCCTGGATGGTGCTGCCGCTCGACCCTTCGCTGGCACTCGGCACGCTGCGGACGCTGGCCAGCCTCCAGGGCACCAGGATCGACAGCCCGACCGAGGAGCAGCCCGGCAAGATCCTGCACGAGATGCGGTTCGGCATGCAGGCCTCGCTCTGGCTGGGCGGCGGCAGCGTGTACTACGGCTCGATCGACGCCACCCCGCTCTTCGTCATGCTGCTCGGCGAGCTGCGCCGGTGGGGCCTGGAGCGCCGGGTGGTCGACGAGCTGCTGCCGCATGCCGACCGGGCGCTCGACTGGATCGTCAACTACGGCGACTGCGACGGGGACGGGTTCGTCGAGTACGCCAGGTCGACCGAGCTCGGCCTGGCCAACCAGGGCTGGAAGGACTCATTCGACGGCATCACCTTCGCCACCGGCGAGATCGCCGAGCCGCCGATCGCGCTGGCCGAGGTGCAGGGCTACGTCTACGCGGCCTACCTGGCGAAGTCCCATTTCTGCTCCGAACGCCAGGACGCCGACGGCGCGGCCTACTGGGCGGAGCAGGCGCAGGCGCTCAAGGACGAGTTCAACCGCGCGTTCTGGCTGCCTGATCGGGGTTATTTCGCACTCGGGCTGGACGCCAGCAAGCAGCCGATCGACTCCCTCGCCTCGAACATGGGCCACTGCCTGTGGACCGGGATCGTCGACGCCGGCAAGGCGTCCGCCGTGGCCAGGCACCTCACCTCACCTGACATGTTCTCCGGCTTCGGGATCAGGACGCTGGCCGCCTCCAGCGCCGCCTACAACCCGATGAGCTACCACAACGGCTCGGTCTGGCCGCACGACAACGCGATCTGCGCGGCCGGGCTGATGCGGTACGGGTTCGTCCGCGAGGCGCAGCAGGTAGCGATGGGCATCCTGGAGGCCGCCGAGTGGTTCGGCGGCAGGCTGCCCGAGCTGTTCTGCGGCTTCGACCGGACCGAGTTCGGCGAGCCGGTGCACTATCCCACGTCCTGCTCGCCCCAGGCCTGGGCATCGGCGGCGCCGTTCCACCTGCTGCGGACGCTGCTGCGGTTCGACCCGTCGGTGCCGGCCGGCAAGCTGTGGTGCGACCCCGCGGTCCCGGCCAGGTTCCTGCCGCTGCACATCGAGTCGCTGCACGTGGCCGGCGCGCGGGTGTCGGTCGACGTGACCGAGGACGGCTGGTCGATGGACGGCCTCGGCGAGATCCTCGAGCTGGTCAGATCGGGCCGCGACCCGCTAACGGCGATCAGCCACTAGAGACTGTCGAGGCTCCGGTAAACCTCGCGACGGTGTTGGATCCTCGCGACGGTGACCACACGAGTGGCATCGTCCACCACGTATATTGCCCGATAGTCGCCGATACGGATCCGCTGGTACGGCCGGTGGCCCTTGATGACCGTCGCGCCGAATGGCCGGGGATCGTCGGCCAGCCCCCGCAGTGCTCCGATAACGCTTTCGCGAATCCGGCTATCGAGCCGGCGCAGGTCGCGCCGGGCCGCGGGCAGGATGCTGACCGCGTACTGGTGAGAGCTTGTGGCGCGCCGCTACAGACCGAACTCGGCCGCTACCTCGGCAAGCGGGACCGCCTGACCGCCCTCAGCAAACGCCTCGTCGGCGGCGGCGGCATCCTCGGCGGCGGCGGCATCCTCGGCGTCTTCGGCCGCGCGCAGGGCCTCGATCAGCGATTCGGGCACGATCGCTGCAACGCGCTGACCGCCGACTGTGATATGCGTGATGACCCCGGCCTGCGCCTGATCGACGGCGCGACCAAGCGTGCCGCCCGGAATGTCCAGCGGCAGATCGTATGCGGCCTCGCTCATGACATCCAGACTATCCCGAGAGCTACCAGCCGCGGCTGGCGTAGTGCTGCTCGGGCGGCAGCGTGTCCAGGTTGATGCCGACCATCGCCTCGCCGAGGCCGCGCGAGACCTTCGCGATCACGTCCGGGTCGTCGTAGAAGGTGGTGGCCTTGACGATGGCGGCGGCCCGTACCGCCGGGTTGCCCGACTTGAAGATGCCCGAGCCCACGAACACCCCGTCGGCGCCAAGCTGCATCATCATCGCGGCGTCGGCCGGGGTGGCCAGCCCGCCGGCGGTGAACAGCACGACGGGCAGCTGGCCGGCCGCCGCGACCTCGGCGACCAGCTCGTAGGGTGCCTGGAGCTCCTTGGCCGCCGAGTAGAGCTCCTGCGCCGACAGCGTGCCGAGCCTGCCGATCTCGGCCCTGATGCTGCGCATGTGCCTGGTCGCCTCGACCACGTTCCCGGTGCCCGCCTCGCCCTTCGACCTGATCATCGCGGCGCCCTCGGCGATCCGGCGCAGCGCCTCGCCCAGGCTGGTGGCACCGCAGACGAACGGCACGGTGAACGCCCACTTGTCGACATGGTGAGCCTCGTCGGCGGGGGTCAGCACCTCGGACTCGTCGATGTAGTCGACGCCGATCGCCTGAAGCACCTGCGCCTCGACGAAGTGACCGATCCGGCACTTGGCCATCACCGGGATCGAGACCGCCGCGATGATCCCGTCGATCATGTCCGGGTCGCTCATCCTGGCGACGCCGCCCTGCACCCTGATGTCGGCGGGCACCCGCTCCAGGGCCATCACGGCCACGGCGCCCGCGTCCTCGGCGATCCTGGCGTGCTCCGGGGTGACCACGTCCATGATCACGCCGCCTTTGAGCATGTCGGCCATGCCGCGCTTGACCCGCTGCGTGCCGGTCACCGCCACCGCGCCTGCGCCGCTCGCCGTCCCGCCGCCACCGCCCGCCGCCGGGCGGCCATCGCCCGCCGCCGGGCCGCCATCGCCCGCGACCGCGCTCGGCACGGGGCGGCCGACCGCCATCTCGCCGCTGTTCTCTGAACCGTCGGTGGAGCTGTGGACTGGCACGGCGAACCTCACTTAGTAGCTGCGTTGCTGCTTCTATGGTAGGCGGTGCCCGGTTGGTCCCCGGCGGCCAGCCAGGGGTGAGCCGGCCGGCCCGGCCAGCCAGGCTCAGTCCCGGTGGTCAGCCCGGTCAGCCGGCCAGATGGGGCATATCGGTCCCCTGCTCGTCCATCCCGGCGGGCGTCAGCGTGTCGTCGATCTCGAAGAACTCCGGCAGCGGGGCACCGCCGGCCAGCCGCAGCAGCCTGGCCAGCCAGCGGCGGCGCGCGGCCACGGTGGCGGCCACCGCGCCGTTGTAGAACGTACGGGCCAGGAATACCTGGTGAGCGGTCGACTCAAGCTCGGCGAGCAGCTCGCCGGAACCTTCGCGCGCCTCAAGCGAGGCACGGAACTCGGGCTGGCTGAACACCGCGCGCAGGGCACGGGTCAGGTCGCTCTCGGCCAGCTCCCTGCCGGTCTGCGCCGACCTCGCATCGTGGGCCAGGTCCGCGAGCAGCAGGCTCGCCGCCGGATCGAGTAGACCGGACGAGGCCAGCTCGAGCGCCACCGAGCTGCGCCTGACCAGGGCCGCGTCCAGCGAGGCGCGGGCAGTCTCCACCCGGGCGTGCAGCCGGTCAAGCCGGCCTGCCCGCCACGAGATGTAGACGCCGGCGACCGCCAGCAGCGCGATGATGATCAGGCTGACCTGCGGAGTCATCAGGCGATCGCAGCCGCGGCCGCGTTCGGCACCACGGCCTCGTAGACCTTGACGACGTCGCGCGCGATCACCGGCCAGTCGTAGTCGCGCACCGCTGCCGATGCGGCCGCCGACAGCGATGCCCGGCGGCCCGGGTCATCGAGCAGCCGGCCGATCGCCGCGGCCAGGTCCTCGGCGTTGCCGTTCTCGAACAGCTCCCCCGCCCGGCCGCCGCGCAGCACCCGCCGGAACGCGTCCAGGTCGCTGGCCACGATCGGGGCGCCGGCCGCCATGGCCTCCGCCAGCACGATGCCGAAGCTCTCGCCGCCGGTGTTCGGCGCGCAGAACACGTCCACCGAGTGATACGTCCGCACCTTCACTGACTCACTGACCTGGCCGAGCAGCACGACCCGGTCCCTGAGCGCGGCAGGCACTCTGGCCAGGACCTCATCGGCGTCCCCCGGGCCAGCGATCAGCAGCCGGAGGCCCGGCCGCTGCGCGCCCACCAGCTCGAAGGCGCTGAGCAGGACTGGCAGACCCTTCCTCGGCTCGTCCATCCGGCCGAGGAATCCGATCGCACCGCCCTCGCCAGGCCAGCCGGGCAGCGGCTCGGCCTTGCAGTACCTGCTGACGTTGACCCCGTTGGGGATCAGCACGGCATCACCGCCGAGGTGCTCGACCAGCGTGGTCCGTGCCGCCTCGGAGACCGCGATCCGGCCGCTGATCTTCTCCAGCGCGGATCGCAGGATCGGCTCGGCGACGTGCAGCGCGCGCGACCGCGGATTCGCGCCGTGCATGGTCGCCACGATCGGCCCGTCCGCGGCCCAGCAGGCCAGCAGCGACAGGCTCGGCGCGGCCGGCTCATGCACGTGCAGGACGTCGAAGCTGCCCTCCTTGACCCACCTGCGCACCCGGCTCGCCGACAGCGGCCCGAACGCCAGCCTGGCGACGGAACCGTTGTAGGGGACGGCGACCGCCCGGCCGGCCGGAACGACATAGTCGGGCAGCGCGGAGTCGTCGTCGGCCGGCGAGATCACCGAGACCTCATGACCGAGGTCGATCAGCGCCTCAGCGAGGTCCCTGATGTGCTCCTGAACGCCGCCCGGCACATCCCAGGAGTACGGGCAGACAAGGCCGATTCTCATGGCCCGCCCACCCCCCCTGGCCCGCCCGCCCCCCCGGCCCCGCCTGCCAGGCTGTCCTCGGTGTCGGCCCCGGCAGCCGAGCCGTTCGCGGGCCGGTCCCTGGCCCGGGCCTTCGCCCTGGCCGAGGCGAGGCGGTCAGGATCGAGGTCGGCGACGAAGACCCGCTGGAGCATGTGCCAGTCCTGCGGATGCTCCCTGATCCCTTCCTCGAAGACCCGGGCGATCTGCTGCGTCATCAGGGCGGTCTTATGCCGCCGGTCGCCTTCGGCCGGGACCGGGATCTCCTCGTGGATGTGCACGCCCCAGCCATCCCCGTCGAACCAGATGGTGGTCGGCATCAGTGCGGCGCCGGTCTGCACAGCCAGCGCCGCCGACCCGCTCGTCATCAGAGCCTTCTCCCCGAAGAAATCCACCTCGATGCCGTTGCCGGTGACATCGCGGTCGGCCGGCAGCGCGACCACCCGGCCGGCCCGCAGCCGCTGCGCCAGGATGCCGAACGGCCTGGCGCCCCCGCTGGCCGGCAGGACCTCCATGCCGAGTTCCTCGCGGAAGGCGAGGAACCGCCGGTAGACCGACTCGGGCTCGAGCCGCTCCATCACCGTCGTGAAGGTACCTGCCCCGCGGTCGATCATCCATACGCCGGCCTGATCCCAGTTGCCCATATGCGGCAGCGGCAGGACCACCCCGCGCCCGGCTGACACCTTCGCGAAGAGGTCCTCGATGTGGCCGACCTCCACCATGTCGCTGACCAGGCGCTCTCGCGGCATCACCGGCAGCCTGAAGACCTCCAGCCAGTACCGCGCATAGGACCGCATGGCCTCACGTGACACCGCGCGCAGCTGGGCGCCCGTCGCGCCGGGGCCAAGCACCCGGCGCAGGTTGCCCTCGAGTACCCGCACCCGGGGACCCTGCCTGCGCCAGGCGATGTCCGCGACCAGGCGGAAAGCCCCCGCGGCCCACGACTCGGGCAGGCGGCACACCGCCGACCAGCCGAGCGCGTATCCGGCACCGACCAGCCGGGCCTTCAGTCCCCGCACCATGACCTCCGAGCTGCTGCGGCGAGCCGCGTCACACCACCGTGCTGCCGGAACTTGCCGCCCCGGCTTCCGTGCTCGCGGCGCCAGGTGGCGCACCCGGCCCGGCCTGGCCGCGACCCTGCGCGGCCGCGGCCCGCCGTACCGCGTATACCCGCTGGCCGAACGTGAACGCGCTCAGCACCGCAAGTATCCAGAGCCCTGCAGAAAGGACATACGGTACGCCAAGTCCCGACAGTCCGATAGCGACAAGGCCGATAAGCAGGCGCTCGGTCCGCTCCGCGATGCCGACGTCAGCGCGCAGCCCAAGGCCCTCGGCCCGCGCTCGCGCGTAGGACACCAGGCTACCGGCCACCAGGCAGAACAGGGCCACGGCTGCCAGCACCCGCTGCCCGTGAGTCACGAGCCAGATCGCTATGCCGCTGAAGATCGCGGCATCCGCCACCCGGTCCAGGGTCGAGTCGAGGAACGCGCCGAACGGCCCGCTGCTTCCCCGCACCCGCGCCAGCGCCCCGTCCAGCATGTCGGCGAGCACGAAGCCGGTGCACACCATCGTGCCGATGAACAGGTGACCGGTCGGGAACAAGGACAGCGCGCCGGCCGTAACGCCGGCCGCTCCGATGACGGTGACCATGTTCGGCGTCAGCGGAGTGCGCGCCAGCGCCTCGCCCGCCGGCTTGAGCAGGCGGGCCAGACCAGGTCTGAGTACCTTGAGCATGTCCGTTTGATTTTACTGGCGGGCGATGCATCCGCCTCGCCGACTTGCGGCGGCCCGCGCTCAGGCCACGACGCCGCGGCTGATTACGGCAGATTGCGGCTGGGGACTTGTGGTCGGGAACCGCTGGGTAAAGGCTGGCTGAAGCAGAACCAACATGCAACCAAGGAGGCGGTGGTATGGCGGAGAAGGCAACATCGGGCGCCGCGGGCAGGGCGCCCTCGGCCGGCCAGCCTGACAGCGTGCGGAATGTCGTGCTGGTCGGCCACTCTGGAGCGGGCAAGACGACGCTGGTGGAGGCGCTGCTCACGGCCACTGGAACGATTCAGCGGGCCGGCCGGGTAGAGGACGGCACCACCGTCAGCGACTTCGACGAGGTCGAGATCAGGCAGCAGCGGTCGGTCAACCTGACCCTGGCGCCGCTGGTGCACGCCGACGTGAAGGTGAACCTGCTTGACACGCCGGGTTATGCCGACTTCACCGGAGACCTGCGGGCCGGGCTGCGTGCCGCCGACGCGGCCCTGTTCACGGTCTCGGCGGCGGAGGGTATCGACGGCCTGACCCAGATGCTGTGGGACGAGTGCGCGGCCGTCGGTACTCCGCGAGCCGTGGTCATCACCAAGCTCGACCATCAGCGCGGCAACTTCACCGAGGCACTCGACGCTTGCCGCGAGGCCTTCGGCGACTCGGTAGCACCGCTGTACCTGCCGGTCGGCGAGGGGCCGGGAGCCGTCCGCGGCCTGATCGGCCTGCTGTCCGAGCGCTTCTACGAGTATTCGGGCGGAAAGCGGACCGAGCGCGATCCCGATCCGGCCGACGCCGACCGGATCGCCGAGTTCCGCGGCGCGCTGATCGAGTCGATCATCCAGGAGAGCGAAGACGAGAGCCTGATGGACAGGTACCTCTCCGATGAGCACATCGACACGAAGATCCTGATCGAGGACCTGGAGAAGGCCGTTGCCCGTGGCAGCTTCTACCCGGTGATTCCGGCCGCGGCTCCGGCGGGCATCGGCCTGGAAGAGCTGCTCGAGCTGGTCACCCAGGCATTCCCGGCGCCGCAGGAGCACCCGATGCCGACGGTCACCACGGTGGATGGCAAGCCGGTCAGCATATCGACCGACCCGGCCGGGCCGCTGCTCGCCGAGGTGGTCAAGACCGCGTCCGATCCTTACGTGGGCCGGATCAGCCTGGTCCGGATCTTCTCGGGAACGCTCCGCCCCGACGCCATCGTGCACGTCTCAGGGCACGGCAGGGCGGCCAGCGGGCACGCCGACCACGACGAGGACGAGCGGATCGGCGCGCTGACCTCGCCGCTCGGCAAGCAGCAGCGCAGCGTGGCGTCGTGCGTGGCCGGCGACATCTGCGCGGTGGCCAAGCTGACCAGCGCCGAGACCGGGGACACCCTCTCGGACAAGGACCGGCCCATGCTGATGGAGTCCTGGGCCATGCCCGAGCCGCTGCTGCCGATCGCGATCACGGCGAAGTCCAAGGCCGACGAGGACAAGATGTCGCAGGCGCTCGCCCGGCTGGTGGCCGAGGACTCGACCCTGCGGCTTGAGCTGAACGCCGAGACGCACCAGCTCGTGCTCTGGTGCATGGGCGAGGCGCACGCCGACCTGCTGCTCGACCGGCTGTCCAGCAGGTACGGGGTGGCGGTGGAGACCACCGCGCTGCGGGTGCCGCTGCGCGAGACCGTCGGCGGCAAGGCCGCCGGACTCGGCCGGAACGTCAAGCAGACCGGCGGCCATGGCGAGTTCGCGATCTGCCACATCGAGGTCGAGCCGCTTCCGTCGGGCAGCGGCCTGGAGTTCGTCGACAAGATCGTCGGCGGAGTGGTGCCGAGGCAGTTCATCCCGTCGGTGGAGAAGGGCGTCCGCGCGCAGATGGACCAGGGCGTGCTGGCCGGCTACCCGATGGTCGACATCAGGGTCACGCTGTTCGACGGCAAGGCGCACTCGGTCGACTCGTCCGACATGGCGTTCCAGAAGGCCGGGCGGGCGGCGCTGCGCGACGCGGCCGAGAAGGCGCAGCCTCAGCTGCTCGAGCCGGTCGACGAGGTGTCGGTGCTGATCGGAGACGACTACGTGGGCGCGGTGATGTCCGACCTGTCGTCCCGCCGCGGCCGGGTGCTCGGCACCGAGCCGGTAACGGGCGGCCGCACGATGGTCCGGGCCGAGATCCCGGAACTCGAGCTGACCAGGTACGCGATCGATCTCCGCTCGATGTCGCACGGCACCGGCTCGTTCTCCCGCTCCTACCTGCGCT
>DATNIU010000177.1:0-8900 GCA_035604275.1 Streptosporangiaceae bacterium | reverse complement strand
CCGAACTGCTCCCGTAGCAACGGCTCGTCCAGGATCACCGTCGCACCGTCGGCGTCGATCCGCAGCACCGCATAGCCTTCGACATTCAGCAGGCGCTGCACATGCAGGACAGCGCCCCGCAAAGCCACCGGAGCTACCTGTAGCACGGCGGCGGCCTGCGCCGGGGCGAGCCGGCCGGCCGGGGCGGCCAGCAGAGCCGCGAGCAGGTCGCGTACCCGGTCATCGGACACCGATAGCCGCCCGCCGATCTTGCGCTGCGTTGCGTAGACAGCCGATCTGATCACGGCAGCGGCGGCGGGCCCGGCCGGACCCGCCATCCAGGCGAGAGCGGTCGGCCCGGCGTGGTCAGCACCGGCCGACCCGGGCTCATCTGCTGGCAGGTCGAACAGCGTGGGCTCGGCACCGGGAGCGCTGCGCAGCCTGGCGTCACCGATAGAGGCCATCCCCCGAACCCGGCCAGCCCGGCCGCCCTGGGCCAGGCCCCGCCCGGAACCAGCCGGCTCCGCCGACCCTGGTACCGCGGCCGGGTCGGTCCACCAGGCCGGCTCCTGCGGCGGCGCCAGGTGGAGATCAGTACCCTCCGGCACCCCTCCGGGGACCAGCACGGCAACCGCCACGACCGCCTCGGCAGCCGAACCGCCGCCGTGGTACCCGGCCTTCAGCGGCCCGTACCTGATTCGCTCATCAACGGCGAGCACCGCACGGCCGCCGTGCATTCGCACCCTCGACCCGCTCACCAGAACCTCGCCTAGCCCGGCAGGCTCGGCAGCCGAGCGCGACCGCCCACTCGACGCGTCCGGATAGAACCGCTGGACACCCTGGCGGCGCTCCACGACGTGACCGTGATCGGCGGTCAGGATCACCACCCGGCCAGCATGCCTGGCCCGATCGAGCAGCGGGATCAGGTGCCGCACGGCGGAAGCGGTCCAGTCGGTGCCGCCCGGGTCCGACCGGTCGAGAGCATCGTCGATGGTGTTCAGCACGCAGGTCACCAGCCGCCTACCGGTCACATCCGCGATCGCGGCCGCGACATCGCCTGCGACGGCATGACCGGGCACGGCGGAGTCCAGGGGCTTTTTATGGAACAGGGGCGCACTGCCCAGTCTGTGCTCATCGCACAATCTCTTGTATCCCCGAAGCTCAACATCCTGGCCACCGGTGGTCAGCCGGCCGCAGAGCAGCGAGGCACGGCTCATCTCGGTCAGCGAGGGCAGCACGGCCAGCGCTCCAGCCCGCCGGGCGGCGGCGGGCAGGAGTGCCTCGGCCCAGCCGTCCCCGGTCCGCGCCAGCAGGCTTGCGATGATCTCGGTCGCATTGCCAGCGCTCATGCCGTCCAGGACCAGCAGCAGCACCGGCGTCAGTCTTGCCAGCGGGATCACCGCGTCCGGCAGCAGGTCTTCCAGGCACCAGAACCCCGCGGCGGCACCTGAACCGGCGACCGCTCCCTCATCGGCGGTGTACGACGCGAGCGCAGCGGCGAACGCGGCGTCGTGGGCGGCACGCCGGGCGATGGCAGCGGCCAGCACGGCGGCGAGGCCGCCGCCGAGCTCCGGATCGCTGACACCCGGCGCCGCGTCGTTCACGGCCGAGTCCGCCCAGGCGTCATCGGCGACGTGCCGACTGACCAGGCCGGCGAAGTCAGCCCCCGCCAGTGTCGCGGAGGGCACTGCCGCCGGCGTCGGCTCGGCGGCCAGCCAGCGCGCCAGCCGCACCGCAGCGTGAAACGCAGCGGTGCGTGGCTCATCCTGGCCAGCCAGCTGATGACCGGCGACGCGGCTCCAGGCATGCTCGATCCCAGCCAGGTCACCGGACCCGATCCAGGGACCATCTGGAACGCTTGAGGTCCGCGGCATACTGCCAGCGAAGGCCCGCCGCAGCTCACTGGCCAGGCCGGCCAGCCGCCGGGTCAAGCCGGCCGGAAGCAGATCGGAGGCGTCGGCGAGGCCCTCGGCACGTGCCGCCGCGAGCAGCTCGTCCGCGCGTGCGAGCAGAGCCTCGCCGCGCGGCCGGCCCGCCCGGTCCATAAGCTGCTCGATGATCACGGCTGCCGACTCGGCCCCCCAGGAAGCCAGGGCAGCGGACGCTGGCACGCTGCCGCCGAGACTCGGCTCGATCCTGATCAGGCCTTCGCGGCCGAGTCGTGAGCGTTCGGCAGCTGTGCTCCCGGCCGCCTCGGCGAGCAGCCCAGCGACGAGTCCGAGCGGCACGGCACGCTGGCCTCACCCGCTCGCAGCAGGGCAAGCAATGGCCCGGATACCGTGCCGCATTGGGCCGCCAGCCAGGTCAGCACCTCGTCGCTCAGCGGGTTCCCGGCCAGTTCTCGCAGGTCGGCGATGCGGCTGGCAAGCCCAGAATGCACCGTCCAGCCCAGCACGCTGGTGAGGTCGACCACCGGATCGGCGAAGGCCAGGTGCACCGTCCCAACAGCAGCGAACGCGTGATCGCGGGTCAGGATCCCGGCCGGCGCCGGCGGCCAGCCGTCCGGCGGCGCCGAGGCGAGCAGCCCGACGGCAACGTCCCGGTGGCCAGGTACCGATGTCAGGGCCGGGTCAATGCCGCGAGCGGCGAAACGCTGACGGACGGCGTCCCACGGGTCGGGGGTGCGCAGCCGGTGACCGACAAGATGCGCCCGGATCCCGGCACCGAGGTCCTCGTCCGACCGGTCGGTGAGCACGACCAGCCACTGGCCGCGGTCGCGACCGCTGATCGCCTCCCGGACGGCAAGAGCGGACTCGCACGGGACGATCCGCACTGTCGCATCGCCGTACATGAACGCCGGCGGGCCAGCCCAGTGCGGCCTGGCCCGGACGCCGAGCACGCCGCTCTGGTAGTTCCGGCGGCTGGCCTCGTCGAGCAGTGCCCGGATGACCGGGAGAGTGGCGGCCGAGACCGGCCTGGTCATCCGGTCACCCGCCATTCGACGGTGACCTCATCGTCGCGATGCTCGCTGAAGAACCTCTGCAGTTCGCTAATCACCTGGTCTGGCTGCCCGCCGATGGGTCGCACGGCACGCCCGCCCGCCCGCGCCAGCGGCTGAGGGCGGTTCGGCTCACCTGGCCGGAACCTCGGCTCGGCCGGCTCTTGCGGCTGGGGTTCGGCGAGCCAGTCGAACAGTGACTGCTCGGCTGCCGAGAGAGCGGTGGTCAGCCGTACCTCGAACTCGTCTGCCGCCACCGCGGCCCGCAGATCGTCCAGGATCCTTGCCGCCGCCCGGCCCCGCTGACCGGTCAGCTTCTCAGCGTCGAACAGCGGCATCAGCCGATCCCACCGGAATCCGTTCAGGGCCAGCGACACAGTCGACGCCTGCGCGAGGGACTTGGCCACCACCTCTTCGGTCGCGGGCAGCGAAGCGGACGCGAGCGAGGTCACCAAGCCCAGCCGATCCGCGGCTCGGGTCAGAGACTCGGTCAGCGCCGCGCACGCCCGCGCGGTCGGCAGCCGGCCACGCCGGCTGTTCTCGGCGAGCCCGAGGTGCCGGTAGGCGACCTCGATCCTGCTGGCCAGCGCTGACACAACGTCGGCTCGCGCGGCTGCCTCCTCGCCGAGCTTGGTGGCCAGTTCGGCCACCCCGGCAGCGGTCAGGTACGGGTTGACGTAGATGCCGAAGATCTTCTCGGCGCGTGACGCCGCCGCCTGCCAGTCCGCCGGGCCCGGCAGCGGCTCCGGGCGAAGCTCCATCTCCGGGCGAACCTGGCCGGGTCGCGGCGCGGGAACCGGCCCGCCGTACTGATACCAGGCCCGCTGCCGCAGCGCGGCCCATGCCAGCACGACCAGGTCGGCGATCTCGTCTCGCAGGCCGAGCCTGGGCCGGATCGCCTCGATCCAGTCGCGCACCTGCCCGGCTCGCACCGGGTCCTGGGGCTGCAGTCCGTCACGCGCGGCGGCCCGCTCGAACTCGTTACCCCATGGGCCGAAGCGATCATCGCCGAACAGGAAGTGGGTCTCCCCCGCCGTCCCGACGCCAACGGCATTGGCCACCCGCCGCACCCCGGCAACGTCGCCTTCCAGCCGGACCCGGCCGTCCGGGTCGGCGACGGCACGCTGGACATGCGCGTAGACGGCAGCCAGCTCCCGGCCAGTGACCTCCGCATCGCCCGGCTCGAACCTCGGATGCCCGGGATAGGTGGCACTGTACGCCTGATCGATCAGGTTGCCGACCGCCGTTCCGAGGTCCGCGCCGACCGGTGCCGCCGGCGAGAAGCCGGGATCGAGGCTGACCAGGATCCGGTCGCCTGAGCCGTCCGGCGCCAGCGTGCCCGGACTTGGCGCGGCGGCCCCGTAGCACTCCTGGATGGCCCGGCGCAGGCCCTCCCGAAGCGCCATGCGCTGGCTCTCCAGGATCGCCCTGGCCTGCACCCGGTCCACCTCCGACAGGTGATCCGCGTACCCGGTCCACCGCTCCATCGCGCCGCCGAGCAGCCAGTCGAGCACGACCAATCGGCGCACGTCGACCATCCGCTCGTCGGACAGGAACCTGGGCAGCCAGACGATGGTCCGGCTCTCCAGCCCGCCCTCGGTCATCCGATCCAGCCGGGCCAGATCCTCCGCACCCGAGTGCCCTGGGAGGTCGAACGGGTAGTCGACGACGACCCTCCAGGTGCCGGGCCTGGCCCGGAAGTGATCCTCACTCAGCCAGGCGGCATCCCGCACGTTGCCGAAGACGACGTCCACCTCGCGACGGGAGCCGCGCCAGATCACCCGATGCGGGACCGCGCCGAAGACGTCGGCGTCCCGCGCGGTGACCCCGAACGCGTCCCGGACCAGCTCCCTGATCAGCTCGCGACGACGGCCGTCATTGTCCTCCCCCCGCGCCTTCTCCACCACCGACTGGTAGTCCACGTCAGAGAGCTGGACCCTGATCACCGGGCTGCCCGGCTCGCCGCCGACGTGAATCTCCGGCACCCGGCGCGACCACTCCCGCACCTTGCCGAGCACGATAGAGGCCTCGCTGCCGAGCAGCGGGGACCGGATCGAGCCGTGATTGAGCGAGGCCAGCCGGGTCGCCGTCAGCTCCTTCAGCGCAGGCACCTTCGGAGCGACTGCGGACAGCAGCAGGGTCTTCACCAGCCGGTCATCGGTGCGGAATCCATCCGGCAGATCCGCCCCGCCCGCGATGTCGGGCTCGGTGAGATCGTGCGCGACCAGCAGCAGCGGCCGGAGCTTGTCCCGGTAGAGCGCGGTCGCGGACTTGAACAGCGCGGCCGCCTGGACGTCGAGCGCCTGCCGACCGTCCACGATGTAGTCGAACGCGTCCCCGACCGGGATCACGTCGTCGACGGTCAGCACATCCCGCCGGTCGACCAGCATCTGCTGCATCACCTTCAGCGCGGTGCGCTCCCGCTGCATCACGCTGGCCAGGGACCTGAGCGTGGAGATGAGCGCCGGCGAGAACGGGTAGGTGAGCCGGAACGCGGCCTCGTCAGCGCCGCGGTGCCGGTCGTCGGCATTGATCCCGTCGAGCAGCACGTCCCAGATGTCCGTGCGACGGTCCAGCCGGCCGAATGCCTCGGTGAGCAGAAGCTCGGCCTGCGGGTTGTCGGCCCTGCGCCGCAGCAGCCGCCGATTGGCCACCCACGGCAGATTGTCGTCCCCAAGGACGATCGTGGAGAACCGGCCCTCCTGATGCCGGAACGCCCGGTCCAGCGCCTCCTGCTCGGCGCCGCTCGCGCCGGCGTCGGCGAACCAGCGGCGCAGGTCCATCTGCCGCGCCACGAACGAGACCAGCGGGATCGCCCGCCCCCCGGCCCCGTCTTCCACCAGCTTGGTGATCTTCTGCGACTCCCGCCGGAAGAACTCGCGGTCCTGGACCGAGAAAGCCAGCCAGAGCACCAGCTCGTCGAGGAACAGCGCAACGGCGTCGTAGCCGAGGCCCTTCGCGTGCCGCGCGATCGCCGCCAGCCCGGTGTCCAGGTCCACATAGCTCGCCTGGCGGGTATACGCGGTGAAGAACCGCTCAGCCAGCGCCGTGACCAGACGCTGCCGCTGCTCCGACCCGGGCTCCGCGGACCGCGCCGCGTGATACGAGTCGGCAGTCCACGTACCGGTGCCGAGGAAAGCCGACCACGCGTCAGCCTGGCCAGCGGCCGCGCCGCCGTTCAGCTCTGCCAGGAACCGCTCGTCACCGTCGCGGGCCCGCTGCCGCTCGGCATCGGCAAGGATCCCGTCGGACTGGTGCAACGCCGGCAAGGGCGCGGCCGGATGCCGCTGCCGGACCTGGCGCAGGTAGCCATCGAACAGCGCCTGCTCCAGCGACTCGGCTCCGAGCAGGTGATACGCGAGCGGCAGCACGGCCCGGTCCAGCAGCACCTCGTCGTGCCGGGCTATGACGGGCTGCAGCTCGGCCTTGGCCCGCGCGGCCGGGTCGTGCCGCAGCAGCGCGTACAGCACCGCCATGAAGTGGCTCTTGCCAGAGCCGAAGGACCCGGTCAGGAACGCCCCACGGCTGATCCCCGACCGCGTCGACTCGGCCACCAGCCCGAGCGCGGCATCGAACGCCTCAGCGAGCGCGGCCGTCACGACGTAGTCGTCCAGGGTCCGCGCGACCGCGTCACCGGTCACGCTGTCGGTCAGCCGCAGGACATAGTCCTCGGCACCCGCCTGCTCGCCGATGTCGATGACATCGCGCAGGAGAACGCTCACCGCCGGCCCACCTTCGATTCGGTCCGCACTGACCTCGCGGGCACGGGCAGCCGACCCAGACGACCCCAGTGCACTCGCTCACTCGCTGTAACGCCTGCGGTACACCCTAATGACCGCCGTTGCCCCTGTCGCGCTGGCCGGGTACGGCTTGTCAAGTCCGTCCGTCCTCGCTGGTTGACGCCGACCGGGTCACGGCGGCCAACCGGCCAGCCATAGCTGCCGCAGCGGCGGTGACCGTGCCCCGGCTACCCTGGTTCCATGTCTGTTTCTCAAACCCTCACCGCTGCCGTGCATCGGGAAGAGGATTGGTACGTTGCGCAGTGTCTGGAGGTCGATGTCGCCAGCCAAGGTCACACGATCGACGAGGCACTAGCCAACCTTGCCGAGGCCGTCGAGCTGTATCTGGACGAGGTAGATGATCCGGCCCGGCATGTCACAAGCACGCCCCTGGTGACATCGTTCCGGCTCCCCGGCGCTGCGTGAGCCCGGCCCTGTCGGACCTGCCAGTCCGCAAGGTCACCCGCGCGCTGGAAGCCGTCGGCTTCGCCTACGTACGCACCAAGGGCAGTCACGCCGTCTACCGCAGCTCCGACGGACGGGTCGTGGTGATCCCGGAGCATGGCACCATCAAGCGCGGCACCCTAGGCTCGATCCTGCGGCAGGCAGCCCTGACCCCCGCCGAGTTCCTGAAACTACTGGACTGACCGCCAACGCCATGCAGCATGTCGCATCAATCAGCTAGCCCCAGGCGGCCAGCTCGGCGGGGTCCTCCCTTCTTACCCGCACCAACCCAGCCGACAACTTTCGCTGAGGGCATAGAGCAATGCGGCGAGCGTGGTGCCGCTCGAAACCTCTCCCTTGTCAATGGGGAACGCAATTCCGCCAGCGGCACCCACGTGATCCTCTCGGACTCGAAACCGTCGACAGGCCTTCCGATGTGCGCGGCCTCGTCTGCCCGATAGATGTGGTGCTCAGAATTCGAGATGCCAGGTGTGGGCTGCACGACAATGAGATGCCGCAGCGGCCCGGGCCGCCAGCCGGTCTCTTCTTCACATTCTCCGTCCACGGCTGCCTCGGCGGGTGACTCGTGCTCCTCAACTTTGCCGATCGGGATCTGCCAGCCCCAGGTTCCTGTGATGAACCGCCACGCACACCACTCACTCCAGCTCTCGCCGGCAAGAAGGCCGCTCTGCCACGCCTCGAGCCTTCCCCGCAGGCGCTGCAGCTCCTGCGGGACCTGGTCAAACGGTCCCAGCGCGCCACCGGCGTCCCGTTCGCAGAGGCCTTCATCCGGCGCGCTGCCGACACCGATCCGGCCCCGCCGCTGACGCGGCTCATGCGCGGCGGCCAGGGCGGCGAGGTGCGGCTGAAGCTCTACCTGACCATGTCGCTGCTCGCAGTCCGAGCGCCCTTCGACCTTCCCGCCATCGCGGCCCGATCCTGGCCGAAGCCCTCGACCTGCCCGACGCCGATCGCAACGGCGCCCGGCGAGTCACCGACGCGATCGACTGGCTAGCCGAGAGCAAGCTCCTGGCAACCGAACGGCACCAGGGCGCGCCCAGCCCGGTACGCCTGCTCAGCCAGGATGGCCTCGGCGGTCCTTACATCAGGCCTGCGCCCGGCGGCCGGTACGTCCGACTTGGCCTCGGCCTGTGGTACCACGGCTGGATCATCCGCCTGTCTGGCACCGGCCTTGCGCTCCTGATCGTCCTGCTTGATCTCCAAGGCGGCCGATTCCAGCCTCAGTGGATCTCCCCAGCTCAGGCCAGACGCCGCTATGGCCTGTCCCCGGACACATGGACCAAGGCACTCAAGGAACTCCAGCAACTGGAGCTGGTCAAAGTCTCGCGGCAGATCCAAGGCGACTTCTTCGACTACCGACGGATGCGCAACGCCTACCGGGTCGACGAGGACCAACTCCGCGCGCCCGAAGAAGCCCTAGGAAACCGCCGGGGCCGACGCCTGGCACGGCCCCGATAGCGCCACCAAGATGACGATCGACAGCGCACCGGCCACCTGGCGACGCCGGCAACGGCAAGGCCGCACCGGACACGACGGCTGCGCACCCGACGGCGAAGGACGCGTCAGTCCCAGTAATCCTGGAGCATCTCCGCTGGCCAGCCTGGCTCGCGGACCTCGCCGCGCGGCCCCATCTCCTTGAAGTAGGGGGCAAGATCGTAGACCGGGCTGCCGTCGATCGCGTCTAGGTCGGCGACGTGCAGGTCCAGGCCATCGACTTTCAGGAGCCGGGGGAAACTCTC
>DATNIU010000176.1:0-12877 GCA_035604275.1 Streptosporangiaceae bacterium | reverse complement strand
GGGGGACGGGTGCCGGAAAGGCCGGGGGGACGGGTGCCGGTGCGGCGGGGGCGACGGGTGCCGGCACGACGGGAGAGACGGGCGGCGGTATAGCCGCGGAACCGGGTAACGGCGCGGCCGGGCGGTCAGGCGCCGATATTGCCGCCGGGCTGACCTGGCGGGAGATCCTCCCGCTGACTCGCGTCCAGCCAGATACCAGGCACCGTTTCCTGATCGACCGCGCGCCTGCCGCGACCCACATCCGCCTCGACGTCATCCCCGACGGCGGGCTGGCGCGTCTGCGCGTGTACGGCCAATTCGCGCCCGAGGCGCTCGCAGCGCTGCACCGCCGCTGGCGGGAAACGACGCCACCACGGGGAAGGCGAGGTGCAGGTAGCTGACCAGGCACGCGCCGGGCGGACGCAACTCTGGCCTGGTCAGCCGGTCACTTGCAGATAGATCGCATTGCGTAGTAACGTCTCACGTAGTAATTCTGGATCGGCAAGGAGCGTGGTGTGGACCTCACCGAGCCGGTGGTGCTGGTGCTGACCAGCCTTGCCGAGGGCCCGAAGCACGGATACGCGCTAGCCAAAGACATCGAGTCCTTCGCCGGGGTCAAGCTGGGCCCCGGCACCCTATACGGCGCCTTGAGCCGGCTTGAAGACCGCGGCTGGATCGAGGCGCTGCCGGCCGAGAGCCGACGGCGGCCGTACCAGATCACCGCGCCCGGGGCCGAGAATCTGGCTAGGCACCTGGCGGTGGCGCAGCAAGTGGCGGCGACCGGACTCCGTCGCCTCGAGATCCGGCTGGCGCACTGATGCGGTCCCGTGCCGGTGCTGGTGCCGACCGCACGCACGCTAGCGGCCTGAGCGCTTCTTGCGCTGGCACGGGCGGCACGGGCACCCGCGGCATTGGCACTGGCCGTCCTGACGCTGACCGCACGAGCACCCGCGGCACTGGCGCTGGCCGCATTGGCACTGGCGGTCACATCCGGCCATGGCCCGCCCGGCTGCTGCATGTCTACCCGCCTGGCTGGCGGGACCGCTACGGCGACGAACTGGAGTGGCTGATCTGCGATCTTCGGGCCGGCGGGCGCCGGCCCGTGCCGATGGCCGCCGATCTGCTCCGTGGTGCTGCCGCCGCGTGGCTGACCGAGAGAAGAGAGCACATGTCCGAGCGCTCCCGTGGCGCCCTGCTGACAGTCCTGTGGAGCTGGGTGGCCTTCGCCGCCATCGCGGCATGGTTCGGTAGGGACCTGGGCGAGTATCCGAGCGTCAGCGCCTACCGGCAGATGTCGCGCGCGCTTCCCGCCGTCCCCGTGTCGTATCACGTGCTGGTGTCGGCTGGCATGGTCGGACTCGCGGCGACTGGCGCGGCTGCGATCGCGTTCGCGATCGGGGCCGTTCGCGACGCGCGAGCGAATCGCCGGCCCAGGACGTATGCGCTGATGGCTGTGCCGCCAGTCACCGCCGCCGTCTGGATCGGTGGGCTGCGCCTCGTCTTCACCCAGCTGTCTGGTTCTGCGGTCGCGGTCGTCGGCGTGCTCTGGCTGCTGGCCGGCGTCGCGGGCATCGCCGCCGCCACTGTCGCGGTCAGCAAGATCATCAGGAGCTGCGCGTTCCCGGCCTTGACCTGGCGGATCGGCACGGCCTGCGCCATGGCGGTGACCACGGCGATGGTGGTCGCCACCGGCGCCACCCTGGCGTGGGGACTGGCCATCCGGGCCGGGTGGGCGCCGACTCATCACGGGACCGATGCCCTGGGATGGCTGACCGTGACCGCGATCATGGCGGTCACGACGGCACGGGCCGTCATCGCCCTCCTTGGCCTGCGACGGCCGGGTCGGGCCAGCCCATCGAGTCCGGCCGCCCCGCCGGCCGCAGCCGCCCCGCCGACGGCTGCGACCGCGTAGCACCGCCCCCTCTCGCGCACTCAGGCAGGCCGCGCACTGCTGCCTGGCCATGATCGGGTCGTTCTTTCAGCAGATAGACCTGAGAAATCGACCCAATCCAAGGACACGCCCGTCTGGGCCCGGCCGGCCGGCTGCGGTGTGCTGGTCTGGTCCGGGGCTGGCTGGGTGGCGTGGGCTCGGCCGGCCGGGTGCGGTGTGCTGGTCTGGTCCCGGCCGGCCGGGCAGCCGGGCTTGGCTAGCCGCGTGCCGGTGTGCTGGCCCGGTCCCAAGTCGGCCGGCCATTCGGTGGAGATGCGGCAGTGCGAGCCGTTACGGTGCAAAGTAAGGCATTGAGCCGCAGAACACTGGCTTCCGGGCAGTCACCGCCCGCGGTCGGCGGCCTTCGGAACTTGGCGGACGGATCGGGAAGCACCATGGCGTCGCAGCAGTACGACTTCATTATCATCGGCGGCGGCTCGGCCGGCTGCGCCCTGGCGAACCGGCTGTCGGCCGACCCGGCGAACCGGGTTCTCGTGCTCGAGGCGGGGCGGCCGGACTACAAGTGGGATGTCTTCATTCACATGCCGGCCGCGCTGACGTTCCCGATCGGCAGCAGGTTCTACGACTGGCGCTACGAGTCCGAGCCCGAGCCGTTCATGAACGGGCGGCGGATCTACCATGCGCGCGGCAAGGTGCTCGGCGGCTCGAGCAGCATCAACGGGATGATCTTCCAGCGCGGCAACCCGCTGGACTACCAGCGCTGGGCCGCCGATCCCGGGATGGACAGCTGGGACTACGAGCACTGCCTGCCATACTTCAAGCGGATGGAGACCTGCCTGGCGGGCGGGGACGAGTTCCGCGGCACCGACGGGCCGCTCGTGCTCGAGCGCGGACCGGCGACCAGCCCGCTGTTCACCGCGTTCTTCGCCGCTGTGCAGGAGGCGGGATACCAGCTCACCAGCGACGTCAACGGTTACCGCCAGGAGGGCTTCGCCCCGTTCGACCGGAACATCAGCCGCGGCCGGCGGCTCAGCGCGGCGCGGGCGTACCTGCACCCGGTGATCGGCAGGTCCAACCTGACGGTGCGGTGCCGGGCGTTCGTGCGCAGGATCCTGTTCGAGGGAACCCGTGCGGTCGGGGTCGAGGTCAGCCAGCGCGGCGGGCCGGCCGAGCAGGTCCGAGCCGGGCAGGTCATCTTGTGCGGCGGGGCGATCAACTCGCCGCAGCTGCTCCAGCTATCCGGGATCGGGCCGGCCGACCTGCTCGGCGGTCTCGGTATCGACGTGGTCGCCGACCTGCCGGGGGTTGGCGAGAACCTTCAGGACCACCTCGAGGTCTATGTCCAGTACGGATGCAAGCAGCCGGTCTCGATGGCCCCGGCGCTGAAGTGGCGCAACCGCCCGATGATCGGCGCGAAGTGGCTCTTCGCCAGGTCAGGCCCGGGCGCGACCAACCACTTCGAGGGCGGCGGCTTCGCCCGGTCCAACGACGAGGTCAGGTACCCGAACCTGATGTTCCACTTCCTGCCGATCGCGATCAGGTACGACGGCTCGTCGCCGGCCGGCGGGCACGGCTACCAGGTGCACATCGGGCCGATGTACTCGGACACCCGCGGCTCGGTGCGGATCGTCTCGGCCGATCCGGCCGCGCACCCGGCGCTGAGGTTCAACTACCTGTCGACCGACACCGACCGGCGCGAGTGGGTCGAGGCGATCCGCGTTGCCAGGAACATCCTCAGCCAGCCCGCGCTCGCGCCGTACAACGCCGGGGAGATCTCGCCGGGGCCGCAGGTCACGACGGACGAGCAGATCCTGGACTGGGTGCGGCGGGACGGCGAGACCGCGCTGCACCCATCGTGCACCTGCGCGATGGGAACCGGGCCGAAGTCGGTCGTCGACCCGGCGAGCATGGCCGTGCACGGCGCCGACGGGCTCGCGGTGGTCGACGCATCGGTGATGCCTTATGTCACCAACGGCAATATTTACGCGCCGGTAATGATGGTCGCCGAGAAGGCTGCCGACCTACTGCTCGGTAATCAGCCGCTGCCGCCCGCTAACGTCACGTACTACCAGCATGGATCAGCCGAATCGGCCTCGGCTTGAGGCATTTTGCCGACCCGCAATGACGCGATCGCTATATTGGAACAGCTTCCGCGCCTTTCAAGGGAGATTGCCATGCGACGCCTCATTCGCTGTTTAGCCTATTCAGCGGCTTGTTCCCTGCTTATCGCCGGTATCGCGGGCTTTGCCGGCCGGGCGCCCGAAGTCGCGGTCGCCCAGTTCAGCGGTCACGGCGGCGGACGGCCGGGGCCGCCAGGTCATGCGCATTCGCATCGGCATCCGCATCAGCATGTGCACCGGCATGTGCATCCGCATCCGCATAACCATCCGCATAGCCATCCGCATCCGCATCAATGCGGGCCGCTACACATCTTCCTGCCGCATCACGGATTCAAGCCCCTGCACGCGACAAATGCGCAGCTGCTTGCTCACGGTTTCCCGCCGCGACCGGCCAAGTCCCGCAAGCTGGCTCTCCGTCTCTGGCGGCAGATTATCGTCCACGCGAGGAAATTCGACCGGCCGCATCCAGCCTGCGGAACCGGAAACAGGTCGACGGTTTACTCCGGTAACTGGTCAGGCCGCGTGGTCCCGAGATCGTACTACGGCAATGCCCCGTTCACCGCCGCGCAGGCGGAGTGGGTACAGCCTGCCGTGGCGGGACACCCGCACGACCGCAACTACAATCGGGCGCCGGCCGTCTCCCTCTGGGTCGGCGTCGGCGTTCGCTACCTGATGCAGGCCGGCGTCGACTCGATCTCGACCGCGAGGCCGAGATACAAGTTCTGGACCGAGGACTTCCCGCAGAAGATGGTCTGGGAGGGGCCAGCGATCGGCGCGGGCCAGATCGCCTTCGTCTACGTCAGGAACGTGGGCAGCAACCAGGCCTACTACTTCCTGGAGAACGTGACAACCGGCGTCTACAGCGCGTTCACCAATCCGCTGCCGTACGTCGGCGCCGATGCCGCGAACTTCGTCCTGGAGCGGCCGAACGGCCGGTACCTGCCGTTCTTCAGGGCGCTGAACGTCTGGGACAGCTACTTCTGGCAGCACCGCACGTCGTACCAGCTGACGTCGGTCAGCAACCGGTGGATCATGACGAGCGACTGCACCGTGCACGGCACCGTGCTGGCCCGGCCCTCCGACGTGGCCGGTGGTCAGTTCAGCCAGACCTGGATGCACAGCCGCCCGTTCGCCAACTCCTGCTGAGGCTGCCGCTCGCCGGGCTGCCGTGCTCGCCGGGACTCCTCGCCCGGCCGCCCAGGATTATCGCTAGCCGGCCGGGGAGACGAGAACCTTGCCGACCGCGCCGTTCTCGACCGCCTCCTGCGCGGCCGCGATGTCGGCCAGGCCGAACCGGTGCGCCGGCAGTTCGGTGAGCGCCCCGTCGGCCAGGGCCTTCGTGATGTCGGCGGCGGCGTGATCCATCGCGTCCGCCGGCACGCCGTAGAGCAGGACGAACCGCAGGATCACGTTCGCGTTCATGCAGGCCCGGACCGGCAGCACCGGGTCGGCCGGCTCGGCGGCGTACGTCACGATCTGACCGGCCGGGCCGGTGACGGCGAGGTCGAGCTGGAGGTTCGCGCCGAGCGCCAGCTCGATCACCCGGTCCACCGCGCCGAAAGAGCGGATCTGCTCGGCGGCGCCCGGCTCGCGATAGTTCACGATCAGGTCGGCGCCTGCCTTCGCGGCCAGCTCGGCCTTCTGCAGGCCGCTGACCGTGGTGACCACCCGGGCGCCGGCGTGCTTGGCAAGCTCGATCGCGAAATGGCCCACCGCGCCCGCGCCGCCGGCCACCAGAATCGTCCGGCCGGCTACCGGGCCGTCGGCGAACAGGCACCGGTGCGCGGTCATGGCCGGCACGCCCAGGCTGGCCCCGAGCTCGGCGGAGATCCCGTCGGGCAGCGGAACAGCCTGCCGCTCGGGGACCACAGTCCACTCGGCCGCGGTCCCCCACCTCCGGCCGGCCGCGGCCATCCAGAGCCAGACCCGCTGGCCGATCCGGCCCTGATCGACGCCCTCGCCGGTCGCGTCGATCACCCCGGCGCCGTCGTGATGCGGTATCTGGAAGCCGTCGATCGGGCGTGGCGTCGCCCCGCTGCGCGACTTCCAGTCGGTCGGGTTGACGCCGGAGAGCTCGATCCTGACCTGGACCTCGCCTGGTCCGGGTTCGGGGCGCTCGACGTCGGTGACGGCCAGCACGTCGCGGCCGGCCCCGAACCGGTCGTAGAGCGCAGCTCGCATGGCGGCTTCCTCCGTCTCTCCTGACTGCTGCCCGGCTGGCCGCACCGCTGGCCAGGCCGGCCGTCAGCTTGCCTGACTGCTGGCTCCGATGCTCTCACGGCCGCCCGCTCCCGCGATCGGCTCGCCCGGTACCTGCGGCGAACCCGCTGGTAGCCGTCGAGCAGACTGGGCCGATGACCTTCGCATCCGACTCGCGTGACCCCCGTGACCCGCGTGACCCGCGTGACCCGCGTGGCCTCCGCTCCGACGCGCCGCTGCTCGACGGCTGGCTCAGGTTTACCGCTCAGGCGCAGGCCGGCCTGCTTAGCCCGATGGCCGTTCCCGGGCACAAGCAGCGGCAGGACCTGACCGGCGCGGTCATCGCGGGCGACGCTCCGCTGTACGGCGGCGTCGACGCGATCAAGCACGCGGATGTGCCGCGCGCCGACGCCGAGGCACGGGCCGCCCGGCTGTGGGGCGCCGACTGGTGCCGGTTCTCGGTGGCCGGCTCGACCCACGGCAACCAGGCGCTGGCGCTGGCGGCCGGGTCTGACCGCCGGGAGATCGTCATCACCCGGATCCTGCACAAGTCACTGCTGATCGGCCTGGTGCTCGCCGGGCTGCGCCCGGTCTGGGTCCGGCCCGAGGTGGACCCGGCGACCGGCCTGCCGGGGGCGGTGGCCGTGCCGACTGTGCGCGCCGCGCTGGCCGCTCACCCGGACGCCTGCGCGGTCTTCCTCGGCGAGCCGTCCTACGTCGGCACGGTCGGCGACCTGGCCGGGCAGGCGGCCGCGGCGCACGAGGCCGGGGTGCCGCTGCTGGTCGACGCGGCCTGGGCGGCGCACCTGGGCTTCCACCCCGACCTGCCGCCGCATGCGCTGGCCTGCGGCGCCGATGCCATGGTGACGAGCGCGCACAAGGCGCTGCCCGCCTACAGCCAGGGCGCGATCGTGCTGGCGCGGACCGGCCTGCTTGACGCGGCCAGGCTGGACCGGGCGTTCGAGGCATCGCACACGACCAGCCCGGCGGGCTCGATCATGGCGAGCATCGACGCGGCGAGGGCGCTGCTTGCGCGTGACGGCAAGGAACTGTGCGGCCGCCTGATCCGCGGCGTGGCTGCTGCCAGGCAGCGGATCAGGCAGGTGCCCGGCGCCTCCGTCCTGGACGGGCCCGGCGTGGAGCCGACCAAGCTGGTGGTGCTCCTGGCCGGGACCGGCGCCCACGGGTACGCGGTCGAATCCGATCTGATCGAGGCCGGGATGGCCGTGGAGTCGGCCGACCGGGACACGGTGACACCGATCCCGACGATCGCCGACGACGAGGACCGGATCGCCGCGTTCACCGATGTGCTGATCGCGTCGATCGAGCGGCATCGCGGCGCTCCGCGCCGGCCGGCGGCCGCCGCCTCGTGGATGGTGGTCCCGGAGACCGTGCTGTCTCCCCGCGAGGCTTTTTTCGCGCAGAACGAAACCGTCTCCGCCGATGCCGCGGTCGGCCGGGTCAGCGCCGAGCTGATCGCGCCCTATCCGCCCGGCGTGCCGGTCCTCGCGCCGGGAGAGCTGATCACCGCGCAGGCTGTGGAGTCGTTGCGTGAGGTCAAGGCTGAGGGCGGCCGGATCGCCTACGCGGCTGATCCTTCGCTGGCTACGTTTCAGGTGGTTGTTAGGTAGGGGTATGCGTGTCCGAAGACCCTGCTGAGGGGCCGGCGTGCGGCAGGCCCGCCGGTGCTGGCTGCTTCGCAACGCCACGCACCGGGGGCATGCCGTACGCCGGCTGATGCGGCTCGAAGGCCAGCATGAAGCTCTGCGGTCTCGCAGGTGTATATATGCGGCACTGGACTGCGCGGTGGACAGGGGGAGTAAAAGCAGCGTAGTTCGGGGGGTATCTGGGTGGGTCGGCATAGACTTAGGCACCGATTTGGCGTGAGGGAGCTGTGGGCAGATGTCAGAGGCAAGCTCGTTTCAGGCGCAGGCTGCTCAGCTCGCCGGCCAGGCGGCGCATCCGGTGCCGGGGGCGGTGGATGATCCGCTTACTGACGCGATGGTGATCGCGCGGGGGGCGGTCGAGGCGGGGCTGGGGCTCAAGCTGCTCGGGGGGCTTGCGGTGCGGGTCGTGTGCCCGGACTATCCGCCCCGGCTGCGGCGCGATCAGGACATCGACTTCGCCTGCCTGTCCAAGGAGCGCAAGACGGTGGCCGCCCATCTGGAGCGGGTCGGCTGCCAGGGGGACCGCCGGTTCAACAACCTGAACGGGGACCGGCAGATGTACTTCACCGCGCCGTCGGGCCGGCCGATCGACGTCATGGTCGACCGGCTGACCATGTGCCACATGCTGGACTTCAGGCCGTCGTTCGGCCGGCTGCCGCTGACCGTCGACGTGGTCGATCTGCTGCTCTCCAAGCTGCAGATCGTCGAGCTGAACGAGAAGGACGCCAGGGACATCATCCAGCTGCTCTCCTGCATGCCGATCGGCCCGGCCTCCGGCGGGCTGGGCATCGACTCGGACCGGTTCTGCCAGGTCGTGGCGGCCGACTGGGGATGGTGGCGCACGGTCACCGGCAGCCTGGACAAACTTCCTGGGCTGCTCGACCAGCATCCGCATCTGGCTCAGCCGGGCATGCCGTTCGATCCGCTCGAGCAGGCTGCCCGGCTCCGGCATCTGGCCGAGGAGACGCCGAAGGGCATGAAATGGCGGATGCGGGCCAGTGTCGGGGACAAGGTGCGCTGGTACGAGCTGCCCGAGGAAGTCGGTCACTGACAGCGATGACAGCTGGTCAGCCCGGATCGCGGCCGATCTTCGGCCTCATTCGCGGCTGAGCCGTCGCGCCGGTCGGCGCGGCCGGGCTACTCGGCGGTAAGGTGCCCGCCGGGATCGGCGGTCGGCGAATGCCCTGGTCAGGAGGTCGGCCGGAGATCTTAACATCGGCGCTTCCTCTCATTTGTACCGAACCGGTGCTTGACGCCCGGTTAGGCCAACTGCTAGACCGTTGCGTAAGCGACGCGGCAGGGGCGGGGTAGGTGCATGAAGATTTTCTTTGCCACAGACATCCACGGATCGGAGGTCTGCTGGCGCAAGTTCCTTAATTCTGCCGCTTTCTACAAGGCTGACATGGTGATCCTTGGCGGCGATGTGACCGGCAAGGTGATGATCCCGATCGTCGCGCACCGCGGGTACTGGCAGGTGACCCTGCGTGGCGACACGCAGCGGATGGAGACGCAGGAGGAACTGGCCGAGGTCCAGCGCCTGATCCGCAACCGCGGCTCCTACCCGGCCGTCGTCACCCCCGACGAGCTGCAGGTGCTGAGCGAGGAGGAGGGCGCGGTCGACCGCCGGTTCAGCGTCGAGATGATCAGCTCGCTCGACCGCTGGCTGGACATGGCCGACGGCAAGCTGCGCGGCGGCGAGATCGGCTGCATCGTCAACGGCGGCAACGATGACATCTGGGAGATCGACCAGGTAATCGAGTCGTCGCCGTGCGTCACGTTCGCCGAGGGCAAGGTGCTCGACATCGGCGGCTTCAGCCTGGTGTCGATGGGCTGGACCAACCCGACCCCGTGGGACACCTTCCGCGAGGCGCCAGAGGACGAGCTTGCCGCCAAGATCGAGGCGGTGGCGAGCCAGGTGCCTGACATGGGCAGGACGATCTTCAACTTCCACGCGCCGCCGTACGGCACCGGGCTCGACGAGGCGCCGGCCCTCGACGCCACGCTCCGGCCGATCCACGGCGGCGCGGTCATGAAGCCGGTGGGATCGCTGGCGGTGCGGGACGCGATCAACAGGCACCAGCCGATGCTCTCGATCCACGGGCACATTCACGAGAGCCGCGGGATCAAGAAGATGGGCCGCACCCTCGCGATCAACCCCGGCAGCGTCTACAGCGACGGCGTGCTTCAGGGCGCGGTGATCGAGCTCGACGCCAAGAAGGCGAAAGTGAGCAAATACCTGCTGGTCAATGGCTAGGCAGCGGGTCCGCGGGCGGTACGGGGCCGGACGGCTGAGGTGACCGTAACGTCATCGAATCAGTTGGCTGATCGGGCGGACAGGGGGATACGAGAAGTGACAGAGTATGCGGAAAGCGACGTACCACATCGACTAGGCTGATCGGCCGCCAGCCGGTCTTGGGGGAGACCGGCCGTCTCCGCTGCGGGCCGCACAGCCAGGCATAGAAGTCAAGGAACCTGGAGGCGGAGTAACACATGGCTGCAGAAGCCGTCGGCACCGAGGCGCCGACACTCTTTCTGAGGAAGGCGACCGGCCTGGTCCGAGGCTGGTCTGTCCGAGATTCGATGATTTACGCGTGCCTGGCCACCAACTTCGTGACCCTCGGGATCTACGAGTTCACCTTCGCCGGGCCGGCGTTCCCCAAGGGCCAGTTGCTGACGTCGGTCATCATCTCGGGGATCTGGGTCTCGTTCCTGGTGATCGCCTATGCGGGCCTGATCGTGACGATTCCGCGGGCTGGCGGCGACTACGTCTGGCAGACCAGGATCCTGGGCAGCGGGCTTGGTTTCGTCATGGCCGCGACCGGATGGTGGTTCATCCTCTGGCTGTGGGCGCCGATCTACGGCAACATCCTCGCGGTCCAGCTATTCGAGCCCCTCTGGGCGACGCTCAAATGGACCTGGCCGAACGGTGGCGCCGCCTGGTTCGGCACGAACACCGGGATCTTCATCGTGACGCTGATCACGATCGCGCTGGCTGGCGCGCTCGTCTCGCTGGGAATGGCCGGATACGCCAAGATTCAGAGATGGTGCTTCATCGGCGGCATGGTCGGGTTCCTGGTCGTCGTGGTCCTGCTGCTGACCAACTCGCACGCGAGCTTCATCAGCTCGTTCAACCTCGAGGCGCAGAAGCTCTTCGGCGTCCACAACGCGTACCACGCTACGAACGTGGCGGCGGCCAAGGCCGGCTACACCACATCGCCGTTTGGCTTCGGCCCGCTCGGGCCGACCATGCTGCTGGTCCCGGCGATGATGTTCTTTATCCTCTGGCCGAACTGGGGCGCCACGCTCTACGGCGAGATCCGCGGCGCGAGCGACTTCAAGCGGGTATTCACCGGAATGTTCGCCGGCCTGTGGGCCACCGTCCTGCTCACCGTCGCCTTCCTGCTGCTGATCGACAAGACCATCGGCTGGGGCTTCTACCAGAACCTCAACTCGCTCGACTACAATCTCACCCCGCAGTTCGGCATCTGGCCGTACCCGTTCATGTTCGCCGGCTGGCTGGTGCATAACACGGCCTTCCAGGTCGCCCTGATCCTCGTGCTCAGCCTGTGGTTCTTCGGCTGGGTGGGAACGCTGTTCCTGTCCTCGACCCGGGTCATCTTCGCCGCGGCGTTCGACCGGGTGCTGCCGGACCGGGCCGCCGAGGTCTCGGAGAAGCGCAAGGTGCCGTTCTACTCGCTGATCCTGATGCTGCTCCCCGCGGCCGGGCTGGCTGCCGTGTACGCCTACTCGACCACGTTCCGTACCTATACCCTTGACGCGACGCTGGTGATCGCGGTGACCTACCTGTTCAGTGCGATCGCTGTGGTCATCCTGCCCTGGCGCAAGCCAGAGCTATGGCGGGCGTCCCCGGCCAGCCGGATCAAGGTGTTCGGCGTCCAGATCGTGCCGGTCGCCGGCGTGATCACCATCGGTCTGCTCGGCTTCAACCTGTATGAGTGGCTCTCCAACGGCCTGTACTTCGTGAACAACAAGACGTCCCTGATCTACATGGGTGCGATGTACGTGCTCGCGATCGTGCTCTATGTAGGGGCGCGGGTCGTGCGCAGCCGGCAGGGAATCGACCTCGGCCTCATCAACAAGGAGATCCCGGTCGAGTAACCAGGCGCAGGAAAGAAGCAGGAAGGCCGGCCCCGCTGCCCGCACACTGGGCGGCGGGGCCGGCCTACGTGAGAAGGGGCGGGAAGCCAGCAGCATGAATGAGATCCCGAGCCGGGCGCGCGCCGTGATCATCGGTGCCGGAATCGTCGGCAACAGCCTCGCGTATCACCTGGCCCGTCTCGGCTGGCGTGATCTCGTGCTGGTCGACAAGGGCCCGATGCCCAATCCAGGCGGCTCGACCGGGCACGCGTCCAACTTCATCTTCCCGATCGAATACAACAAGATGATGATGGAGCTGACCCGCGACAGCACCGAGCAGTACAAGCAGCTCGGGGTGTTCACCTCCTCGGGCGGCATCGAGGTCGCCAGAACGCCAGAGCGGATGACCGAGCTGCGGCGGCGCTGCACGGCCGCGAAGGCCTGGGAGATCCCGGCCGAGCTGCTGACCCCGGCCCAGGTGCGCGATCTGGTCCCGTACCTGGATGACTCCGTGATTCTCGGCGGCGCCCACTTCCCGACCGTCGGCGTCGTCGACTCGCTCCGGGCCGGGACGCTGATGCGCGAGGACGCACAGTCCTCCGGCGCGCTCACGGTCCTGGCCGGTACCGAGGTGCTGGGCATCGACACGTCGGCCGCCGGCCGGGTCACCGGCGTGCGCACCAGCATCGGTGACATCGAGACCGAGGTCTGCGCGATCTGCTGCGGCGTCTGGTCGCCGCGGATCGCCCGGATGGCCGGGGCCAGGATCCCGCTCACCCCGATCGTGCACCAGATGATCAGCGTCGGCCCGATCGCGCTGTTCGCCGACACCCCGGGCGAGATCAGCTATCCGATCGTCAGGGACGTCGACCTGAACATGTACGAGCGGCAGCACGGCGGCGACATGGAGGTCGGCTCGTACG
>DATNIU010000175.1:0-4442 GCA_035604275.1 Streptosporangiaceae bacterium | reverse complement strand
CGCCGTCCTCGACGAGCCACTCGATGATCGTCGCCGGGAAATCCGCGGTCACCAGATGCGAGCCGCCGCGCATCTCCACCCGGCCGAGCTCGGCCCCGCTGCCGACAGTGGCGCCCGGCCCGGCCAGGCCGGCCGAGCCGTTCGGGCCGGCGCCCGAGCGGAAGGTCCCGGCCAGCGGCGCGACCAGCAGCCGCCAGTCCGGCGCGTGGCTGTCGGCGTGGCTGTCGGCGTGATCGGCGATCAGCGCTTGCGCGGCGGGCAGGTGGTCGGGGGTCTTCATGGCCAGCACCTGGATACCGCGAAGCGCCCGGTGGGCCAGCCCGGCGAGGGTCCCCGCGGGCGGCAGCTCGATGAAGGCGGTGACGCCGAGGCTGCCCATCGTGCGCATGCACCTGTCCCACCGCACTGGCGCGCTGACCTGGGTAACCACCCGCTCCAGCCAGTCCGCTCCGGACCGGACGACCGCTCCGTCGCGGTTGGAGAGCAAGGCCAGCGAAGGGTCGCGTACTTTAACTCCGGCCGCTGCACCGCGCAGCGTGTCGACCGCCCCGGCCATGTGCGAGGTATGGAAGGCGCCGGCCACCTGGAGCGATCGGAGCCTGGCCCGGGGCGGCGGATCGGCCGCGAACGCCGCGAGCTGCTCCACGGTCCCGGCGGCAACGATCTGGCCGGCGCCGTTGATGTTCGCCGGGGTCAGGCCGTGCGCCTCGATCGATGCCAGGACGGCGGCCTCGTCGCCGCCGAGCACCGCCGTCATCGAGGTGCGCTCAGCTGCCGCGGCTCGCGCCATGGCCTGGCCGCGCACCCGGACGAGCCGCAGCGCGTCCTCAGCGTCGAGCACGCCGGCGATCGCGCCCGCGGCCAGCTCACCGACGCTGTGCCCGGCGGCCAGACCGCCGACGTTGCCGTGCGCGGTGGATCCCCGGTCCACGCGCCCGGCCAGAACGGGCCCGATACCCAGGACCTCCGAGACGGCCAGCGCGGCGGCGACAATCAGCGGCTGAGCCACCGCGGTGTCCCTGATCTCGTCCGCGGTCGCGGTGCTGCCGCAGGCGATCAGATCGCACCCGGCCAGCTCGGACCAGGCGCCCAGCCGCTCGGCGAATCCGGGCAGCTCGAGCCACGGCGACAGGAAGCCAGGAGTCTGGGCGCCCTGGCCAGGCGCGGCGATGACGAGCATCTTCTAACCCTGCACTGTAGGAGTCCGCCATACGAACAGAATTCTCTACGAAGTTTTCCGTCAGATGACTGTAGCAATTCTACAAAACTCCATGATACAAACGAGGGCGGCTCCTCGGCTAGTGCCACAGCGACTCGTGCCACAGCGACTCGTAGCCCGCCTCGCCTCGCCGGCCGCTGAGGCTGGCCGGCTGCTGAGGCCGGCGAGCCTGGCGAGGCTGGCCGGCTGGTGAGGCCGGCCGACTGCGACGGCTCGCCGACTGCGGCTGCTGGCCGCCTACGCCGACTTATCGGCCAGCCGGCCGTAGACGATAGCCAGCCACAGGGCGAACCCGTCCCGGCCGTCGCTCGGGTTGAAGCCGGTGAGCTCGGTGGCCCGGCGCAGCCGGTACCGGACGGTGTTGGGGTGCACGAACAGCATCCGGGCGGTCGCCTCAAGCGAGTTGCCCTGCTCAAGGTAGGTCATGACAGTATCGAGCAGCGCGACGCCACCCCGCCGGAGCGGCTCGTAGACCCGCTCGATCAGCTCGGCCCTGGCACCCTCATCGCCATCCAGCGCGCGCTCGGGGAGCAGGTCCGTGGCCAGGACCGGCCGGGGCGCATCGGGCCAGGCCAGCGCCGAGCGCAGGCCGGCCAGGGCCGCCCTGGCCGACCCGGCCGCGGCCTCCAGGCTCTCGGCGGACGGACCGACGACCACCGGCCCCGGCCCGAACCTGGCGGCGAGCTGCCTGGCTACCGGCAGCGGGTCGGCCGGGCCGCCGAGGATCACGACCAGCCGGTGCCCGTGCACGCCAGCCAGCAGATCGAGCCTCGCCCTGCGGGCGATCAGCCGCAGTTCATCGATCAGGCCCTCAGGCTCGCCGCCGCCCGCGTTCCCGGCCAGCACCGTGACCGGCGCCGACGACCAGCTCAGCGCGGACGCCCAGGACGACAGGCTCTCGTCGATCTCGCCGCGGACCAGCGAGTCGACGACGAGCGCCTCCAGCCTGGCGTCCCAGGCCCCCCGTGCCTCGGCTGACCTGGCGTAGACCTGCGCGGCGGCGAACGCGACCTCCCTGGTGTACCGCAGCACCGCCTCGCGCAGCTCCGACTCCCCGCCGGGCGTGGCGAGCTCATCCACCTGGGCCTCGACCACATCGACGATGATCCGCACCATTTCGACCGCCTGCTGCAGGCTGACCGCCCTGGCCAGCTCGCGCGGCGCCGTCCCGAAGACCTCGCCGGCCACGGCCGGCCGGCTTCGCTCGGGATGCTTGACCCAGTCCACGAAGGCGGCCACGCCGGCCTGGGCCACCAGTCCGAGCCAGGACCGGTTCTCGGCCGACAGCGCGCGGAACCATGGCAGCCGCTGGTCCATGGCCGTCACAGCCGCGGTTCCCAGGGCGCTCATCGATCGCTCAAGCCGGGCGACGGTGTCGGCCCTGACCCGGCCCTCGGGCGCTGCCGCCCGTCCGCCCGGCTCGCCGCCGGCCATGGAGGCACGTCCTCCGGGCTCGGAGGGCCCGGAGGCCTGGCCGGCGGACCTGGACCGAGATGCGGTCGCGCTCACGTCCTCAGCGTGCCATGTCGGCGGTGCGCGTCACGAGCCGGATGGCGTTAACCGCCCGGCTGGCTGCCGGCCGGCGCGAACTCGGAGCTGACCGGCGGCTGCGCCAGGGCATGCTCGGGATCGTACGGCTCAAGCGGCAGCGAGGCGTCCTCGGCGGCGTGCAGGGCCGAGCGCAGTGCCGTGCGGAAGGCCTCGGTGGCGGGCGACTTGTACGCGCCTCGCCGGGTCGCGATGAACGTCACGCGCTCGATGGTCAGCTCGGTAAGCGGGATCAGGGCAACGCCGGGCCGGCGCGCGATCGCCACCGCCAGGCGCGGCAGCAGCGCCACCCCGACGCCGGCCGCCACCAGGCCCTGCATCGCCATGTAGTCATTGGTCTCGGAGACCACGTCTGGCGAGAATCCGGCGTTGCGGCAGGCGAACACGAGGGCATCGCGGCACATGCACGGATGCGGGGTCACCCACAGCTCCCGGCTCAGCGCCTCAAGCGGCAGCCGGCCGCTCAGCGCCAGCCGGTGACCGGCCGGCAGGGCGAGCACCATGTGATCGCCGAAGAGCGGCTCGAGCTCGATGTCCGGATCCGGGGCGACCCCCAGGGCCGGGTAGTCGTAGACAAGCGCCAGGTCGTACTCGCCGGCCACGAGGCCGGGCAGCGAGACCGGGGGATCGGCCTCGGTGAGGCTCAGCGCGACCTCCCCCCGGCGATCGCGGAATGCCGCCGCGGCGGCCGGCATCAGGGTGGCCGATGCCGTGGGGAAGGCCGCGATCCGCAGCCTGCTGCTTCCTGACCGCACCGTTTCCGACACCTCCCGCTGAGCGTCGGCGAATTTCAGCAGCGCCGGCCGCGCGTAGTCGAGGAAGACCTGCCCGGCCGGGGTGAGCTGAATCCGCTTCGGCTGCCGGTCGAAGAGCTGCGCGCCGAGCTCGCGCTCAAGCTGGGCGATGTGGTGGGAGACCGAGGGCTGTGCGTACCCCAGCACCTCGGCTGCCCTGGTGAATGAGCCGTGGCCGGCCACTTCGCAGAACACCTTGAGCCTGGTCATCTCCAGCATAGATGGATCCTATCAGGTTCATCTAAAAGTTCCATTTGCTTCTATGAGCAGTCTTCCGCACAGTGTAGGGAGCGAGCACCAAGATGCGGTGCGCAGTGCCGGGCGGACCGGACTCCTTGACCCCGAGATTCGGTGGGGCGATCCGCCCGCCGCCCGGCCAGCCGAGCAGCGGGACGACGGCACCCGCAAGCAGAGAGGACTACAGCATGACCTTGATCCACCATGCCCATTCCAAGTCCGGCCGCCGCGGCGCTCCGCGCCGGGCCCTGGCAGGGCGGGTCGCCGCCGCCGCCGTCGCCGCTGGCGCTCTCGCCGCCGGCCTTGCCGCGGCAGGCCCGGCCGTGGCCAGCACGCACGCCGCCGCGGTGAGCTACCACTTCCGCACGCTGAACAGCAGTAACGACGAGACCTTCAACCAGCTGCTCGGCATCAACTCCCGTGGCAGGATCGCCGGCTACTTCGGCTCCGGCGCCCAGGGGCACAAGAACAAGGGCTACACCATCGTGCCGCCCTACAAGCAGCGCAACTACCGGACCGAGAACTTCCCCGGCTCGGCACAGACCCAGGTCACCGGCCTGAACGACACCGGCATCACGGTCGGCTTCTACTCCCGCACCAACAAGGCCAACCCGGCCGCCAACGCCAACTTCGGCTTCTACGCC
>DATNIU010000174.1:0-12083 GCA_035604275.1 Streptosporangiaceae bacterium | reverse complement strand
GGGCCTGGACTGGCCGCAGCACCCGGACTGACCGCAGCACCCGGACTGACCGCCGGGCCTTGACTCGCCGCCGCACGCGGACTGACCGCCGCACCCGGACTGACCGCCGGGCCTAGACTGGTCGACCCTGCCGGCCCGGTCATGGCGCCCGGCTCGATCATGGTGCCCGGCCCGGTCGGGCCGCCGGGCTGCGCCGAGGGGGCGCAGCGGAGCAGACGCAGGTTCTTCTTCCTGGTCAGGATCTCCAGGGCGGCTGGCTCGAAGCCGGGCGCGATGATCACCTCGGTGAAGACGTCGGCGATCTGCGCGGCCAGCTCGGCCGTGATCGCCCGGTTCGCCGCGATGACGGCGCCGAACGCGGAGACCGGATCGCAGGAATGAGCCTTGCGGTGTGCCTCAGCGATATCGGTGCCCATCGCGATCCCGCACGGATTGGAGTGCTTCACGATCGAGACGCACGGCGCCGCGAACTCGCTGACCGCCCGCCAGGCGGAGTCGGCGTCAACGTAGTTGTTGTACGACATCGCCTTGCCATGCAGATGCTCGGCAGTCGCTACCCCGCCCGCTGCTACCCCGCCCGCCGCTGCCCCGCCCGCCGGCACGTAGAGGGCGGCTCGCTGGTGCGGGTTCTCGCCGTAGCGCAGCACCTCGCGGCGGGTCCAGGCGGCCATGACCAGGTCGGGCCAGCCGGTCTCGCTGGCCGTCTCGTCCGGTGCATAGTGCGCGGCGAACCAGGATGCGACCGAGGCGTCGTAGCTGGCAGTGTGCGCGAAGGCCTCAGCTGCCAGCCGACGGCGCTGCTCGAGGGTGAACCCGCCCGCCGCGATGGCCGCCTCGAGCTCGCCGTACGCTGCAGGGCTGGTGATGACGGCGACCTGGGCGTGGTTCTTCGCCGCGGCCCTGACCATGGCCGGGCCGCCGATGTCGATCTGCTCGACGCACTCCTGCGGCTGCGCGCCGCCGGCGACCGTCTGGCTGAACGGGTAGAGATTCGACACGAGCAGCTGAATCGGCGCGATCTGAAGCTGATCAAGCTGGCTGACGTGGCCAGGGTTGCCCATGTCCGCGAGCAGCCCGCCATGCACGGCCGGGTGCAGCGTCTTGACCCGGCCATCGATGAACTCAGGGAACCCGGTCAGCTCCTCGACCGGGGTGACAGGGACGTCGGCGGCCGCGATCGCCGCAGCGGTGCCGCCGGTCGATATGATCTCGATCCCCGCGTCGTGCAGCACCCGGCTCAGCCGGTCAAGTCCGGTCTTGTCGTGCACACTGACGATCGCACGGGCGATGGCTACCTTGGTCACCGTTTCAGAACCCTCCTAGCCTGGCCAGCGGACCCGATTCGGCTGTCGACCGCGCTGGACCGGCATCGGTCAGCGGACTTGCGAGCTTAGTGCGGCCCGGTTCTTGCTGGCGCGACTGGCGCGCCGCGCGGTCGCAGCGCAGTCTGCCGGGACCGGTACCCGCCCGGACGGCTCTCGCCGGGCGTAACCTGGTCGCGCCAGGTCCTGGGCCGGTAGGAGGCCAGTCATCTGGTAATGAAATAGGAACGCAAGCACGTAGTTCAGCCAGATGACCGGAGGAAAGGCACTGCCCGCCGACATCAGCCAGCCGCCCGCGCCAGGCCCTTCGCAGCCCGGCGACCAGGACAAGCCGGGCAGCTCAGACCAGCACAACAGCTCGGACCAGCACAACAGCTCGGACCAGCAGAGCACCCGGGAGCATGGGAGCCGGCTGCCAGGCCTTCCGCGCCTGTACTTCGCTGAGCTGGAGGTTGAGCTGCCGACGCGAGCGGGCCAGTCGGAGCGGCCAGACCAGCGCGAACCGCCCGCCGACCGACCCTACGGCCAGGCAGACCAGCGCGAACCGGTCACCAGCCAGACCAGCGGCCAGCCTGACCAGCGCGACCCAGCCGCCAGCCACCACCACGGCCAGCCTGACCAGCCGCATCCCTCACCCAGCGCGCCTGACGGCGGGTCCGACCAGCCATACAGCCAGCCTGGCCAGCCGCACCTCCCGCCCAGTGCGCCTGACGGCGGGACCAGCCCGCCGCACGGCGGGACCAGTCCGCCGCACGGCGGGACCGGCCAGCCGCACGGCGGGATCAGGAAGCCATACGGCGAACCCAGCGCACCCTACGGCGGGACCGGCCAGCGGCAGGGCCCGAGCGGCGAGCCGCGCGGACGACTGTTCCAACGGCAGCCCGCCCAGCGGCCGACCAGGCAGCGACCGACCAGACCGCCCGAGCGAGAGTTGCGTCACCGGGCCATCGCCGCGCTGATCTTCGGCATGCTGAGCCTGATCGCCTTGCTGGGGATCAGAGCCGATCTGCGTCGCGGAGTCTATCTGCTCGTGTTCAGCGCGATCATCGGCCTAGCGGCGTGCGTGATCGGCATCAGCGCGCTGCGCAAGGCCCGCCGGACCGGGACCTACCGGCCACGCGGCGCCGTCGGCGGCATCGTGCTCGGCGCACTCGCCGCACTGCTCTCCATCCCGATCCTGGCGACCTACCTGGCATTCCCGACTCAGGTCGACAACTACGTGAAGTGCCTGAGCCTGGCTCAGACGTCCGGTGAGCAGCACGCTTGCGAGAACCAGTTTTACCGGTCCATCCATCTGTCGGCCGCCGCACCGCACTTAGCGGCGCGGAGTGCTGCCCTGGCGGGACGGAGCGCCGCAGTAGCGGCAACGGCACGGAGTCCGCATCGCGTGCCCGACGCGCCCACGGGTCCGCAACTGCTCGAGCGTGGCTCCTGGAAAGCGGCTCCGCGACCGCGGATCCGGCGGAGCATTGCTGCCTGACGCGCTGCTCCTCGAGCGTCGTTCCGTGGTGCGGTCAGGGCAGCGCGATCAGGGCAGCACGGACGGCCCGCGGGAGCGGGGCGGCGGGTTGTCTGCCTGATCGCCTGCCCACCGGTCCACGAAGATGACATTCCGGCTGTCCTGATCGGGTCGCCGCGACACGATGCCGGATCTGCGGCCGTGCCAGCCGGATCGCGGTCCGGGGCCGGTCGGGGGGTAACTGGTCTCGGAAGCCGCGTGCGCCGTGACGTAACGCCAGTTGGCCGCACCGGCGGTGACGGCTGCCGCTATCCCGACCTCAAGCGCGGCAACGACGGCGACCTGCCAGGCGGACGGCCCGACCGCGGCCAGCCGACCATCACCGAGCGGGCCGCCCGCGAAGGCAGCGAGCACTCCGAGCACGGCGCCGGTCAGCGCGCCGCAGCAGAAGCCCCGGATCGGGGCGGCCTCAAGCACCGGCGTCGGTGCGATCCGTGCGACCAGCAGCCCGCCGAGCGCTCCGGCCAGATATGGGCAGGCCAGCACCAGGACGGCCAGCCACGTCGACCCAGAGCCATGGGTGTTCTGCGGAAGCGCGGCGAGCAGCGGGAAGGCTGGGAGCTGACCGAGCGCCGATCCGGTCGGAGCAACGATCGTGCCCGTGCCGACCGCGAAGCCCGGGCCGAGCATGTAGGCGATGGCCCAGAGCACCGCGTTCGGCAGGTAGGCCAGCTCGGCCAGGAAGAGCAGCCCGGCCCCGACGATGCCCGGTGCGAGCAGCCCGTTCACCGCGCCGAATTCACGCACGTGGCTAGCCAGCGCCATCGCGGTCAGCAGGGCACCGGCAGCGCCGAGCATGGCCAGCGAGGCGGCGGCGCCGGCCAGCACCGAGCGCGTCCTGGGCGACAGCAGGGCACCTAGCTGTGACCACGGCGCCAGCGCTCGGGATGCGCCGAAGCCGACCGCGACGGCGGCCACCACGAAGCCGGCCACAAAGGCCTGCGGGATCGACGGCGCGGCCAGCGCCGTTCGGCTGGCGGCCGCTAGCCCGCCAGCGAGCAGGGAGTACGGGACGGCTACAGCAAGAGCGGCGGTGAGCGCCTGCACTGGGCTGGCGACCACCACCCCGCGGACCAGCCAGCGGCCTGCCCGCCAGAGCAGCGCGCCGGGCAGCAGCACCAGTCCGAGCGGCAGCATCCCTATCCGGCCCGCGTCGCTGACCTGGACGCCGACGTGATGGCCTACCAGCCAGAGCACCGCGGCGGTCCGCAGCACTCCGACCAGGCCAAGGCCGGGATGCGGAGCGGCGATCCAGCCGACCAGCACAAGGATCGTCAGCACCGCCAGCCCGACTCCGGTCACCGAGCAGGCCGCGAGCGTGCCCGCGACCAGCAGCGGCCTGGCCGACCCCGGTGACGGCCCGCCATCGGCAGCGCCCTGACCAGAGCCTGCTAGCCGGTCACCGAGGGCGGAAGTCGTCACAAGACCCAACCCTCGCAATTCCGCGTGCGCAGCAGGTGGAGGCGCGCCGCAGGGTCGGCCACCGACGAGGCGGCACGTCCGGTACGCGGCCCGTCCAGCCACCAGCGACATGCGCGTTGCTGCGCGGTCGGTGCTGGTTCGCGGTCGGTGCTGGTTCGCGGGCTGTCCCACCGCGCCGCCCCCACCGCGCGACAGCACCGGGTGGCCACGACGCTGGCTGGCCGCCTGACGTCAGCGTCCTTGCATTAGCTCCCTGACCAGGCGGGCGGTCCCGCTTGGCGTGCGGCCGACCTTGACCCCGACCTTCTCGAGCGCTTCCTTCTTGGCCTGGGCAGTGCCGGCCGAGCCTGAGATGATCGCGCCGGCGTGCCCCATGGTCCTGCCCTCGGGGGCGGTGAAGCCGGCCACATAGGCGACCACCGGCTTGGTCACGCTTGCCTCGATGAACGCGGCGGCTCGCTCCTCGGCGTCGCCGCCGATCTCGCCGATCATTACGATCACGTCCGTCTCCGGGTCGTCGGCGAACGCCCGCAGGCAGTCGATGTGCGTCGTCCCGATGATCGGGTCCCCGCCGATCCCGACCGCGGTGGAGAAGCCGATGTCGCGCAGCTCGTACATCATCTGATAGGTCAGCGTGCCTGACTTGCTGACCAGGCCGATCCTGCCCTCGCTGCTGATGTCGGCCGGAATGATGCCCGCGTTGGACTTGCCAGGCGAGGCCACACCCGGGCAGTTCGGGCCGACGATGCGGGTGGCGTTCCCCTTCGAGCAGGCATAGGCCCAGAACGCGGCCGTGTCGTGCACGGGAATGCCCTCCGTGATCACGATGACCAGCGGCATTCCGGCGTCGACCGCTTCAACAACGGCATCCTTGGTGCCGGCCGACGGCACGAAGACGACGGAGACGTCGGCTCCGGTCGCCGACATCGCCTCCTCGACCGCTCCGAACACCGGCACGGCAGCGCCGCCAAGCTCGACCGACTGGCCTGCCTTGCGCGGGTTGGTTCCGCCTACCACGTTCGTCCCGGCCGCGATCATCCTGGCCCCGTGCCTGCGGCCCTCTGAGCCCGTGATGCCCTGGACGATGATCCGGCTCTCGCCGTTCAGGAAGATCGCCATCTCATGCTCCCGTCGCGGCCGAACTGGCCAGCTCGGCGGCGCGCCGCGCCGCGTCGTCCATGGTCGACACCTGCTCCACCACGGCGATGCCAGATTCCTCCAGTATGCGGCGGCCCTCAGCGGCGTTATTGCCGTCCAGTCGCACCACGATCGGATGCCCGACCGGCTCGCCGCGATCAGCGAGCATCCCGATCGCCGACACGATGCCGTTCGCGACGGCGTCGCAGGAGGTAATGCCGCCGAACACGTTCACGAGCACGGCCCGAACCGACGGGTCGGAGAGCACGATCTCCAGGCCGTTCGCCATCACCTCGGCCGACGCTCCGCCGCCGATGTCGAGGAAATTGGCCGGCCGGATCCCGCCGAACTCCTCGCCCGCGTAGGCGACCACGTCCAGGGTCGACATCACGAGGCCGGCCCCGTTGCCGATGATGCCGACAGCGCCGTCGAGCTTGACGTAGTTGAGGTGCTTCGCCTTAGCGCGTGCCTCGAGCGGGTCGGCCGCTCCGGGATCGGCGAAGCGGTCAAACTGCTGCCGGTAGGCGGCGTTGTCGTCGAGCGTCACCTTGGCGTCCAGGGCGATCACCTGCCCGTCGCCGGTCAGCACCAGCGGGTTCACCTCGACCAGCGTGGCATCCTCGTCGGTGAAGACGGCCCACAGCCGCTCGGCCAGCGCGGCGGCACCGGCCTGCGCCTCCCCGGGCAGCCTGCCCGCCCGGACGATCTCGGCAGCCATGGCGGCGTCCACCCCGGCCAGGGGATCGATCGGGATCCTGGCGAGCGCCTCGGGGCTGGTCCGCGCGACCTCCTCGATCTCGATGCCGCCCTGCACCGTGCACATCGCCAGGAAGCTTCGCTCGGCGCGGTCGACCAGGAAGGACAGGTAGTACTCCTGCGCGATGTCGATGTCCTCGGCGATCAGCACGGAGTGCACAGTGTGGCCCTTGATGTCCATGCCGAGGATCTGCCGGGCCTTCGCCTCGGCCTCGTCCGGGCCGCTGGCCAGCTTCACGCCGCCGGCCTTGCCTCGCCCGCCGGTCTTGACCTGCGCCTTGATGACCACGCTCGGTTTGCCCTCGGCGGCGAACTCCTCCGCGATCGCCCGCGCCTCAGCGACGGTCTGGGCAACCTTGCCCCGCTGAATCGGCACGCCGTACTCGGCGAACAGCTCTTTTGCCTGATACTCGAACAGGTCCACGTCTGGGTCCGTCCTGACTTTCTCAACCCTGGATGTGCTCAGCCCTCGCTGTGCTCAGGCGCCCGAAGTAGCTCAGCCCGTGAGTAGCTCAGCCCTGAATGTGCTCAGCGCCGCCTGCGGCGGCGGGTCCGCCAGGCAGCCTAGCGGTCGGTCGAACCCGGACGCCTCAGATGGCCCGACTTTCGGCAGCCGAGCCGAGGGCGCCGCGCACCCACTCGACGATCTCATGCATCGTCGCGCCCGGGGTAAAGACCTTGGCCACGCCCATCCGCTCAAGCTCGGCGATGTCGGCATTCGGGATGATCCCGCCACCGAACACCGTGATGTCCGCGGCGTCCTTCTCCTTCAGCAGCTCAAGGACCCGGCCGAACTGAGTCATATGCGCGCCGGACAGAATCGAGAGCCCGATCGCGTCGGCATCCTCCTGTAGCGCGGCGGCCACGATCTGCTCCGGTGTCTGATGCAGCCCGGTGTAGATGACCTCGACGCCGGCGTCGCGCAGCGCCCGGGCGACCACCTTCGCGCCGCGATCGTGCCCGTCCAGCCCAGGCTTGGCGATGATGACCCGGATGCTGCTCACTGAACGCCTCTTCCCGCACTGGCCAAAATCACTACAGCCGCAGCGTAGCCCCGCGTCCGGTCACGACCAACACCAGCAGCGGGCGGCAAGCATGCAGCGCTGCGCCCCGGCCTGCCAGGACGAGGCTAGGCGCAGTTCGCCTCGTCAGCATCACCAGCCACGAGCGCAACAGTCAACCTGAGATTGGGTCGATTTTTCAGGCGTATCTGCTGAAAAATCGACCCAATCACGGGGATCGGCCGGGCACCCGGCTACGGCGCCAACCTTCGCTCGCAGCCGGGGCCCGGGTCCAGGGTCAGGCCAGGTCGAACTCGCCGTCGCGGACGCCAGCGACGAACGCGTGCCATTCGGCAGGCGTGAACGTCAGCACCGGCCCGGACGGGTCCTTGGAGTCACGTACCGCGACCGCGCCGGGCAGGTTGCCGGCGACCTCCACGCAGTTGCCGCCGTTGTCGCCGCTGTAACTGCTCTTGCGCCAGACGGCGTCGTTTATATTCCTGTCCATCGTTCCTCAGCCACCTTTCCAATTAGTTCGACTGAATCGTCCCTTGGCAGAGCCACAGCACGCACGGTGTCGAAGCGCAGCGTTACCTCCGCGACCACGCTGGCCTTGTCGATGACCTGTCCGCCCGCTGAGGTCTCCAGGTAAACGACATCCGGTGCGCCATTGAAGCTACCGATAACTAATGCGCCGAGCAGGCCGGCATGGGCGCCCGTTCTTGCAGGCACGACCTGGAACGTGATCCTCGGGCGGCCGGCCAGGTCGGCCAGGTACAGCAATTGCTCGTGCATGATCTTGGGCGAGCCGACGCAGCGGTACAGCACGGTCTCGTCAAGCACGACCCACAGCGTCGGCGACTTGGGACGGCCGAGTATCGCTTGCCGCTCCATGCGAGCGGCAACCATCTGCTCAATTTCCTCCTCCACGGTTTCCGGGCCGACGTCGAGGATGGCGCGGGCATACTCCGCGGTCTGGAGCAACCCAGGTACGAGGAGCGGTTCCCAGGTTCGCAACGACGTGGCCTCCTGTTCCGCCTCAAGCCAGTCCTTGAACCACTGCGGATAAGGACCATCCCACTCGCGGGCAAGCTCGAGAAGGCGCCCGAAGAGCCCGTCTAGGTGCGGGAACACGCCGTCGCAGCCGATAGCGAAGGTGGGCGATGGAACACGCTCGGACGTCTCGATCTTGCCGACCAGATCGCCAGAGAAGCTGAGCGCCCGGCCTAGCTGGTCCTGACTCAGGCCAGCGGTTAACCGCGCCCGGCGCAGTTCGGCACCGAAGAACGCCAGCGGGCTGCGGGTGGCATCAAGATTGCGGGTCATTGCTTCCGACAACTTCCGACAGCTGGGGAGCAGAACGGACGCCTTCTGACGGCCGCGTGTCTTTCTGAAGATCGTGATCGCACACATACCAAGATAAGCACTGAGAGCACTAAAAGCAACTAGACTTAGCTACCCGATGAGGAACCAGCTGTGACCACGCGCAACGACTGCCCCTACGGACCCCGTGCAGCGCTCTGCCCCGTTCCGGCGCAGCGGGTGCCTGCCGCGGGTGCCCGGCAGCGGGCATACCTGGAACTGGCGGCGCTAGCCAGCTCGGCATCGCAGGCCAGGCGGCATGTCCGCGACGCGCTGGCCCGGTGGGGGCTGAGCCACGTTGCCGATGACGCCGAACTGATCGCCAGCGAGCTGGTGACGAACGCGATAACGGCAAGCGCGGCGCTGCCGTTCCGTGCCGCCGTGGGCCTGCTCGTCGCGGCGCAGCCGGGCCGGGTGTTCGTGATGGTGTGGGATGCCAGCCATAAACGACCGGTGCTACCCGGTCAATCTGATGACGCGGTGACCGGCCGGGGACTGGCGATCGTGGCGGCGATGAGCGCCAGCTGGGGCTGGGTGCCAGACGCGCGCGGCAAGGTCGTGTGGGCCGTGGTTGACCTCGAAGACCCGGCAGAGCAGCAGGCGCCGCAGGCATCCTAGGACGCCCGGCTGGCGCGCTAGAGCTTCTCGATCGGGGCGTAGCGCAGCAGCAGGTGCTTGATGCCGTAGTCCTCGCCGAAGTCGACCTTGGCCTCCGGATCATCGCCCCGGCCCTCGACCGACAGCACCCGGCCGAGTCCGTATGTGTCGTGCGTGACCAGGTCGCCGGGCGCAAGCGCAGGCACGGGGCGGTTGCCTACCGCATTCATTCCCGGGCGCCGGGCGAGGCGCTCGGACGCGGGCGCGACGGCGGCCGACTGATCGCGGCGCCACTCGATCAGCCGCTCAGGGATCTCGGAGAGGAATCTCGACTGCTTGTGATAGGCCGGGCGGCCGAACCACGCCCTGGCCACCGCCCGGGTCAGGTAGAGGCGCTCGCGTGCCCTGGTGATCCCGACGTAGGCCAGGCGGCGTTCTTCCTCAAGCTCGGCGTCGTCGTTGATCGACCGCTCGTGCGGGAAGACGTTCTCCTCCATGCCGGTCAGGAACACCACGGGGAACTCCAGGCCCTTGGCGGTGTGCAGGGTCATCAGCGTGACCAGCCCGCCGTGATCGGGTCCGGCAGGGACCTGGTCGGCGTCGGCGACCAGCGACACCTGCTCAAGGAACTCGATCAGCGTCCCGCCGGCGTTCCTGGCGTCGAACTCCCTGGCCACCGAGATCAGCTCGGTCAGGTTCTCGATCCGGCCCGCGTCCTGCAGGTCGCTTGACGCCTGCAACTCGGCGATGTAGCCGGTCCGGTCGAGCACCGCCTCGGCCAGGTCGCCAACCTCGGTGCCCGCCTGCGCCGACTCCCTGAACTGGCCGATCATGTCGTTGAACGCCTCGATCGCCCGGATCGACCTGGCCGGCAGGCCCGTCACGTCCTGCGGCCGGGCCAGCGCCTCGGCGAAGCTGATCTTGTCCCGCTGCGCCAGCGACGCGACGTATTCCTGCGCCCGGTCGCCGATCCCCCGCTTCGGCACGTTCAGCACCCGCCGCAGCGACATCTCGTCGCGGGGATTGGCGATCAGCCGGAGGTAGGCGAGCAGATCGCGGACCTCGCGGCGCTCGTAGAACCTGACGCCGCCGACCACCTTGTACGGCAGGCCGGCCCGGATGAAGACCTCCTCGAAGACCCGTGACTGGGCGTTGGTGCGGTAGAACACCGCCACGTCGCCAGGTGCGGCCGAGCCCGCATCGGTAAGCTGATCGACCTCCTCGGCGACGAACGCCGCCTCGTCGTGCTCGCTGTCGGCCACGTAGCCGATGATCGGCGGCCCGTCGCCGCTGTCCGACCACAGGTTCTTGGGCATCCGGCCGGTGTTCCTCGCCACCACGGCGTTCGCCGCCGCCAGGATGTTCTGAGTCGACCGGTAATTCTGCTCGAGCAGGATTACCCGGGCGCCGGGAAAGTCGCGCTCGAACTCGGTGATGTTGCGGATCGTGGCGCCGCGGAACGCGTAGATCGACTGGTCAGCGTCGCCGACCACGCACAGCTCGGCCGGGGCGAGCGCAGGCCGCGCCACCTCGCCACCCGGGCCGCCGGCCTCCTCGCCTGGCACCGCCGGCTGCCAGCCGCCGACTTCCCCGGCCCGGTCAAGCGCCGACCCGACCAGTTCCCTGATCAGCACGTACTGAGCGTGATTGGTGTCCTGGTACTCGTCCACGAGCACGTGCCTGAACCTGCGGTGGTACCGCTCGGCCACATCCCCGAACGCCTGGAGCAGGTTGACCGTGACCATGATCAGGTCATCGAAATCCATCGCACCGGCCGCCACCAGGCGCCGCTGGTACTCGGCATAGGCCTGCGCCAGTGCCTTCTGCCGGTAGCCGCTGGCGCTGGCCAGCACCGACTCGTAGTCGGCCAGCTCGTTCTTGAGCGCGGACACCCGGCCGGCCATCGCCTTGGGCGGATGGTACTTGGGGTCAAGCTCGAGCTCACGGCAGACCAGGGCCATCAGGCGCTCCGAGTCGGCCTGGTCGTAGATGGTGAACGAGGACGGGTAGCCGAACCTGCTGGCTTCCCGGCGCAGGAACCGCACGCAGGCCGAGTGGAACGTCAGCAGCCACATGCCGCGAGCGCGGGCGCCGGTCAGCGCCTCGGCCCGGGCGGCCATCTCGCCGGCCGCCTTGTTGGTGAAGGTGATCGCGAGAATCTCGCTCGGCGCGACGTCCCGCTCGGCCAGCAGGTACGCGATCCGGTGGGTGAGCACCCTGGTCTTGCCCGAGCCAGCCCCGGCCACGATCAGCAGCGGACCGCCCTCGTGCACAACAGCAGCGCGCTGCTGCGGATTCAGCCCGTCAAGCAGGGAGTCAACAGCCGTCGCGGTCACTGTGCCAGCGTAGGCCGTTCCGCCGACATCCGTGCCGGGCCGGGCCAACCGGCCCGGACCCGGCGAGCCCGAGCCGGCTACGCGTCCGGATCCGGCACCAGCGTCGGCGTCGCCCTGGTGAGGGTCTGCTTCTTGAAGTACCCCGGTGCCTTGATCCGCCACACGATGGCGGCCAGCAGCCCGGCGAGCACCGCCAGGGTGCTGATCACGAACGCTCCGCCGATCTGCCAGTGCGGCGGGAACGGCATGCTCCAGTGCGTGTAGCTGTAAGCCGTGGCGACGTCGTAGGTCTCCCATAGGGCCCAGCCGCCGAGCCCGTACATCAGCAGGCCGCCGAGTACCGGCAGGATGCCTTGCATCCACAGGTCGCGGGCATTCCTTGTCAGGGTCCTGCGGTAGTACCAGGCACAGGCAAAGCCGGTGAGCCCGTAGTAGAACGCGATGTATATCCCGATCGCCGAGTATCCATCGAGAATCACCGTATTGCCGGTCCCGACGAAGTTCATCACCAGGTACAGCGCGATCGACACGATGGCCATGACGATCGTGGAGAAGGTCGGCGTGAGGTACCTGGGGTGCATCTTCGCGAACGCCTTGGGAAGAGCCTTGTACGCAGCCATGGACAGGGTCG
>DATNIU010000173.1:0-5080 GCA_035604275.1 Streptosporangiaceae bacterium | reverse complement strand
GGCCGGCCGCGGGGCAGCGGGCCGCGGGCCGACGGCGGCCGGAGTCGGCCGCGGCGCGGCCGGCCTGACCGAATCAGGCCTGGCCCCGGACGACGGCGCCGCCTCGGCAGCCTGGCCGCTCTGCCGGGCCTGCCCGGCCTGGTCGCTCTGCCGGGCCTGGTCGCTCTGCCGGGCCTGCCCGGCCGCCGGGCGGTCAGCCGCAGCGGCATCAGCGGCAGGCCGGCGGAAGCTCAGCGCGGCAGGCGCGCCGGGCCGGCCCTCTTCCGCTTCTGGCGATCCCGGAGCAGTTCCAGCCGAGCCCGTTCCAGCCAGTCCGGCGCCAGCAGGTCCGGCGCCAGCAGGTCCGGCGCCGGCCGGGGCCGTTCCGGCCGCCGGGCGAGCAGGTTCGGCGGCCGGCGCCTCTGCCCGCCTGTGGTCGTCATGACTGCCAGCGGACATGGGCGCGGCGGCCCTGGCGCTCGCCCGCTCGGGTCCGCGCGCCACCTTCGTGTCGGACTTCTTCCTGTGCGGTCCGATCACCATGATCATGTTCCGGCCGTCCTGCTTGGGCTGCGATTCGACGAAACCGAGCTCCTCGACGTCGACGGCCAGCCGCTGGAGCAGCTTGTAGCCAAGCTCAGGCCTGGACTGCTCCCGGCCGCGGAACATGATCGTCACCTTGACCTTGTCGCCCTGCCGGAGGAACCGCTCAACATGGCCCTTCTTGGTGCCGTAGTCGTGCGGATCGATCTTCGGGCGGATCTTGATCTCCTTGATGACGGTCTGCGTCTGGTTCTTGCGCGACTCTCTGGCCTTCAGGGCCGATTCGTACTTGAACTTGCCGTAGTCCATCAGCTTGCAGACCGGCGGCCGGGCCGTCGGCGCGACCTCAACGAGATCGAGGTCTGACTCCTGGGCGAGACGGAGCGCGTCGGTGATCGAGACGATCCCGACCTGCTCCCCCGATGGACCAACTAGCCGCACCTCAGGGACCCTGATGCGCTCGTTAATTCGAGGCTCGGTGCTGACGTTAACTCGAGGTTCGGTGCTGATGTGACCTCCTGTGTCACCTTGTTTCCTGACCCGGGCAGATCCCGGGTCCGGTGCTGCGTGCCGCCTGCTGCGGACGGAAAAGGCCCCGCACGGCGTCATGCGGGGCCACCATTGCCCGGCGTCCTGAGCATCGGCGTCCGCCGACGTTCAGCCGCCACGCGACGCCCGTGCCTTCGCGCTGCGCGCTCAAGTTCGGAACGTCCGGCCTAGGCCGGCCAGCCCGAGAGCCGACCAGCTCACCACAAGGCCTCGCGGCCTGCGACGACACTACCCGCCAGCAACGCCGCATCGGTGAGGCCGCTGCGCTGGCAAGGTGGGAGGTGGCCGAGGTGGTCCTCCGCTTGCGGCCCGGCACAATGTCCCGGGCTTTTAGTTCTCTTACTAAGCGTATCGTATCCAGCCGACCTGCGGTATCCGGCCACCTGGCGGTCCGGATCGCCCAGCAGGCAGCGAGAGCGGTCACCGCAGAATCCGACTTACCTGGGCACGAATGCCGCCAGGCCGGCCCGGCGCATCTCATCGACCGGGGCGGGCCGGCCGGTCATCAGCTCCACCTGGACGGCGGCCTGATGCAGCAGCAGGTCGAAGCCGCTGACCACGATGGCACCGGCCTGCCTGGCCGCGACTGCCAGCCGGGTCGGCCATGGGTGGTAGACCACGTCGAGCACCGCGGGCGGATCGCTGACCGGCGCGAGGAAGAGCGGCGCGAGAACATCGGCGGCGCCGGCCGGGACCGTAGAGATGATCAGGCGCGCGCCGCGCGCCCCGGCCGGCTCGAACGGCCGCAACGTGATCGCGATGCCCAGCCGGTCGGCCGCCGAACGCAGGTCGCTGGCCCGGGCCGGATCCCGGACCGCCACGGCCGCCGACCGCTCACCCAGCTCGCGCAGTGCGGCAAGCGCGGCGCAGGCCGTCGCCCCTCCGCCCAGGATGAGCACCGGGCCGCCTCCGGGCGTGGACGCCGGAGACGCCGGGGAACGCGGGTCAGGACGAGCCGGAGATGATCCGCCGGGCAGAGCCTGACACCGCGGGTCAGGACGAGCCGGGGGTGGCGGTTCCGCCGGACCGACGGACTCGGTCGAGGTGCGGCCGATGCCGTGCTCGGCGAGCGCCCGCACCATCCCGGGGACGTCGGTGTTGTAACCGAGTCGCTGCGCCGCGGCGAAGATCACCGTATTCGCGCCGCCTAGCTCGGTGACCAGGGGCTCGGACCGGTCGAGCAGCGGCAGCACAGACCGCTTGAGGGGCATCGTCAGCGACAGCCCGGCCCAGTCTGGCCCGCACCGGTCGAGCAGCGCCGGCAGGCCGGCCTCGTCACACTCGATCGCCTCGTAGCGCCACCAGGTCAGGCCGAGCGCCGCGTAGGCAGCGTTGTGCAGCACCGGCGAGAGCGAATGGCTGATCGGCGAGCCGAGCACCGCCGCGCGGACACTGCGGCGATCTTCCTGACTCAGCCCTGGAACTGCTGCTGCCACCGCTGAAGCTGGGTCAGGCTGCTTGTGTAGTAGGTCTTGTAGGGCTTGGTCCTCGTGTCGGTGATGAAATAGAGCCAGTTGCCCTTCGCGGGATGCAGCGCTGCCTCGATGGCGGCTAGGCCCGGATTGCCGATCGGGCCCGGCGGCAGGCCGGTGTGCAGATACGTGTTGTACGGAGTGTCGATGTGCGTCTCCGCCTTGGTCGCGGCGGTGCCGTACTTGTTCAGGCCGTAGAAGACCGTGCTGTCGAACTCCAGCGGCATGTTGATCTTCAGCCGGTTCCAGGCCACGCGGGAGATCTTCGGGAAGTCGCTCACGCTTCCGGCCTCGGCCTGGACCATGCTCGCGACGATCAGCACGTGCAGCGCCGTCGTAAAGACCCTGGCTGAGGCACTCACCAGATGAATGCTCGCGACCTTCTGATTGAACTCCGAGACCATGATCTGCAGGATCTTCAGCGGGGACTCGTGCGGCAGCAGGATGTACGTGTCAGGGAACAGGTAGCCCTCGGCCGTCTTGCCTGCCCAGGACGGCAGGCCGAGGGCTGCGGGCGGGTGCTTGATGATCTGCAGGAACGCGCTGACCGGTTCGCCGGTCTTGCTGGCCAGCAGCGCCGCGATCGCACTGGCCCGGGTGCCCTCCACGATCGTGACCTGGGCATTGATCCTGGACTTCGGGTCCAGCAGCAGGTTGCAGGCCAGCGCCGCGCTCATGTGATAGTGCAGCTTGTAGGTACCCGGCTGTAGCTTGCTGGAGTTCGGCGCGGCGTTAGCGGCGCTGATAAACGGTCTTTCCGCCATGATCACGCCGTCTCGCACGAGAAGTGGCGCCAGCGAGATCAGCGAGGCGCCCGGCGGCACGGTCACCTTGACCACGCCGGTGCCCGGCCCGGTGTAATCGCCGTAGCGGTTCTGCCAGAAGTTATGAATGCGGTCATAGCCGAAGCTGGCGACGACTCCGAGCACGAGGGCCACGGCCAGCACGGATGCCAGCAGCGCGACCTTGCCGCGCAGCCGACGGGGCCGGCCGCCCCGGCCGCGGCCGCCGCGGCCGCCAGACTTGCTGCCGCCACCGCGACCGAACCGGGAGAGCAGGCCGCTGTCACGGTCGTCGTCGTCCCAGTCGTCATCGTCGTCCGCGTGACGCTGCCAGCCATTCCGGTCACCGGGTTCGTCATTCCACTCCGCGTAGCCGCGAGCACCCGGCAGCGATCCGCGTCCGGGCAGCGAATCGTCGCGGGCCCGGCCGGCTGGGCCCTGCTCGTCTGAGCCGGGCGGCGGCCACCGGAAGGTTCCAGATTGCGGGCCGCTGGCCTGGCCGCGACCATCGGGCTGATCGTAGCCGCGGGCGTCGGGCTGACCGTAGCCGTCCGACTGGTCGCGACCCCCACCGCGACCATGGGCGCCGGTGTCGCCGTAGGCGCCGGGCAGCCCGTGTGACCCGGTGTCGCCGAACGCCTCGGCCCGTCCGTAGGATCCGGTGTCTGCGGAGGGCCCGGTATCGGTGAACGAGTCGGGCCGTCCGTGAGATCCGGTTTCCCGTCCGTGGGACCCGCTATCCCAGCGCCTCGGCCCGGTATCCCAGCGTCGGGACCCGGTATCTGAGTACGATCCGGAGTCTTCGTGCGACCCGGTGCCGCTGGACGACTCGATCTGGAGGTACGGCGAGGGCGCGTACTGCTCGCCCGGATCGGTCTCTCCGGACTCCCGGTAGCCCGCGATAGCGCCCGGATCAGACGCCCGGCCCTGATCGCCCTGCCGATGAGCCCCGGTCTGGCCGTTCAGCCCGGTCTGGCCGCGTGAGTCTGCCTGGCCGTTTAGGCCGGCCCGGCCGTTGGGGCCGGTCTGGCCGTAGGACCCGGTCTGGCCGTTGAGGCCGGGCTGGCTGTATGCCTCGGTCTGGCCGTAGGCATCGATCTGGCCGTAGGGGCCCGCCGGGCCGAAGGAACTGCCCGAAGAGCCGGGCCCGGCCTGGCCGAGCGAATCGCTCGCCCCGTGGGAGTCGGTCGAATCGGCCGGGTCAGCCTGGCCGGCCGCCGGGCCGAGGGCGCCGTAGGAACCGCTTGCGCCGAACGGTTCAGTCTGGCCATACGAGCCGCTTCGGCCTTCCGGGTCAGGCGGGCCAGATGAGCCGCCAGGGCCATAGCGCTCGGGCAGGCCGTAGCCGTCCTGAGCACCGTACGAGCCGCCTGGGCCGGATGAGTCGGGCGGACCGTACGAGCCGCTCTGGCCGTACGATTCCGTGGCGCCGTAAGGATCGGGCGAGCCATAGCCGCCGTGCGGGTCAGCCGGGCCGGACCGACCCGAACCATACGAATCCGCCGCACCATACGATCCGCCTTGGCCGTACGGGTCAGGCGGTCCGTAGGAGCCATTCTGGCCGTGCGAGTCAGCAGGGCCGTACGAGCCGGCCAGGCTCCCATGGGAGCCTTCCGTGCTGTACGAGCCGGCCGGGCCGTAGGAGTCGGTCGGGCCGGTCCCGCCGCCTGAGCCGTACGAGCCGCTCACGCCCTCAGACCCGCTCGGCCCGTAGGAGCCGCTCTCGCCGTATGCGCCGGTCCCGCCGGCCCGGCC
>DATNIU010000172.1:0-3624 GCA_035604275.1 Streptosporangiaceae bacterium | reverse complement strand
GGTTCCCGGCCGAGTTCTCCGGCGGACAGCGGCAGCGCATCGGCGTGGCCCGCGCGCTGGCGCTGAAGCCGAAGCTGATCATCTGCGACGAGCCGGTATCGGCGCTCGACGTGTCGATCCAGGCTCAGGTGCTGAACCTGCTGGCCGACCTGCAGCGCGACTACGGCCTGAGCTACCTGTTCATCGCGCACGACCTGGAGGTCGTGCGGCACGTCAGCGACTCGGTGGCGGTCATGTACCTGGGCCGCATCGGCGAGTCGGGGCCGAGAGAGCCGCTCTACCGCTCGCCCAGGCACCCGTACACCGTCGCGCTGCTGTCCGCCGCGCCGGCCGCCGACCCGGACGCGGCGGCCGCCAGGCAGCGGATCATCCTGACCGGAGACGTGCCCTCCCCGATCGATCCACCCTCAGGATGCCGGTTCCACCCCCGCTGCCCGAAAGCAGAGGCGGTGTGCAGCCAGCAAGAGCCTCAGCTCGAGGCCAAGGCAGGCGACGCGGCCACCCACCTGACCGCCTGCCACTTCCCGGTCCAAGCGGGCGAGAACCTCGCCGCCGCAAGCAGGAGCAAACTGAGATGAGCATAACCGGGCTGGAGGTAGCGGGTCAGGGAGCCGCAGCGGGCGAGGCCGCGCTGGACGCGGACGCCGCCAAGATCCAGGGGCGCAGCCAGTGGCAGCTGACCTGGCGGCGGCTGCGGCAGGACAGGGTCGCGATGGTGTCCCTGGTGGTGATCGGGATCATAATCCTGCTCGCCGTCTTCGCGCCCGCGTTCGTCGCGATCACCCACCATCCGCCGAACATCGCCTACCCAAACCAGGGTGAGACCGCGGCCGGCAACCCGGTTCCTCCCGGCACGGCCGGGTTCTGGCTGGGAACGGACGGCACTGGCCGCGACCTGTTCATCCGGATCCTCTACGGCGCGCGTATCTCGCTGTTCGTGGGCTTCGTCACCACCGCGATCGGCACGGTGGCCGGCGTGTCCATCGGGCTGATGGCCGGGTACTTCGGCGGGATCGTGGACACGGTGCTCGCCCGGCTCACCGACGCGGTGCTCGCCTTCCCGTACGTCGTGCTCGCGCTCGCGCTCGCGGTGGTGCTCGGCCCGAGCCTGAAGGTGATCATCGCCATCATCTCGTTCTTCGCCTGGGCCGCAATCGCCCGGATCGTCCGCGGCCAGACCCTGTCCATCAAGGAGAAGGAGTACATCGAGGCGGCCAGATCACTCGGCGCGGGGCCGTTCCGCATTATGGTCCTCGACATCGTGCCCAACCTGCTGGCCCCGGTGCTGGTGCTGGCCACGCTGTACATCCCGCAGGCCGTGGTCTTCGAGGCCACGCTCTCCTACCTGGGCCTCGGCATCCAGCCGCCGACGGCGAGCTGGGGGAACATCCTGGCCGACGCGGAGAACTTCTACCAGGTGGCCTGGTGGTACGTCGTGTTCCCTGCGGCGGCGCTGCTCATTACCACGCTCGCCTTCAACCTGTTCGGCGACGGGATCAGGGACGCGATGGACCCGCGCACCGAACGGCTCTTCGCCGCCGGGCGGGCCCGGGGACGCCGCGGGCGCCGCGCCAAGCGCCAGGTGCTCGCCGACGGCAGCGAATCTGACATGTCCCACGCGGCGCCCTACGTGCCGCCGGCGGGAGGCAGCTGACATGGCGCTCATCGGCTTCCTCATCCGGCGCATCCTCACCGGCATCGTAGTGATCTGGCTGGTCACGACCGGGGCGTTCTTCCTCTTCTTCGCCCGGCCCGTGGACACGGTCGCGCGCCAGCTGGCCGGCCATGCGGCCACTCCCCAGGTCATCGCCGAGGTCACCAGGAACCTCGGCCTCAACCAGCCGATCCTGGTGCAGTACTGGCACTTCATCGACGGCCTGCTGCACGGGAACCTCGGCTACTCGTACTTCACCGGCGAATCGGTGAATATGATGCTGAAGCAGGATCTGCCGCCAACCATCTCGCTGGTCATCGGCGGTACGATCCTATGGCTGGTCGTGGGGATCTCGGTCGGCATCATCAGCGCCACCAGGTCCCGCAGCCTGTTCGACCGGACCTCCAACGTCCTGGTGCTGATCGGCCTGTCGATGCCGGTCTTCGTGATCGGCGAGCTGCTGATCCTGTTCGTGTTCGTGCCGGCCAACGAGCACGGGTTCCACTGGATCCAGACTGGGTATGCCGGGATTTCGCAGGGCTTTGGCACCTGGGCGGGCCACATGATCCTGCCCTGGATCACCCTCGCGGCCGTCCAGGCCGCCGTCTACACCCGGCTGACCCGCGGCCAGCTGCTCGACACGCTCGGCGAGGACTACATCCGCACGGCCCGGGCCAAGGGCCTGTCCGAGCGCCGGGTGATCTTCAAGCACGGTGTCCGGGCCGCCCTGACGCCGGTCGTCTCGCAGCTGGGCGTCGACGTGGGCCAGCTGCTCGGCGGAGTCGTCGTGGTGGAGGTCGTATTCGGGCTCGGCGGCATCGGCCAGACGTCCGTGGAGGCGATCTTCACCGATAACCTGCCGGTGATCATCGGATTCGTCATCCTCGCGGCCGTATTCGTGGTGGTGGCCAACATCATCGTCGACCTGGTCTACGCGCTGCTCGATCCCCGGGTCCGGATCGCCTGAGAACCATGAGTCCCTGTGAGATCGTCTGAGGTGAACCGCGAGGTCTTCCGGCTCGCCCCGCCGGTGATCCTGTGGTGGGTGTGGGTCGCCTTCGCGGTGGCCAACGTCGCTGACTTCGCGATCCAGGGCGTGTCGGCCAGGTTCTCGATCGTGGTGTCCGCGATCCTGGTGACGATCACCGGGCTGGTCTACGCCCTAGCGCTGCGGCCGCGCGTCATCGCCGAACCGGCCGGCCTGACGATCGTCAACCCGTTCCGCGACCACCACGTGCCCTGGGCGGCTATCACGGCGGTGGACACCGGCGAATGGGTCCGGGTGCACTACATTCCCGGCCATGCCGCGCCCGGCGCCGCCGGCTCGCCGAGCAGCGCCGCCAGCATGACCATCTCCTGCTGGGCGCTCTACCTGTCCGCCCGGACCAAGCGCCGGGCCGCCCGGGCCCGGCCTGCAGTACCAGTCGGCATGCCGGGATTCGCCCGGGCCACCGCGCGGCGGTCGCGGGGGGGCCAGACCCTGTCGGGCATGCTCGCCGACGCGAACCAGCAGCCTGGCTACGCGAAGCTGCCCGAGGAGGCGAAGTACCTCGCTTCGCTGCCGCTGCCCAAGGCCATCGCCATCCGCCTGGACACCCGCGCGGGCCGCGAACGCGCCCGCCTCCGGCAGGCCGACAGCGGGCAAGCTAACCAGGGGTCGGCCGCCCCGGAGTACCTCGTTACGGCCCGGTGGGCCTGGCCGCCGGTCGCCGCGGTGGCCCTGCCCGTAATCGCCCTGCTGGTCGTCATCCTGGCCTAGGCAGCGTCACGGTTCAGGGAGCGACGGCTCGGGGATGGCCTCCTGATGGGATGGCAGCGCCTCCGAGACTGGCGCCGACTCGGGCAGCGGCGGCGGGGTGCCGCCGAACTCGGGGCACAGCGCCTTGTGGTTGCACCAGTCGCAGAGCCTGCTCGGCCGCGGCCGCCAGTCGCCCGCGTCCCTGGCCCGCTCGATGGCCTTCCACAGCGCC
>DATNIU010000171.1:0-16151 GCA_035604275.1 Streptosporangiaceae bacterium | reverse complement strand
TGGTGGCACCGTGCCGGGTGGCGGGTTGGCCTGGGCGGGCGGGACCGGGCCGGGTGGCGGGTAGCCCTGGGGTGGTGGCACCGTGCCGGGTGGCGGGTAGGCCTGGCCGGGCGGGACCGTGCCGGGTGGCGGGTAAGCCGCCGCGAGATTCCCGGCCTGGGCGGCCTGGGCGGCGCCGGCCTGGGATCGGCGGGCTAGTTCCTGGTCGTAGCGCTGCCGTTCCGCCTCGCCGGAGAGCAGGTCGCGTTTGATCGCCCTGGCCTGCTCCCTGAGCTGCCGTGAGCGCTCGGGCGCCGTCAGCGCGAGCGCGCTTGCCTGCCTGGTGAGCCGTTCGACGGCCTCGGTGATCTCTTCGCCGGTCGCGGCCGGGGCGAGCCCGAGGACCGAATACCAGTTCTGCGCCTGATCAGGTGCCCCAGCTGAGTTCATGGCCTGCCCGCTAGTCGACCGCGAGGGCCATGACTGCCCGGTCGGCCGTGTCGTCGACGATCTGCTGATGAGTATGCCGGATCGTCGTGCCGGCTGCAGAGCCGGTCTGCACGTCGACCGCCGAGACCCGCAGAATTCCGTCCCGGTCGAGCTGCATGGTCACGATTACCTCCTGGTGCGGCGCACGACCGGGCGGCAGGCCGGCCACGACGACCTCGCCGATCCGGCGGCAGAACTCGGGATCGGCCTCCTCCCCTTCCAGGATCGGGACGACGATCTGAGTCTCTCCCGGCCGCATGGTAAAGAACGAGCGGCTGGTTTCGAATGGCAAGCTGGTGTTGCGTGGCAGCAACGGCGCCATCACCTGCCGGCCGCCGGCGGTGGTATCGAACACGCTGACCCCGAGCGTGTGAGCGGCGACGTCGGTCACCGTCAGCTGCTCCAGGTAGTCGCGGGCCGATGCGTCCATGACCAGCGCGCCACCGCGCTCGAGCTGCCGCTGGGCGGCGAACAGCGCCGCACCGAGCGCAACTGCCTCATCCGGCCGCACCGACGTGTCGGGCGGCCTGCCGAAGATGTCCTGCACCCGCTCTCTTACCGCCGGGATCCGGGTCGAGCCGCCCACTGCAAGCACGAACGAGATGTCCTTGGGCGCTACTCCGGCGGCCGCGACGACGTCGAGCATCTTCTCGGTGACCTCGTCGAGCAGCGGCCTGCTGCGCTCGACGAACATCTCCCGCCGTACCTGCACCCGGAGCAGGAGTCCCGCTGCCTGGAGCGCCACGGTCGTATGCTCGCGGGCGGTCAGGTCGTGCTTGGCCCTGGCCGCGCGGAGCAGCCAGTCCTGCGAGACCTGCGTGCACTCATCCAGCGTGAGCGCGTCCGGGTCGTTGATGTCCAGGCCGTGCGCGGAGCGGAACTGCTCGACGAAGAAATCGAAGATGACCTTGTCAAAGTTCGCGCCACCGAGGTAGGAGTCCCCGCCGGTAGCCCGAACGGCCAGATCGCCGCCATTGTAGTCCATCACGGTGACGTCGAATGTCCCGCCGCCGAGGTCGAGCACGACCCCGGTGGCGCCGGCCGGCCGCCGGTCGTAGCCGAACGCCAGGGCGGCCGCCGTCGGCTCGGAGAGCAGGCCGACCACGTCCAGGCCGGCCAGCTCGGCCGCGCGGCGGGTGGCCGAGCGCATCGGATCGTTGAAGTAGGCCGGGACCGTGACGGCGGCCTGCGCGACCGGCCCGGTCAGCAGCTGCGCGTCGGCGTGCACCTTGCGCAGGATGATCGCCGAGACGTGCTCAGGACCGTAGGCGACGCCGCGGTAGTCGAATGTCCATTGCGATCCCATGTGGCGCTTGACCAGCTGCACTACCGACTCCGGCTCGGTGGCGAGCGACTCTCGGGCGACCGCGCCGACCACCGCGGTTCCGGCGTCGAAGAGCACGACCGACGGCGTGGTCAGGGACCCTTCGACGTTGGGCAGCACGACCGGCAGGCCGGCCTCGTTGACCTGGGCTACCACTGAGAACGTGGTGCCAAGGTCGATGCCGAGCGCGGTGGCCTCAGACACCGGACCGCTCCAGGGCCGGGCCCGGCTGAGCAACGGCCTCGCCCCTGGCCATCCGGCGGCGCCCGGCCTGCTCCGAGCCGACGCTCCAGCGCTCCCCCTGCCGATCCAGCGCCCGCGCGGTCAGCGCGATCCCGGCGGACGCGATCAGGGCGAGCATGAGCCAGTTGGCGAGCAGGCCGATCGCCGAATGCGGATACAGGCCAGAGCTCTGATGCAGCGCCTGAGCGTTGAGCCCGGCCACGCTGCCGAGCGCGGACACCGCCCAGCGGGCTGGCATCAGCCAGGAGGCGAAGGTCATCGCGCCGAGCGGGAACAGTACCCCGCACAGAACGAGCTGGGTGATGAGCAGGTAAGGGACGAGGCTCATGGCCCGGTCCGCGCTCGACGCGGTGACGGAGACCGCCAGCCCGATCGCCATCCCGCACAGGCAGGCCAGCCAGAGCGCGATGGCGATGCTCGCGAAGGGCGTGCCGATCGGCGCGCCCGGCGGCAGGCCGAGTGTGAGCCCGACCGCCACGGTCAGGGTCAGTGCCTGGAAGGCAGCCAGCGTGCCGAGAACCGCCACCTTGGACGCCAGGTAGGCCGTGACGTTGCCGCCAGCCAGGAACTCGCGCCGCCAGATGTGCTGCTCCTTGACCAGCTCCCGGACCGAGCTGATCATGCCGAACCAGACCGCGGCGCATCCGAAGACGAACATGGGCGCGTTGCCCTTCAGGCTCCAGCTGAACGGCTTGGGCGCAACCAGCGCGGTCAGCAGCGCCACCGCGACGCCCTGAAGCAGGCTGAAGGCCAGCGCGGCCCGGTCGCGTCCGAGCAGGCGGACGTAGCGCGCCGCGAAGATCCGGCCCTGATCGGTCACGATCCGGCGCCAGCCGGGCGATCCGATCGGCAGCCTGGCGCCGCCCATGCCGCCGCCCGCGCCGCGACCCGGGCCGCGCGGATCCTGCCGCGGGTCCGCCCGGCGGTGCGTCCCGGCAGAGGCCTCCCGGCGCGCCGTCGGCTGCTGTGATCCGGCGGGAGCCTGCTGAGCCCGCACCCTTGCCGCCGCCTGGGCCGCGGCGTCTGAGGTCTCCACCATCGCGAAGACGTCGCCCAGGCTCTGCACGCCGAACCAGGCCGTGGCGTCGTCGGGCGGCCCGGCGTAGATGACGTGGCCGCCCGGGCCGACGAGCACCAGGGTGTCGCACACGTCGACGTGGGCGATGGCGTGGGTGGTGAGCACGACCGTGCGGCCCTGGTCGGCCAGCAGCCGCAGCAGCAGCATCATCCGCTTGTCGAGACCGGGGTCCAGACCGGACGTCGGCTCGTCGAGGAAGATGATCTGGGGCTCGTTCAGCAGCTCGCAGGCGATCGAGACCCGCTTGCGCTGGCCGCCGCTCAGCGTGCGCACCAGCTGCCTGCTCTGGTCGTGCAGGCCCATCAGCGCGAGCACGCGCTCGACTCGCGCCCTCCTGGTGGCATCCGGGCAGTCCCTGCCGAGCCTGAGGCGGGCCACATAGCCGAGCGCCTCGCCGACCGTGAGGTCGGCGTGCACCACGTCCTCCTGCGGCACGTATCCCATCAGCGCCGCGTAGGCCTGGCGGCAGTCGGCCAGGTCGACCCCGTTGTACCTGACCGTCCCGTCGGCAGCCGCTACCTGCCCGGAGAGCAGGCGCATCAGGGTGGTCTTCCCGGCGCCGCTCGGCCCGGCCACCGCGGTCATGCTGGACGGCGGCAGGTGCAGCGACACCTGGTCGAGCAGCCTGCGCGGCCCGCGGCCGCCCGGCGCGGTCACGCTCGCGTCGGCCACCCCGATGTCCACTCCGGCTACCTGCTCGAGCGGCTCGAGGTCGGCCGGGCCGAGGCGCGCGCTGAACGGGCCGACCTGGATGACGTCACCGACCGCGAGTTGCTGCTGGCCGCGCAGCCGCCGGCCATTGACGTACGTCCCAGCCGCGGTGCCGCGGTCGGTCAGCCAGAGCGCGCCGCCCTCGTCACGGCGGAGCGCGACGTGGCGGGGCTGCACGAGCGGATGGTCCAGCCGGACCCGGCAGCTGGCGTCGCTTCCGATCAGATAGGACTGCCCAAGCGCGGGCAGCGCCGCCCGGAGCGATCCCTGCCGGATCCGTGGCCGTCCCGTCCGGGCGACTCTGACCGTGACGAAGTTGCCAACCTGGTCAGCCAGCCGGAAGACGTCACCCGGCGCGAAGCTGCCGCGCTGGACCGTGGCGCCGTGCAGCAGCACGGATCCCGCGCTGGACAGCGACTCCACCATCCAGCCGCCATCGTGCTGCCAGACCCGGGCGTGCACCGGGGCCAGGAAGGTGGCCGGGACGACGATGTCGGCCTGGCCAGTCGATCCGATCGTGGCTCCGGCCGCCGGGACAGCCCACGCTCGCCGGTCCCGGCCGTAGATCAGTTCAAGCTCGACGGTCTGATCGCCGGCCCCGGCGGCATCGGGCCGGACGGCACCGGGGCTGGCCGCATGCCTGCCGGCGACAGTGGCCTGGTCGGCCACCGCGGTCGCGCGGGCCGGACCGGGAGCCGGCGCTACCGCTCGCTGGCATGCGAAGCAGATCCGGTCACGCTCGCCGATCACCGCGCCGCAATGCGGGCATCGCCGCCCCTGCGTCATCCCGGTCCTGCTTTCGGTACGTATAGGCACAGGGTGACCAGCGTAGACCGGATCCAGCTCGGCCGATGGCGAGCTGGAAGACAAGGCGGCCGAGTACTCCGCCTCGACCTCCTGGAACCCAGGGCGCCGCGCTACGGCCGGCCGGTTCCGGCCGCCTGCTGTACCTTGCCGCGAGCGTTCTCGCCGCCCAGCGCGATCACGGCTCTGGCCGTCACCACGTGATAGAAGATCAGCAGCTGGGTCAGCGCGAGTGAGTCCGAGCGGTGCAGGTCCGTGCCGACCGTGAACTCACCCAGGCGCTGCTTCCGCAGGTGGCTCGCGAACTCCATCCGGCCCCAGATCGCCTCCTCGAGTTCCGCGGCCCGGTCGGGCGGGATCGTGCCGGGAATGCGAAGTTCCTGCTCGCCCGGGTGATCGACCAGGATCGGGTCATCCGCCGCCCCGTCGCCGACCACGCCGGACAGGTCGGGGTGCGGCAGTGAATCGCGCAGGAACAGGTGCGCGTCGAGCTGGTCGGGATCGCGGGACGCGCCGGGCGTGAACGACACGACCACGTCGGCGTAGTGCCGCTGCGGGCGGATGAAGGCCTCGGAGTCCGGCTCGCGGCGATCGAGCTCGGCAAGCACCTGATCGGTCGAGTACCCGCGCCGCGAGCAGTCGCGCGCCACCTTCCAGTGCCGCCGCAGATCCTCGGGCGGGTTCAGGTAGACGCGCACGTCGAACGTCTCCCGCAGCTCGGGCGTGTAGTTGGCGAGCAGTCCCTCCGCGACCAGGAACCGGCCTGGCCTGAAGTAGACCGGCGGCCCGAAGGTGCCGTCGGTGTGCTGGTAGACGGGCTTGAGTATCGGCTCCGACCGCCGCAGGTGCCCCAGGTGCTGGGTCATGATGTCGAGGTAGTTGCAGTCCGGATTCAGCGGAGTGATGCCGCGCTCGGCGCGCTGCCGCCGGTCGTAGGAGTGGTAGTCGTCCGTGCAGAAATGGCTGACCTGGTCTTCGCCGAGCACCCGGACGAGGCCGCGGGTGATCGTCGTCTTCCCGGACCCTGAGTCGCCAACGATGCTGAGCATGGTCGGGCGTGGCATCAGGCGCCCCGGTCCGGTCGGCTGGCGACGAAGGAGACCACCTGGCCCTGGCGCACCGGGTCGTAGCCGTTGACCTTGATGTAGGCGTCCCGGTTCGCCTGGCGGCAGGCCTCGAGCTCGGCCAGCACGGCGGCCGGGTCGTCGATGTCGAACAGCGGCAGCTTCCAGAGCGTCCAGTAGTGGTTGTACGGGTCGGGCGCGTGGCTGAATTCGATGCCGACCACCAGGCGCCGCGCGACGATCGAGCGGACCTGATCGGCGATCTGCTCGGCGGAGAGCTCGGGCAGATAGGAGAAGGTCTCGAGCCTCATGACGCCACCACCCGGTCGGGCGTGTCGACGGCTTCGAAGTCGAACCTGATCTCCCGCCAGGTCTCCAGGGCCGCCCCGAGCTCGGGCGAGTGGCCGGCCGCCCGCTTGAGCACCTCGTTCCCCTCGGCCCGCAGGTCACGGCCCTCGTTGCGGGCCTGCACGCACGCCTCCACGGCGACCCGGTTCGCCGTCGCGCCTGCCCGGCTGCCGTCCGGGTGCCCGGCCGAGCCGCCGCCGAACTGAAGCACTGAGTCGTCGCCGAACAGCTCGACCAGGGCCGGGATGTGCCAGACATGGATCCCGCCGGACGCGACCGGGAAGACGGCGGGCATCGAGGCCCATTCCTGGTCGAAGTAGATGCCGCGGCCACGGTCCGCGGGCACGAAGTCGTCGCGGAGCAGGCTGATCACGCCGGCCGTGGCGTCGCGATCGCCTTCGAGCTTGCCGACGACCGTTCCGGTATGCAGGTGATCTCCCCCGGCGAGGCGCAGCCACTTCGCGAGCACGCGGAAGTGGATGCCGTGGTCCTTCTGGCGGTCGAAGACGGCGTGCAGCGCGCGGTGGACATGCAGGAGCATGCCGTTGCGCCGGCACCAGTTCGACAGCGTCGTGTGCGCGGCAAGCCCGCCGACCAGATAGTCGTGCATGATGATCGGCGAGCCGAGGTCCCTGGCGAACTCGGCTCGCTGCAGCATCTGCTCGCAGTCCGGCGCCGTCACGTTCAGGTAATGTCCCTTGCGCTCGCCGGTCTCCTGCTCCGCCCTGCGGACCGCCTCCATGACGAAGCTGAAGCGATCGCCCCAGCGCATGAAGGGCTGCGAGGTGATGTTCTCGTCGTCCTTGGTGAAGTCGAGGCCCCCGCTGAGCAGCTCGAAGCAGGCGCGCCCGTAGTTCTTGGCCGACAGTCCCAGCTTGGGCTTGAGGGTGGCGCCGACCAGCGGCCGGCCGTACTTGTTGAGCTTGTCGCGCTCCAGCTGGATCCCGTTCGGGGGACCGGGGAACGTCTTGACGTAGGCGACCGGGATACGCAGGTCCTCCAGCCGCAGTGCCCTGATCGCCTTGAAGCCGAAGACGTTCCCGGTGATCGACGCCATCATGGACGTCACCGAGCCCTCCTCGAACAGGTCGAGCGGGTAGGCGACATAGGCGAGGTACTGACCGTCCCGGCCCGGCACGGCCTCCAGGTCGTAGGCACGAGCCTGATAGCGCGAGAGGGTGGTCAGCCGGTCGGTCCATACCTCCGTCCAGGTGCCGGTCGATGACTCGGCCGCGACGGCGGCGGCTGCCTCCTGCGGCGCCACCTCCGGCTGCGGTGTCAGGCGGAACACGGCAAGGATGTCGGTATCGCGCGGCTGATAATCGGGAACCCAGTAGGTCTCCCGGTACTCCTGAACTCCGGCTACGAACATGATCGCAGTCTAGGAGCTCGGCGATCATCGGGAAAAGGGCAAGTTTTGCTATATGTCATAGAGCTTGTTCTATGGATTGGCGCGCCAGGTCCGAGCGCAGGAAGTCGCTGAACGCCCGCACGGCAGGCCGCGGCGGCCCGCCGGGCGGGAACAGCACGTGCCACGGCCGTCTCAGCGGCGTGCCGGTGACCGGAATCTGGACCAGCAGCCCTTCGCGCAGCTCCCGTGCCACCGCGTGGAGCGAGATCAGCGTCACGCCGAGGCCGACCGCGAGCGCCTGCTTGATGGCGCCGTTCGATCCGAGCGTCAGCAGCTCGGGTGAGTCGAGCTCCAGGTCAAGCAGCAGCCGCTCGGTGGCGCGCCTGGTGCCTGACCCCTCGCCCCGCAGCAGCCACGGGGTGGCGGCCAGGTCGGCCGGAAGCTCCTTGCCGACCACGACAAGCGAGTTGTCAAGCAGCGGGAAGCCGCGCAGCCGCCCGCCCGGAGGCCGACCCCCGATCCCGATGTCGGCCCGGTGGGTCTCGAGCCGCTCGAAGACGGTGGCCCTGTTCCCGACCTCCAGCATCACCCGGACACCAGGGTGCAGCTCACGGTAGGCCTGAAGGAGCGGCGGCACCAGGTACTCCCCTGCCGTGTTCACCGCGACCAGGCGGACGACCGACGCCTCCGGGCTGGCGGCCTCGCGTGCCGCTTCCCTGCCCTGCTCGAGCAGCCCGAGCAGCTGGGCCGCGTAGGGCGCGAAGGCCGCTCCGGCCGCTGTCAGCCGCACCCCGCGGCCGTGCCGCTCGAACAGCGCCACGCCGAGCTCACGGGCGAGCGCCGCGGCTGCGGCGGACACCGATGGCTGGCTCACGAGCAGCTGGCTGGCTGCCGCGTGCACGCTCCCGGTGTCCTTGATCGCGAGGAAGGCCCGGATCTGCGTCAGTGTGACGGCCATCTCGGTCCGGATCTCAGGGCGCCAGCGGCATCGTGGCGATCATCAGCGCCTTGATCGTGTGCATCCTGTTCTCCGCCTGGTCGAAGACGACGGACGCCGCCGACTCGAAGACCTCCTCGGTCACTTCGAGCGCGTCAAGCCCGCGGTTCTGGAAGATCTGCCTGCCGATCTCCGTCTCGCGATTGTGCAGCGCGGGCAGGCAGTGCATGAACTTCACATCGGGGTTGCCGGTCGCGGCCATCACCTCCGCGTTGACCTGGTAGGGAAGCAGCTCGTCGATCCGGGCGTCCCACTCGGCGGCCGGCTCCCCCATGGAGAGCCAGACGTCGGTGTAGAGGAAATCGGCGCCGGCCACCGCCTCGGCGATCTTGCTGGTCACCATGATCCTGGCGCCGGATCCGGCCGCGAGATCCCCGGCGATGGCCCGCACCTCGGCCGACGGCCAGAGTGCCTCTGGAGCGCACACCCGCACATCAAGGCCGAGCAGCGCGCCCGTCGCCAGCAGGGAGTTCGCGGTGTTGTTGCGGCCGTCGCCGAGATAGCAGTACGAGACACCGGCCAGCGGCTTGCCCGCGTGGTCGCGCATGGTCAGGATGTCCGCGAGCATCTGGGTCGGGTGCCAGGAGTCGGTGAGCCCGTTCCAGACCGGCACTCCGGCGAATTCGGCCAGGATCTCGACGGACTCCTGGGAGAACCCCCGGTACTCGATCCCGTCGAACATCCGGCCGAGCACGCGCGCCGTGTCTTTCATCGATTCCTTACGGCCGAGCTGCGACTCCTGCGGCCCGAGGTAGGTGATCTGGGCGCCCTCGTCGTACGCGGCGACCTCGAAGGCCGAGCGAGTCCTCGTCGAGGTCTTCTCGAAGATCAGCGCGATGTTGCGGCCAGCGAGCCTGGCGTGCCGTTCACCGCGGCGTTTCTGCTGCCGGACAGTGCCGGCCAGCTCAATCAGGTACCGGAATTCCTCGCTGGTGAGATCGATCTCCTTCAGCAGGCTGCGTCCGTGCAGATCAGCGACCGCGTTCTGGGTGTCCATCACGTGCTCCTCGGCTAGCTTCCCCGGTGTGCATCACCACAGTGCCACCAGCACACTGCACCGCCCACTGCTGACACGGTAGAGGCCTACGTCCCACGCCGCGTGCGATGGGTCCGCTTGCGTTGGTCCTGCCACGCCGTGACCAAGGGCTCTGGAAGCGCCATCGGCGACCGAGGACCGTGGAATGGGAATAGGAGCAACAAAAGGGTCCACGGTGACCGAGACCGGGTTAAGCCAGACCCGCGATCCGCGGAACCGTGATTGGGGGTCCCCATGTCTGGGATTACCAGCCGGCGCACATTGCAGCGGCCGGAGCAACCGATCAGCCGTACGCCATTGACCACAACGGACCCGGGCATCCGGCCATCCGGTGCCCCGCCATCCAAAGACCAGCAGAAGGCCCGTGCGCTCGGCCTGACCTCGGCCACCGGGCTGGTGATCGGCAGCATTGTCGGGACCGGCGTGTTCGTCATGCCGGCCGTGATCGCTGGCGCGGGCACGAGCTCGCTGCTCGTCCTGGGCGTGATCGCGATCGGCGCGATGCTGCTCGCCGTCCTGTTCGGCCAGCTCACTAAGCGCATCCCGAACTCCGACGGCGGGCTGTACGCCTACGCCAGGCACGAGTTCGGGGACTTCGCCGGCTTTCTTACCGGCTGGTGCTACTGGATCCAGGCCTGGGCGGGCAACGCCGCGATCGTGTCTGGCTGGGTGCTCTACGTCGACGCCCTCTTCAAGATCAGCCACCCGTCGGCCATGACACAGTGGGGAATCGCCCTGCTCGGCCTGTGGGTCCCCGCGGCGGTCAACCTGGCCGGCGTCCGCCAGATGGCCTGGTTCCAGAACCTGACGGTGGTGCTGAAGTTCCTGCCGCTGCTGTTCGTGGGAGTGGCCGGATGGTTCTTCGTGTCCTCGGGTAACTTCGGCGCCTTCAACGCATCGGGCGGCAGCCTCTACAGCGCCGTGGGCCTCGCCGCTGGCGTCGCGTTGTTCTCCTTCATCGGAGTCGAGGTGGCTGCCATTACCGCCAAGCGGGTCAAGGACCCGCGCAAGAACGTCGGCCGCGCCTCCATGCTCGGCACCGCCCTGTCCGCCATCTTGTACCTGGCGGTGACCGCCGTGATCATGGGGATGGTCCCGCATCACGCCCTGGTGCACGACACCGCGCCGTTCGTGACGGCTTTCCAGACCATCTTCACCCACGGGACCTGGGCCGGCACGCTGGTCGCGGCGCTCGCCGTGGTCTCGGGGATCGGGGCACTGAACGGATGGACGCTGGTCACCACCGAGGTGTCGCGGGCGCCCGCGCTCGACGGGCTGTTCCCGCGCCCCTTCGCCTGGACCGACCGCAAGGGCACTGCCTGGTTCGGCATCGTGATGGCGGCGCTGCTGCCCTCGCTGCTGATGCTGTGGCGCTACACGAGCAGCTCGGGGCTCACGGTCTTCACCTACCTGGTGGACCTGACGGTCGTCACCGTCGCGATCCCGTACCTGTTCTCGGCCGCCGCTCAGCTCGCCTACCTGGTGTCCAGGCGCCGGCGGGTGGAGGGCTGGAGGCTGACCAGGGATCTGTCGATCTCCGGCGCGGCAGTGCTGTTCTCGCTCTGGGTCACCTTCGCGGCTGGTTACGCGGCCGTGTACCAGGCAATGGTTGTCGTGCTTGGCGGGATCGTCATCTACGCCCTGATGAAGGCGGGTCGCGAGCGGGCCGGCCAGATCGAGCCGCCGGTGGACATCGTGATCGCCGAATCGGCGCCGCAGGCACAGCCGGATGCCTGACCGGCCAGCCGGGCCGGCGGCCAGTCGCCGGCCCGGCGGCGGTCAGCTTGCGATCGGCGCGCCACGTGGTGCGGCGTGGCGGCAGAAGGAGGCGTAAGTCATGAACGTGGGTGTGTACTCAGAGGTGGGCAGGCTCCGCCAGGTCATCCTGCACCGGCCTGGACTTGAACTGTCCAGGCTGACCCCGCAGAACATCGGCGAGCTGCTCTTCGACGACGTGCTGTGGGCCAAGAGGGCCAAGGAAGAGCACGACGTGTTCGCCGAGACGCTGCGCGACCGGGGCGTGCGGGTGCACTACTTCGAGCAGCTGCTCGCCGAGACGCTCGATCTGCCGGAGGGCAGGGAGTTCGTGCTCGACCGGGTATGCGTGCCCGAGTTCCTCGGCCCGGCGCTCGTTCAGCCGTTCCGGCGGCTCGCCGATGGCCTGGACGGCACGAAGCTGGCCGAGTTCCTGGTCGGCGGCGTGCTGAAGGCGGATCTTCAGCCGCTGCGGGCGCAGAGCCTGAAGTGGGACATGCTGCGTGCGGATGACTTCCTGCTCCCGCCGCTGCCCAACCATCTGTTCCCCAGAGACAACTCCTGCTGGCTCTACGGCGGCGTCTCGATCAATCCGATGGCGAAGCCGGCCAGGCTCAGAGAGACGCTGCACATCAGGGCCATCTACCGCTATCACCCGATGTTCGCGGGCGCCGAGTTCGTGACGTACTACGGCGATGACGATCTGGTGCACCTGCCGGCCAGCATCGAGGGCGGTGACGTGCACGTGCTCGGAAACGGCGCCGTGCTGATCGGGATGGGCGAGCGGACCACCCCGATGGCGGTGGAGATACTCGCGCATGCGCTCTTCGCCCACCGCCAGGCCAGCAAGGTGATCGCGGTCGAGCTGCCGCAGACCCACGCGATGATGCATCTCGACACGGTGATGACCATGATCGACCGTGGCACGTTCGTGCTCTACCCGTACTTCGACCGGCATCTGAGGTCATGGACGGTCAGCGACGGTGAGGGCGAGCTGCGCATCGCTCGCAACCGGAACCTGTGGGACACCCTCGCGGAGGCGCTGGATGTCGACAAGATCACGGTGCTGACCACGGACGAGGACGTCAGGGCCGCCGAACGGGAGCAGTGGGACGACGGGAACAACTACCTGGCCGCCGAGCCAGGCGTGATCCTCGGCTACGAGCGCAATGTCGCGACCAACACCATGCTGCGCAAGCACGGCATCGAGGTGCTCACGGTGCCCGGCGAGGAACTCGGCCGTGGCCGCGGCGGCCCGCGCTGCATGACCTGCCCGATCGAGCGCGACCCGGCCTAGGGCCGTACCGCGGAAGGTCGTGCCGCCGGAGGTCGTGCCGCCGGAGGTCGTGCCGCGGAACGGGCGGGGCCGGCTGCCCGGCGTCAGCGCTGCGGACCGCCTGCGCTGACGCCGGGCGAGCCCGGCTTGACCTGGTGGCCTTGACCTGGTGGCTCAGCCCGCCAGGCTGGCGGCGATGCCGAGCACCTTCCTGGCCTCGAAGATCAGCGTGCGCGCCTTGGCGACGTCGATCGGCCGCCCGCCGAACGCGGTGCCGAGCAGCAGGGCCCGCATCTGACCCGCGATGGCATCCCGTGCCGTGCCGAGCTGCACGAGCTGGGACTCGATCTCGCTGAAGACACGGTCGCCGCCCGAGTGGCTGGCCAGCGCCCTGGTCGACGCCCGGAGGGTATCCAGCCCGAACTGGCCGACCGGCGCCTCGATCCGGGTGTAGAACCGGCCGAGCCGCAGCAGCAGCGGCCGGTGGATCAGCATCGAGTGCGGGAGCGCCGATCGGTCGAGGACCTCGGCCAGGACCCGGCCGTCTGGCGCGTAGTCGTCACGCAGCCCGAGCACCTCCATCATGGTGGGCTGGATGCTGGTGTGGTCAGACCAGAGGGAATTGTCGACGCCCAGGTGCGCCACGCCGGGACCGACCAGGCCAAGCCACGTGGTGTTGATCCTGGAGCCGACGTCGCCATGGATCCATGCTTCCGGCGCGAACTCGGTGAAGCAGGACTTGCCGCACTTAGCCGCGCCGCTCGACAGGAAGAAATCGGGATTGGCGAAGTCGATGACCGTGGGCGTCCGCCTGGGGTCGCCGGTGATCATGTGCAGGATCCTCAGCTCCACCGGATCGGCGAGGAACCGGGTGAGCCTGACCGTCTTCCCGGTGACCAGGTCGCGGCCCCTGAGCCTGGCAGCCGCCCGCTCCAAGGCCCGCACGTCACTGGCGGCCCGGCCGGGCTGGCCGTGGACATAGATGACCGGAGCGGCGTCGGCGTTGACGTCGAATGGCGTCGTGATGCCCTTAGCGGCGAGCAGCCCGGTCAGGTTGCCGTCCACCTCGCCGATCTTGGAATAGGTGCACGCGACGGTGATGCCGTTGCAGCCGGCCGGCGCGGGCGGGCCTCCGACGAAATGGTCGCCCTCGTCGGCGGTGATCACGAAGAGCGTGTTGGCCCTGGTGATCCCGTGTGCGGCCAGCGCGGCGAAGAACTTGCCGAACGCGGCGTTCTCCAGGCGGGCCTGGCGCACGTAGCCGGCCTGGCCCGGGCCGAACGCGTTGCCGGTCTGCCACGACTCGTGCAGGTCGCTGAGGTAGGTGAAGGTCACGGGGACGCCGTGGGTCTGCATGTCCAGCGTGTAAGCCAGCGCGTTCGTCCCGATCATGCCGTTGTAGCCGGGGAAGCCGACATCGCCGCTGGGGTCCTTGATAACCGTTCCGTCGAGGTTCCGCACCGGACCCGACGGGCTGATCACCGGCTGGATGAACCTGCTGCCGTACAGCGCGCGGAAGCCGTGGTAGCCGCCCGGCTCGCTGGTCAGGATGTCAGGCCGGCCGCCGGCGGCGCAGACCGCCGAGCCGCGGGCGCAGTGCACGACGAGACCCATGAAGTCGGCGGCCGCCTTGTTCTGCAGGGCGGGATTCTCCGCTTCCTTCGCCTCGGGTGAGTGCGTGCCGAACACGAGCGGCACGTCAGGAACGGTGTTCTCCAGATCGGTGTTCGCCTCGGCCACGGTGCCGAAGTTGCATCCGGCCCTGGTGTAGGGAACCCACGGCGCCGGAGCCGGATGCCCGTCCTGGCCGACCATCGTCGGGGCGGCGTCGCCGACCGGCGCGCTGTTCGACGTGTCGTAGTCGACGATCGGATCCGCCCAGTACGCGAACGAGCCCGCGGTGTCGGTGCCGCCTGACGGCGTGTAGTAGCGGTACTCGTTCGCGATCGGGATGCCCTGGTCGCTGCCGTACAGGCCGGACTCCGACGTGACGATGTCGTCGGCCGTGTGCGCGATCAGCGGTGTGTGCTCGTGAGTGATCATCGTCCCGTTGCCGGTGATGAAGTTCAGCAGGTTCGGCAGCTGCTGAAGGTCACTGGGCACGTTGGGGTTATCCCGGGTGTAATGCGTGTTGTCGAATTGCAGGTAGATGACATGCCTGACCGATCCGCTGCCGCCAAGGGCGCACGCGCTCGCGTGCCGCTGCCCCGTGCTGGCCCGCGCGGCGCCGGACGCCGCCGCCGCGGCGGTCGTGGTCACGCCGAGCACGAGCGCTCCCGCTGCCAGGACCGCGCAGGTCCTGGTGAGACTACTGCCGACCATGCTTTACCTCCGCTTCCGCGCCTGGCATCTGCGGCGCCGCCTGCGTCCATTGTCATGAATGGCCGGGCGCTCCGCGGAGGAGGCTAGCCCTGCCGGGGAAGCGCCAGGTGAACGTCTGGCCACCGCCAGCCGAAGGCCGGCGATCGGGCTGTCAGGCCGGCGTCTGGTCCAGCGCCAGATCCAGACCGGTGTCGATGACATTCCGGCAGAGATGGCTCGCTCTACTGATTCACCGCACCCTGCCTGATCTCGCCAGCCGCCGCGAAGGGCCTGCACTGGCCAGCCTTAGTGCACTGGCTGGACTTGTCCCGCGCCGTCAGGCGGCGGTGGCCGGTGGGCTGTGGCTGCGCAGGATGCGGGTACGGTCGGGGCTGGTGGCGGTCATGGTGCCGTCGGCGTTCAGGACCACGGTCCAGCCCCACTGGTGGATGCAAGCCATCTCCGAAAGTAGGCTACTTAGGTAGCCGTGCACCCAGCCTGGGCAGGCAATCCGGACAGTCAGGATGGCACCATGGCCGGTACATCGGCAACGGCACGGTAGGTCCTGGCTTCGCGGGGGTAGCGTGTCCGCCATGCCGTTGAGCCCGTGGGCCGCTTACAGTGCCGAGCGGCTATCGAGCCCACCTGGGAATCGCTGGCTGCATGTGCGACAGGTAGCGGAATGTGCGCGCCAGATCGCATGTGTCGTGCCGGCGGAGGATCATGATCTGCTCGTAGCGACCGCCTATCTACATGATGTGGGGCATCTCGGCTAGATTGCGATCACCCCGAGAGCTGTTATGGCTGTGGTCAGCTCTGCTATCTGCTCTTTCGGGAAGTAGATCTGGGCGAATGGCGCAGGCCCGAGCTGGCCGTCTTGATAGATGATGGGGATGTGCATCCGCCAAGATCCGCGTTGCCATCGGATCTTGACCCGTGGGCCGAAGGTTTCGTGTTCGCTAAGCTCGGCTAGCAGGTTCAGCGTGTCCGCGACGGGCATCTTGAGCCAGGCCCATCCTTTGTGGTACTCGATGAATCCCTGGTGCCCGGTCGGCTCATAGCGCTGGCCTTGAGCCCGCTCCGCATCGACGGCCTCTCCATCGTCTTGACAGCAGGCCATTGTCTGCCAGCCTCTTGCCCACAGCGTCCGCACGAGCGGCACCATGTCGTTGTCTATTTCTACTGGCTCGTTTGACTGGGGTGGCGTGAGCCGGGTGGATTCGTGAAGCTGGAACATCTCCTGCGCCCCTCAGGGGTTTGCTCGGTGCTTGTGCCAGTCGGCTGCTGCTGCCGCCAGGCCAGGGTGCGGCGCTTCCTCCCCGAATTCGGCCCACATGGCTGCCTGCGCCGCTGAGAACGCGGTCACGGCTTGCCCGGGGGCGTGCGCGAACGCCG
>DATNIU010000170.1:0-11717 GCA_035604275.1 Streptosporangiaceae bacterium | reverse complement strand
CGGCCGGGCTTGGCCAGCTACGGCTGTATCGCGAGGACTGGTTCGGCGTTGCCCCAGGTGCCGTTTTCCTCGGTGGCGAGGAACGGCTGATCACCGTGCCTGCTGCTGTAGATCCCGCCGGCGCTGCAGTCGCCCGTGGCGCCGCACGACAGCGTCTCTGGGGCGACGTTTGTGCCCAGCGCCGCTGAGCCTGGCATCCGCTCGGGCTTACCCCAGGTTCCGTTCTTCTCGCTTGTGACGAAGACCGTGTTAGTGAAGCCGGATTTGCGCCGGATGCTGTACTCGCCGACGGCGGTGCAGTTGCCCCCCGTGAAGCACGCTATCGCGGTGAGCAGGTTCATCTTGACGTTGCTCAGGGCGGCTACGCCGGGAAGTGCGCGGGCACGGCCCCAGGTGCCGTTCTTCTCGGTGACGACGAACAGCTGATCCCCGTCGCCGTTGCTGATGTAGTCGCCGCCGAGGGTGCAGTTGCGGGCCGACGGGCAGGACAGGGAGATGCCCGCGGCGAGGGACACCCGGCCGCGTGGCAGGGCCGGGAAGCCCGGGATCGGCCTGGCCGCGCCCCAGGTGCCGTGGGTCTGGCTGATCGCGAAGACATGAGGGGTGCCGCCGGCGTCGTACCAGGTCCCGGTCCCGGTGCAGTCGCCGCGGGGCCGGCAGGACAGCGTGTCTATGCCCGCGCCCTGGGTGGCCACGGCCGCGATGGCCGGGAAGGTCCGCACCCTGCCCCAGACTCCGTTCTTCTGGCTGGCGACATAGGGCTCGGGGTACCCTGCCCGGTTGTCGTACCATCCGGCGATGGCGCAGTTGCCAGGCGAGCCGCAGGACAGGGCGTTGTCGTTGGCCATGTCATGGTCGATCGCGGCCAGGCCGGGAACCGGCCGGGCCCTGCCCCAGGTGCCGTTCTTCTCGCTGACAACGAACACCTGCGCGCTCTCATCCGGATTGCGAGTGCCCGGATACGTCCCGGCCGCGGTGCAGCTGCCCGCCGTGCGGCAGGACATCAGGTCGACGCTGGCACGCCGGCCGGTGTTCAGGGCAGCCAGGCCAGGAACTGCCCTCGCCCTGCCCCAGACCCCGTTCCTTTCGGTGACGACAAGCGCCTGCGACGGCAAGTTGTCCGGGCAGCCGGCCACCTGGTAGCACCCGCCCGCGCTGCAGTTGCCCGCCGATGAGCACGACACTATTCCCAGCTCGGCGGACCGGTCACCGCCTGGCAGGGCCGACAGCCCGGGAACTGTCCCTGCCCCGCCCCAGGCGCCGCCCTTCTCACTCACCACCAGGGGCTGGGTGACGCCGCGGAAGTCCAGGAACCCGACGGCCCCGCAATCACCGGCCGAAGTACAGGAGATCGACACGACGCCACCGCCATCCGGCCGCGCTCCGGCTGCCGCCGAAACCGGCCCGGCCGGGAACGCGCAGACCGACATCGCCGCCGCTGTCACAGCCGCTGCCCGCGCTAAGGAAACCAGCGCCCGCATCCGTCCTGCCATCCGAAACAACCTCCGGCCCGGAATCGTCGTCGCTGCTCAGATGACGCCTGCCACAGCGAGCCGGTTTACCGGCCTCTTCCGGCAGCCCACGCCAGCACACCATCTCCCCGACCCCGGCCAGCACCCGCCACACCCAGGCTCCAGCGGCCTCTGGCCGGCCAGCTTCCGCAGCGCCGCCTGCGCGCCCCCGCCGGAGGGAATGGCAACGAGATCCGCGAACAGCTCGCCGGGGTACGCCGGCCGGATGCGGTCGTAGAGCTCGGGCACCTCGTTGAACAACCGGCCGAGGTCACGTCGAGCTGGTCCCGTCATCGCACCATCCTCGCATCAGCTATCGCCGGACCTGCCATGACGAGCCGCCGTCCGGCGCGCTGACGCAGGTTGGCCTCGGGCCAGCGGTGTGACGCACATCAGGCCGATCGGGCGCTCCGTTTCTTGCGGGGCACCGTGGGCGAGGCCGACATGCCAATGATCGCGGCTGCCCAGCCAGGCGGCGGGCTGGGCACCCGCTTCCTCGCGGTGCCGTTCCACCGCACTATCAGCGTCTTGCAGCCGCCCGTGTCGCTGACCGTCCAGACGCTGCGCCGGGACAGGGCCGCTACCGCGTCCAACGCAGCCGGGCAGATCACATCTCACCCTGTCCCGTCCCGCGCCTGGCCGGCCGGTTTGTGCTTCCTGGCCGAACTGGCAGCGCGGACGAAAATCGCGAGTCAACATATTGAGAAACAACTGATGGGGAAACATGACTATTTATGACTTGGGCCGCCGCGAGGTCATGAGATCCGGTGCTCTGGCTGCGGCAGCGGGGATACGCGCTGGTGCCGCGGGGATACGCGCTGGTGCCGCGCACGGCCGGATCGTGTGGGGCTGCAACCGCGGCGTCTGGGAGAGCTTCAACGCTGTCATGCCAGCTGGCCTTCAACGGTCAGTCCGGATCTACTATGACTACGGCGAGATCCCGCAGTCGTGGCCGAGCCACGCCGGGAATGCCTGGGTAACGCTGTCGCTGCGTCCTTCCCAGGACGTCAGACAGCTACTGGACGGCAAGCTAGACACGCAGCTCAAGGCGCTGATCAGCAGCGCACCCGCGCACAGCCAGCTCACGTTCTACCACGAGAACAACCCCGGCAACCCGCTGGGCTACCCCAGGAGCATCAGCAACGCCACGACGGCAGTGGAGATCCAGCGACACGGCCACCAGCTCTGCGTCGGCAGCCGCGCCCGGTTCGGCGCGATCATCGTAGGGCCAGCGCCCGCACGCTGGCTCGCCCCGCGCCTGGACTGGTACGGCGTCGACCAGTTCCTGTTCGGCAAGCATAATCTGACCCATGGCAAGCTAGACGCCCGCAAGCTGCACGCTCACCTAGACGGTGCCCTCGCGGTCTTCCAGCACAAGTCCGGCCTCCGGCACCCGCAGATCTGCATCCCGGAAACAAACGCGCACCCGGCGCGCTACCAGGAAGGCTGGTTCACCGAACTCGCGGCCTGGGCCGCCGAGCACAACTGCCATCGCATCCTGACCCGCTGGAACGGCCAGCAAGGCGACGGCGGCACCTGGCCGCCCGGCAAGGCAGTCATCCGGCGACTGCGCTACCTGTCAGAGCTCTACGCCACGTCACGGTAGATCCGGCCATTGGCCACGCGGAACGCGCCGCAGACCGCCAGAACGAGCCGACCGGCGCGAACGCGACTCGTACTTCGCCTACAGCGACCGGACGGCGGCTGGCCGGTACGAGAGGTCACGGCCGTCCAGCTCGCTACCGGCTGTCCCGCCGGACCAGATCGGCGATGCGGCCAGATCGCCCGCAACTATCCTGCTGCGTAATGACCGGCAATCCGAGTGATCGGCCCTTGATGCAGCGAGAATCAGCCAGGCGTTCCCGTAGCCCGAAGGTCGCGATAGCCAGACGAAACTGAGCCGCGCCTGTAGGCATTGGCGGTGTCAATTTCTCTGGTTACCGGACTGCGAGGGATTTACATGGGGGGCGGACTGAGCGACGATTCGGTTGCGAGGTCGCGCCACCGTCGGCGAGCAGCGGGCACTAACCCAGATCTACCGAACACCGTCGTTGTGAGGTATTCCCATGCCGCAGAGCGCGAGCCTTGAGATCCACGTGATGAACGTCGGCCAGGGCGACGCGGTCCTGGTGATCAACCGCGCGCTCGACAAGGTAAAGGCCGCGATCACCACGGCCAAGGGCGGCGCGAGCGTTCCCCCGAACCCGATCGACTATGTGCCTTATGCGCTCAAGAACGGCGTCTCGCTGGCCGGCACCATCACCAAGGCACTGCTTGTCGATGGCGGGGATGACGAGTATGGCGGGGACGTGCTCAACTACCTGACCGATCAGGGCGTGCTCGACGGCAAGACCGTCTACCGGCCCGATCTGTCGCTTGTGGTCAGCCATTACCATGACGATCACATGGCGGGCCTGCGCAGCGTGTTCAAGGAGAGGGTCGACCCGAAGAAGAAGGGCGACAAGGTCAAGCTGGTTGACCGGCTGCGGCCGGGCGCCGTGTACCAGGCGATGACCGACAAGAAGTCCGACCCTACCTCGCAGCGCTACGCCGACTTCCAGGAAGACATCACGAGCGCCATGTCGGTGCCGAAGAACAAGACGCGACGCGTCTACATTAGCCCCGGCGGACGGGACGCTAGCACCAAGCAGCAGGTCACGATCGACCTGGGGACCGGCGTGAACGGCATCGCGATCACGGCGACCGTGCTCGCCGCCGCGCAGGCGGTGTGGGACGCGGCGAAGAAGACGACAATCCCGATCTCCTCGACCGGCTCCACGGTCGACCAGAACGACAGGTCGGTCGTGCTCGTGCTCCAGTACGGCTCGTTCCGCTGCCTGCTCGGCGGGGACATCGCCGGCAACGGGGTCGGCCCTGGCGGCAACTTCGGCGCGAACGCGGCGGACACCAGTTCCAAGAAGTCCTTCTCCCAGCACGCCGACGTGGAGTCGACGCTCGGCCCGGCGCTGGAAGCGTACTTCCCGAAGACGGCTAAGTGGGTGAAGGGCCAGCCCAAGTTCACCGCCGACGGCTACTGCACGCTCTTCAAGGCCAACCACCACGGCTCGTCCTCCAGCGTGGACGTGCACCTGCTCGCCACCGTGCAGCCACTGGTCTTCGTCGGCAGTTCAGGCGTGAAGCACAGGTTCCACTACCACCCGACCCAGGCGGTCATGAACAGGGTCACCAAGACGCAGACCGCCCAGTGGGGGCGGCGGGCCAAAGGCAAGGTCGCGGCCGACAGCGTGAAGGTCAACAACACGATCGGCGGGATCTACCTGACTGAGGTGGCGGCGAAGGTGAAGAACAAGGCGTTCGGCGTCAGCATCTACACCGCCAAGATCATGGGCAACACGGTGATCAGGCCCGTCGATGAGACGATCGCCGCGATCCAGGACGCCACCGCACCCGGCACGCTGCTGACCGTCCAGGTCTACGGGATCGGCGTGCTGACCCCCCTCGCCGACCCGACATCGACACTGCGCCCCACCGCGGCCAAGAACGCCGCTCCGGCGATCTACCCGATCGGCCCCTTCACCCACTCCGACACGCACTGACTCCGGGAGCCCACATGGCACTGACGGTCTCCTCGGTAAACGGGCAGTACGTCGTGAACGGGATCACCAGGGACCCCAGCGTGACCGCACCGCTCGGCCGGGCCTACTTCACCGCCGGGCCGCATCTGCTCGGCTTCGACGACAACTTCGCCGAACCCGTGATCGTGCGCGCCTACTACGACCCGAGCCGGGACCCGACAGCGCAACTGGTCTACTCGAGGAACGCGGTGCGGTACGCCGGCTACCTGCAGTTCATGCGGCTCAGCTTCCGCGGCACGCCCATCCCGCCGGAGGTGTACGGCGGCAAGCTCGCGGACCGCGCGCCGTACGTCTACGGACGTGACCTGCGGTTCCTGGATTTCATGGGTCCTGCCGACGCGAGCCTGCGCGAGATCTACACCCCGTTCTATCCGTACAACGCGCTGCTGACGCGGGACATACGCAATAACTCCGACTTCTTTTACCACCCGCTCGACAACGGCTCATTGTGCTCCGCGGCGAGCCTCGGGCCCACGCAGTCGATGGCCGCGTCGTTGTTCGGCGAGATCGCCGCCGGGCTGGTCACGCCAGACGACCTGGGACCATTCCTGACCGACGACAAGGTGATCCTCGTGCTGTCCCCGACGCCGGGCCAGCTAGCCCAGAACGAGCCGTACCGTCTCGCGCTGAACTCGCTGGAGACAACGGCGCTGTCTTCCGCTCCCGCCGACGGCCCGCCGCTGGCCGGAATCGATGAATCGCAGATCGAGGCTCAGGTCGTCGGCGACAGCGTGCTGCTCACCCTGCCCGACCCGGAAAACCTCGGCGACACGCTGGTCATCGGCACCAGGCCGGGGACCGGCGGCGGCACGGACGTGGTCGTGCACCTGCTCACCGACTACGACATGGCGGAACTGCTCTACGACGCGGGCCGCGACGCGTTGTGGCGGATCAGGGAGTACCAGGTCGACCAGGGCCTGCAGGACGCCATGGATCTGGACACGGCTCCGGCCGGGCTCGGGCAGAGCGGGCTGAACACCCCGCCGTTCCAGTTCACGCCCGGCGAGTTCGCGCTCGAACTGCGGTACTGGACGATCGCGGTCGCGATCAACCTGGTCGGCCGCAGGCTGACCAGGTACATGCTCAGCGGAATCACCTGGGCGGCCCTGTTCCAGTACGACGAGGACACCGGGCTGATGAACCTCGCCGCGATCCGCCGGCCCAGCCTGGTCGACGGGTACACGTTCACCCCGGGGATCCGCGCGTTCGAGACCGCCCTGCGGTCGATGGACACCGCCGGCGCCAGCATCGACACGAGCAACTTCACCAAGGCCGCGATGCGCAGGGACAACTTCGCCGGCGGCAGCAAGCTCAGCTTCGTCGACGATTCTGGCACGCCGATCACCTGACGGGAGGACGCCATGCCGCAGGGCGACCTGCAGCCTCAGGTCACGCTGACCCGCAAAGGCCGGGCCATCGAGGCTTCCTGGCCGCCGATCGAGCCGGCCTACGGTTATCACGTCGTCGTGACGGACTCGGCCGACAACGTGGTGGACACCGCCGACATCACCTCCGGCGGCTACCAGCCACCGGTCACGCTCTCGGGCGCGGGCATCCTCGCAGGCGGCACCTACACGGTGGTCGTCTCGGTGACCGGCCTGCCGAGCCAGGCCGCCAGCATCACGCTGCCGACCCCGGCGGGGATCCTCACCGCGCTGCGGGACCGGCTGCTCGCGGCGCGAGCGCGCCCGGCCAACGACACCACGCACTGGAGCTACCCGCTGGACGCCGCGGTGCTGCCCGACACCGGCGACGGCGATCCCGGCGCGGTGCGCACCGCCCTGGTCTCCGCGCTGACGCCGGGGGCGAGCACGCCGCTGACGATCATCGCGGCCACCGATCCGGTGCTCGACACCGCAGCGGGCGCGCTCACCCTGACCGGCACGTCAGACGCGCTGACCGCCGACCCCGCCACCGCGGTCACCGTGACGTTCACCGTCACCGCCGACCTGGAACTCGCGGCCACCTGGACGGCGGCCCTGCCAGACGGCTGGTCGCTCGGCAGCGCGTTCGACGCCCTCACCGAGACCCCGTTCGACTACCTGCCGGTCAGCGGCGTGAGCTTCGCCGCCACCACGTTCGGCCACGCCGATCCCGCGTACTTCTTCGCGCTGCAACCGGGATTGCAGTACCAGTCAATGCTGGCGGTCCGCGGCGACCTGGCCGTCACCACCGGCCAGCCCAGCCAGGCCGGCACCTTCTACACCAGGATCGGCGGGCCGGTGCAGATCTTGGCCGACGGCACGCCGCAGTTCAGCTGGACCGCCGAGTCGGCGCTCGGCGCGCTGACCATCCCCAGGACCGGCCAGGGCCCTCTGACGCTCAGCGGAGGCAGGCCGCAGCTCTCCTGCGCACCCGCGCCGGCACCGACCCCAGCGCCGTCGCCGCCTGGCCCTCCTGCCCCCAGCATCGATCCGACCGCCGGCACCAGCCCGCCGACCGCGACCGTGAACGCGCTGACCATCGCCGGGCAGGTGACGCTCGGCGGCGGCCAGGTTCCGTGCGTGCTCGACCTGCCCACCGCCATCGCGGGCGAGCTGAACCTGGCGGCCCGCGGCACGCTCAGCGCGGCCGACGCCACCAGCGCGCTGACCGACAGCGGCACCGGCGACGTGCTCGCCGCGCTGCTCCCAGCCGATCTGCTCTCGATGACCGGCGTCACAGTGACCGGCTATACGGTCAGCTTCAGCGCGGCCGGTGACGAGCCCACCAGCACGACGGTCACGCTCGGCTTCGGCGCGGCGCCGTGGCCGCTGGTACCCGCCCTGAACCTGGCCATCTCCGGCCTCACCCTGACCGGCACGGTCATCCGCTCCCCCGGCTACGCCGCCAGCCCGCTGACATCGTGGGGTGCCGCGGTCAGCGGCCAGCTCAGCCTCGGTCAGGCCAGCTACACGGTCACAGCCGCGGTTCCGCCAGGCGGCGGCTGGTACGTCGAGATCACCGACACATCCAACGTGCCGACCCTGGCCAACCTGGCAGCCCTGGCCGGGCTGACCGCCGACCAGGTGTCCGGCGTGCTGCCGGAATCGCTGATCGCGCTGGGCAGCAGCTTCACGCTCAGCCAGGTCTACCTGCTCGCCGACCCGGCCGCACAGACGCTGACCGAGGTCGGGCTCACGATCGGCCAGACCAGCCCATGGCCGCTGATCGGCGGCCATCTGACGCTGTCGGGCTGGTCGGCTGACCTGGTGATCACCAAGGGCAGCGACGGCACCTGGGCGACCACGGGCGAGCTGCGGGGCAGCGTCAGCCTGTCCGGATCGGGACAGACCACGACGCTCAACCTCGTGCTGCCGGTGCCGATCGGCGACGGGCAGCTCTGGACGCTGAGCCTGGACCCAGGCAGCCCGATCGAGCTGCCGACCATCGGCCAGGTTCTCGCGTTGCTCGGCGCCGATCCGGTCGCGCTGCCGACCGGCGTCAGCACGTTCGGCGGCCTCAGCCTGACCGGCTTCTCCGTCTCCGTCGACCCGGCCGCCGTCAGCCTGGAGCATGTCTCGTTCGCCTGCGCCCAGGCCAGCGACTGGGTGATCATCGGTCCCGACAGCCTGGTCGTGACCGGCGTGGCCGCCGCCTTCGCGTTCGATCCGACGACCACCCCGGTCACCGTGTCCGGCCAGCTCGACGGCACGCTGATCGTGGCCGGCAGCCCGGTCGACGTGCTGCTGTACAAAGACGATGCCAGCGGGACCTGGCTGTTCAACGCGGCGTACAACAACCCGGTGCACGTGCCAGGGTTCGGCGAGCTGAACGGCTGGCTCGACCCGTCGGACTCGGCCGCGGCGCTGCCTGACACGCTGCCGCTGTCCGCTGGCATCGACGTGAGCGACATCGCGATGGTCTTCGCGGGCGACGCCGGAGGCGCGCTCACCCAGATCGGCTTCACGGTGAGCATCGACGACGTGTGGACGGTCGTTCCCGGTTACCTGTCATTGACCTACCTCAGCGCTCAGCTCACGCTGCCCTACCCGGTCGTCGCCGCGCAGATCACCGGGACGGTCACCGGCGTGGTCACCCTGATCGGCGTGGACATCGCGGTCAGCGCGGCCAAGCCTGACGTCCAGGCGCCCTGGCAGTTCACCGGAACGCTCCTGGGCGGCCTGACGATCGACCTGGTCCAGGCCGCGGACTCGATCACCCCGCAGGCGCTCGCGCTGCCAGCGGACGCTACGCAGTATCGCCTGCCGGCCGCGATCACGATCAATGAAGCCTCGGTCATGGCCGTTCCTGACACCGGCGAGTTCCACTTCTCCGGGCAGGCCGACTTCGACTGGGAGTTCACGCTCGGCTCGGCGCAGGTCGCGATCAGGTCAATCGGCGGGACCATCGACATCCCGCAGCAAGGCGCCCCGCTCGCGGCGAGCCTGACCGGCACGTTCGACTTCGCCGGCATCCACGTCGTGCTCGCGCTGATGATCGGCGGCGCGCACGCGCAGACGGTGCTCACCGGCGTGCTCACCCCGGCCGACGCGGCCAACATCTCGATCAGCGGCGTCACCGACGGGATCGGCGCGCCGACCGGCACGCAGGACTGGGCGGCGGTCGCGCCATCCGGGCTGACCGCGCTGGCCTTCACCGGCGCTGCGGTGTACCTGAACCTGACCGCGTCGCAGTTCCTGGTCTACGGCGCGATCTCCTACGGATCGGGACTGGCCGCCGACGCCATGGTCTACCTGAGCTCGGCCGGCGGCCAGCCGTGGACGTACGCCGTGGCGCTGGCACTCGGGCCGCAGTTCAGGTTCGGCGCTCTTCTGCCGGCCCTGGCCCCCGTCGACGCCTACGTCCAGGTCGCCGCCGCGCACCTGGTCGTGTGCGACCTAGCGGGCCAGACACTCGGAGCGCTGGCGAGCAGCACCACCGCGCTGCTCGGCCAGATCGCCCCGGCCGCGCCCGCACCGCTGGCGGGCCTGACCGGCCAGGTCATGGCGCTGTCCACCGGCGCCTACTTCGCGGCGCAGATCGACTTCCAGCCGGTATCCCTGTTCTCCCGCGTCCTGCAGATCGGCACCGTGAACTCGCCGCCGTCGGTCTGGCTGGAAGCCGTGATCGACTCGGCTGACCCGACCGCCACGACCTTCTCCGCCGACCTGCCCGACATCACGATCGCGAGCACGATCCTGCTCACGCATACCGACGCCTACCCGGGCATTCATCTGGCCTACACTCCGGCGCAGGCGGCCCGCTTCGCGCTCGCCGGCCGGGTCGCGCTGACTGGCGTCTTCGGCTCCGGCTACACGTTCGACGTCCTGCTCGCCGTCGACAACACCGGCCTGACCTCGACGGTCAGCCAGACCAGCCAGCAGATCGCCAACCCGTTCGGCGTGCCGGGGATCGTGCTGTCGGGACTGAACCTGACCGTCACCTACACCTGGGCGGTACCGGCCGCGGGCGGCCAGCCGGCCACACCGCAGACCTCCGCGTTCAGCATCGGCGGCAACGTGCTGCTCGGTCCCGCGCCCGCGCCGAGCCAGCCGGACACCCGGCTGAGCTGCACCGCCGCGCTCGCGCTGATCTCCGGCACGCCCGCGCTGTTCTACCTCGCGCTCAATGCCGACTTCTCGATCGGCGCCTTCATCGCGCAGTGCCTGACCGGATCGGGCGCCAACTGGCCAGCCGGATTCATCGACATCACGTTCCTGTCTGGCAGCAAGATCTACTACTACGACCCGGCGGCCGACCCGGCTGGCACGCTGGCGACGCTGAACGGCACCGCGCTGTCGACGGGCTTCAACGTCGATGCGCAGATCAAGCTGACCCTGATCACCGAGATCACCCTGCACGGCCTGCTGACCGTGCTGCAAGATCCGTCCACGCACGCCTACACCGGGGTCAGGGCCGGCATCGCGCTCGACAACCCGCTCGACCTGATCTTCGTGCAGCTCGCGAGCGCCACGCCGCCGCCGCCGGACCAGCCGTACACCGGCGGCCCGATGATCGCCTTCCAGACCGGCGCCCAGCCCGCGTTCGGCCTCAGCACGGGGATCAACTTCCTCGGCTCGGCCTTCCTGGCCGTCGAGGTGACCGTCAGCAAGGGATCGGACGGCGGCACGATTTTCGCCGGGCGCCTTACCGCTGCCCGGCCGCTCGACCCGTTCGGCGTGCTGAGCTGCGGCTTCTCCTACACCACCCACCCCGGCCGTAACGGTGAGTTCGCGATCGACGGCTGGCCAGAGTTCACCTGGGTCCGCGACCTGGTCGACCTCGTCGCGGCCATCAAGCAGCTCGCCGACACCAGCGACGGCTCACCGTGCGGCGCGCTCGCCGACTTCATCGTCAACTCGGCCTATTCGAGCAGCTTCTCCGTCACCCCGTCGGTCAGCGTCGCGGGTACCGACCTGGTCTTCGCGTTCACCGGAACCTACGCGCTGACGATCACCGGCGCCAGCAGCCCGTTCGTCAGCCTCGAACTGCCGGCCTTCAGCGTCCACGTCCCGAGCACCACCAGGTGGGAGAACCTGCCCTCGGTGCTCGCGTCCGGGGTGGCGAGCGCGTCGGCCCAGTTCGCCCAGGACCTGCTCAAGCAGCCAGACAAGATCGCCTTGTTCCTCGCGATGGTGATCGGCCCCAAGGCCGCCTCGGTCGCGCTCGAACTCGCCTGCAACGAGCT
>DATNIU010000169.1:0-26717 GCA_035604275.1 Streptosporangiaceae bacterium | reverse complement strand
CTACGAGCCGCTCCCTTCCCACCTCACCGAGAAGGTGGCCGCAGCCTCCAAGCCCAGCTGAGCGGAGATAGTAGACCCGTGGGTGGGAGCTGTGGCCGGCCGTACCGCGGTGCCGCCTGCTGCGCAACGGCTAGCACCGCGAACGGTCCGGCCACCGCTCAATGTCGTGCCACGGCAACAGCGCAGTACTGGGCAGTACTGGGCAGGAGCCACATCGAGCGGCCGGCGGCATGCCGCCGGTGCACAGCGTTGCGCAGCAGCTGGCACCGGCGGTGTGCTGCCGGGCCGCCGCGCAGACGACTCAGCTGGCTCCCGGCCAGGCGTCGGCTAGCAGGTTGCGGGTGTCGGCCAGGAGCTGGGGCAGGACCTTGGTCTGGCCGACGACGGGCATGAAGTTGGCGTCGCCGCCCCAGCGGGGAACGACGTGCTGGTGCAGGTGCGCGGCGATGCCGGCCCCGGCCACGCCGCCCATGTTCATCCCGATGTTGAAGCCCTGTGCGCCGGAGGCCGTGCGCAGTGCTGTCATCGCCGATTTCGTGTAACAGGCCAGCTCGGCGGTCTCGGCCGGGTCGAGGTCGGTGTAGTCGGCGACGTGCCGGTACGGGCAGACCATCAGGTGCCCGCTGTTGTACGGGTAGAGGTTCAGCACCGCGTAGACCAGCGTGCCGCGGGCGACGATCAGGCCGTCGGCGTCGGCCAGGGCCGGGATGCGGCAGAACGGGCAGCCGTCATCGGGACCCGGTCCGGCTGGCTTGTTCTCGCCCCTGATGTAGGCCATCCGGTGCGGCATCCAGAGCCGCTGGAAACCGTCTGGCGTGCCTGCGCCTTCCTGCGGCACGGCCTCGGAGTGCGGGGCTGACGAGGTCTCCGCGGCGGGGCTGTCGGATGCGGCACCGTCCATGACTGCAGCATAGGGGCGGCCCAGCCGAGCCCGCTCGGTAGCCCTTTTCATGATCGTGGTCGTCTGTCAGTCACTATGACTGAGAATCGACCGCGAAAGCCCGGAGCACGGCTAGGCCCGGCAGAGGATCTCACCGTGCGGGACGAGAAACCAGCCATCCTCGCTCGACGCCCACCGCAGCCAGTCCTGCGCCAGCCGCTCGACGTCCTGCCTGGTGGCCAGGCCATGCCCGATGACCTGCTCGCCGAAGTTCGACTCGGTCAGCCGGTCAGCCCACAGCGAGCCCCACCAGGAGCGCTCGCCGGGCGTGGCGAAGCACCAGGCGCTCGCCGACGCCTCGATCTCGGTGAAACCAGCCGCCCGTGCCCACCGCAGCATCCGCCGCCCGGCATCTGGCTCGCCGTCCAGCGCGCGGGCGACCTGCTGGTACAGCTCTCGCCACTCCGCCAGCCCAGGCGCCTCGGGGAACCAGAACATCCCGCCGTAGTCCCCGTCCCTGGCCGCGACGATGCCACCGGGGCGGCACACCCGCCGCATCTCGGCCAGCGCGGCGATCGGGTCGGCCAGGTGCTGCAGCACCTGATGCGCGTGCACGACGTCGAACGTCGCGTCGTCAAAACCCAGCCGCTCGTGATGACCATGCAGATACGCCGCCGGCGTTCCTGGCCGCATCAGATCTGGATGCGCTGCTCGACAGCGGCGGCGATCTCGGCGATGGCCTCGTCCACGGCGATGCCGTTGCGCTGCTCGCCGCTGCGGTAGCGGAACGAGACGGCGCCGGCCGCGACGTCGTCGTCGCCGGCCAGCAGCATGTAGGGCACCTTCTGCTGCTGGGCCGTCCTGATCTTCTTCTGCATCCGGTCGGCGCTGGTATCCACCTGAACCCGGATGCCGCGCTGACGAAGCCGGGCGGCGACGTCCTCCAGGTAGGGCACGTGGGCGTCGGAGATCGGGATGCCGACCACCTGGACCGGCGCCAGCCACGGCGGGAACGCCCCGGCATAGTGCTCGACCAGGATGCCGAAGAACCGCTCGATCGAGCCGAACAGAGCCCGGTGGATCATGATCGGCTGCTGCCGCGAGCCGTCCGCGGCCTGGTACTCCATCTCGAACCGCTTCGGCTCGTTGTAGTCGAGCTGGATGGTGGACAGCTGCCAGGTGCGCCCGATCGCGTCCCTGGCCTGGACCGAGATCTTCGGCCCGTAGAACGCCGCGCCACCGGGATCGGCGACCAGCTCAAGCCCGGACTCCTTCGCAGCCTCACGCAGCGCCTCGGTCGCGTGCTCCCAGTCCTCGACGCTGCCCACCCACTTGTCCTTGACGTCATCCCTGGTTGACAGCTCCAGGTAGAAGTCACTCAGGCCGTAGTCGCGGAGCAGGTCGAGCACGAAGGTCAGCAGCCGCTTCAGCTCGGCGCCCGCCTGCTCTCTGGTGCAGAAGATGTGCGCGTCGTCCATGGTCAGCCCGCGTACCCGGGTCAGACCGTGCACCACGCCGGACTTCTCGTACCGGTAGACGGTGCCGAACTCGAACAGCCGCAGCGGCAGCTCCCGGTAGGACCTCCCCCGGGCCTTGAAGATCAGGATGTGGAACGGGCAGTTCATCGGCTTCAGGTAGTACCTGGAGCCCTCCATCTCCATCGGCGGGAAGATGCCATCGGCGAACCACTGCAAGTGCCCCGAGGTCTCGAACAGATTCGACTTCGTGATGTGCGGGCTGTTCACGAACTCGTAGCCGGCCTCTTCGTGACGCCGCCTCGAGTAGTCCTCCATCACCCGGCGCATAGTGCCGCCCTTGGGGTGGAACACTGCAAGCCCGCTGCCGATCTCGCCGGGGAACGAGAACAGGTCGAGCTCGGCCCCCAGCTTGCGGTGATCGCGCCGCTCGGCCTCGGCGAGCTGGGTGAGGTAGTCGTCCTGCGCCTGGCGTGATGGCCACGCGGTGCCGTAGATCCGCTGCAACTGCGGGTTCTTCTCGCTGCCGCGCCAGTAGGCGCCGCCGCTGCGCATCAGCTTGAACGCCGGGATCGCCCGGGTGCTCGGCAGATGCGGGCCCCGGCACAGGTCCTTCCAGCAGACCGAGCCCGTGGCCGGGTCCAGGTTGTCGTAGATGGTCAGCTCGGCACCGCCGACCTCGACGGACTCCCCGGCATCGGCCCCGTGCCCGCTTTCGACGGCGCCCTTCAGCCCGATCAGCTCGAGCTTGTACGGCTCGGCCGTCAGCTCGGCGCGGGCGTCGGCATCGGAGACCACCCGGCGGCTGAAGCGCTGACCCTGCTTCACGATCTGACGCATCTTCTGCTCGATCGCCTTAAGATCTTCAGGGCTGAACGGGCGGCTCACATCGAAGTCGTAATAGAAGCCATTCTCGACCGGCGGACCGATACCGAGCCGCGCATCCGGGTGCAGCGCCTGAACGGCCTGCGCGAGCACGTGCGCGGTGGAATGCCGCAAGATGGCGAGCCCGTCCCCCGACGCCAGGTCGACCGGCTCGACCGCGTCGCCGTCGGCCAGCGGCTGAGCCAGGTCACGCAGAGTGCCATTGACCCGCGCCGCGATCACCCGGCCGCCCGCCGCCACGCCCGCCTGACCGCCGTCCCCCAGGCCAGCCCTCGCCTGGGCGCCGTCTCTCGCCTGGCCTCCCGCAGCGCTGCCCCCCTGGCCACCGACCGCCTGGACGCCGCCCTCCAGGCCAGCCCACGCCTGGGCGCCGCCCTGCAGGCCAGCGCTCGCCTGGACAGCGCCCGGTCCGCTGGGTGCGAGCACCTCACCAGCCGTCGTGCCCGCTTCCACCACATGCTCGCGTCCGGCGAGAGTGATGTGCAGCTTGTCGGCAGGCACGGCTAGCTCCTTAGAGAGTTGGCTGAATTATCTCGAAGCTCTGATGCTATCGGTGCCTCGCCCGTGTCGCTCACGAGTTGTCGCCGGGCCAGACGCCTCCCCTCGCCCAGCCGCGACGGCACTTAGCACGGATTTCGTGGCCACATTTCACGTAAATCGGGCGGGTTTATGACTGAAAGCCGTGCTATGTGGAGCCGGGCGATCTCAACGACCCATGGTCGACGGCAGGATGCCCGCTTTGATCTGCTTCGCGCGGGCGCGGCGCCAGGCCCATGCCCAGTAACCGTCGATCGCCCGGACCAGGTAACTGCCCGGTTTCGCACGGTTGTACTCGGGAAACGTGAGCGCCGAGATGGCCCGGCCGAACGCCTCGGGGTCGAGTATGTGAGCCGCCCATGCCGCCCCGGCCTGCGGATCCTCGCGTAATTCGTCATAGGAGAGGAAGGCCACCCGGTCCAGCGGCAGCCTGCCCGCGCTGCGAGCCAGTCGCAGGACGTCCCGGCGGGTCTTCCGCCTGGTGTCTTCGACCAGATCCTGCCTGGCCTTCGAGTCCAGAATCACGCCGAGGGTCTCGGCCGCGCGACGGCGGTCGCCGATCAGTGCGCGCAGATATCTGTTGGATGTGGCCATGCGCGTCCAGGCCCGCTCCACGCTGTCCTCGATCGCGCCCAGCCTGCGGCGAACCAGGAGCACCCGTGAATCGCCGAAGTGGTCGAGCAGCAGCCGCTCATGACCGGTGTCCCATGGGTTCTTCAGGACGACGGGCGCATCGCCGTCGTCGGCGAGTTCCTCGACCAGAGCCGAAAGGACGCCGGACTCGGCCGCCTTGGCGCCGAACGCGTACTCGCCAGTCGCGGCGTGCAGCAGCCATCCGTACTCTTCCGGCGTCGACTCATTGACCGGCAGCCGGTCTACCCCGCGATCCGGGACCGTGGCCTGCTTGCGCGAGGTAGTCAGGAAGCGATCGACGCTCGGCATGTGGCGCGCCAGGTGGCCGACGGTCAGCGTCCTCGCACTGGCCGCCTCGGTGGCCGCGGAAGTGACCAGGGTGGTACCGCTGCGGTTGAACCCGGTGATGAAGAGTACGCGGACCACGGTGACCTCCGACTACCGTTCTAGATACGTCTTATCACCTCTTGGTGCAGCCCAGCGCGGAGGGCGAAAGATCGAGCAGCCCAGCGTTCGGCCACGACAGCGCCGAGCAGCCAGCGGCGAGGCGCGTCGGGCGTCGTCGCGCTCCGCGAGAGACGGAGCGCGACGACGTTGCGGAGTCGTCTGAGCTATGGGGCTGTGACGGTGACCAGCGTTCCGAAGGTCAGGTATGGCCACACTTTCTTCGCGGGCGCGTAAGGCAGCTCGACACAGCCGAGGCTCTGCGGCGACCCGTAGGAGTAACGCGGGAAGTAATGCACGGCCTCGCCATAGTGGAAGTAGGCGACCCAGGCGACCGGGTCGGCGTACTTGGACCCGTCCGGGTTGGTGCCCTTCATGATCTGGAACCGGTACCGCAGGTACACCGGGTCGGTGTGCACGGCCGTGGGCCGGATGGCGATCCCGGTGTTCGCCAGGTGCTTGAACACGATCGCGCCGTTATGCCAGACGGTCAGTGTCTCGGGCAGCTTCTGGCTGGCGAGCGCATAGGTGTAACCGTGCTTGTTCATCTGGTCGTGGGTCAGCGCGTGGAACATCGCCCGCCAGACACCGCGACTGATCGTCCCGTCGAGTGCCAGGCCATGGTCGGACTCGAACGCCGTCACCGCGCCAAGGAGGACCTCGCTCGGACGGTTCGGCTTCCACAGCCGCTTCAGCTGGATCGGATACCCCGTCTGCCAGGTGTAGCTGCCCTGCGGCGGGCTGTAGGCGGCGCTTAGCTGGACGTTGGGATCGGACAGCGGCGCGGCCGACCCGGTCGCCGGACTCCAGCTCAGCGGCAGGTAGCCAAGCTGAGCCAGCAGCTGCTCCATCCTGATCCGGCTGAACGTGCCGGTCCGGAACCGGACGGTGACCGGTGCGGCAAGCAGGCCGCCACCATTCGACTGAATGCCCGTGCTGCCGCCGGGAATTCGCAGCGTGACCTTTGTCCGGGGCGAGAAGCCGCGGGCCGGAACGAAGACGGCCGTTTTACCCGAACGCCGCCAGGTGCCTTTGATGGCCGGGGACAGGGCGGGCATCGGCGAGGTGGGACTCAGGGTCTCGGAGAACACGACGCGCACGTCGGCTGCGCCGTTGATGTCCTTGGTGCCGTCGGCCGGGCTGACCGAAACCACTTGCTCGGGCCCCTTTGCCAGCGCCGAGGCCTGATGTGCATGCCCGTTGTTCCCTGCGGCCTGTGCCGGACTGGGATTCTGCAGGTAGTAGTAGACGCCCGCGGCGGCCAGGATCACAGCCGCGGCGGCCGCCACGCTGAGCGCCGGGATGAGGCTCCGCCGGGCCGGCCTGCCAGAACCCGGAGGGCCGCCGCTGCCGCCGGCGGACCACCAGTTCGTGCCGTCGGTCGGCCCGCCGCCCGAGCCATCTGACCCGCCGCCCGAGCCGGCCGACCCAGAGTCCGAACCACCTGAGCCGTCGCCCGACGCACCAGACCCGCCGCCCGACCAAGCGCCAGACGACCCGTCAGATCCACTGGCCGACCCACCCGACCAGGCGCCAGACCCGCTGGCTCCGCCAGCCGAGTCGCCCGGCCAAGCGCCAGACGGCCCTGGCCCGGTCGGTGCATTCGATGCCGTGGCCGGGCCGGAGAAGCTGAGGCTCACCGCGGCGGCGGACAAGCTCAGGCCCGCTGCCGTCGCTGCCGGTCCTGCGGAGTGAGACGAGCTTTGCGACCTTGGCGACCTTCCCGACCCGGACAGCTTGACCGATCCTTCCGGCAGTGCGGAACCGCTCGCTCCAGCCGGGCTGACCGCACTGGCGCCGGCCGCACTAGCCCCGGCTGCGCTCGCGGGCGAAGAGGGCCACACAGACTCGGGAGCGGTTCCCGACGGAGAGACGGGAGCGGTGGCCGACGGACTTGCCGGAGGCGTGCGCCATACCGAATCGGGAACACCGCCTGATCCCGACGCGCTGCCCGGCATGGCGGGCCACAGCGGATCTGGAGTACCGTCCGACGCGGACTGACTGGGCACGCCAGCCGACCGGAACGCGCTTCCCGACGCGGCGGGCCACACCGGATCGATGACGCTATCTGACGCGGAAGTACTCGGCGCGCTGGCCGGCTTCGGCGCGCTGGCCGGGGCAGACCACACCGGATCAAGAGCACCATCGGACCCGGAAGGACTCAGTGCACCGGCCGGCTTCAGTGCGCTGGCCGGCTTCGGCGCGCTGGCCGACTTGGGCGCGCTTCCTGGCATGGTGGGCCATACCGGGTCTGCGGTGTCCTTGGGTCCCCGCGAGCCGAGCGAGCCCACCGACGGGTCTGGCTGTGCCGCAGGCCATACCGAGTGCGGAAGAGTCGCTGCACCTGACGGACTGAGCGACCCAGAGGGACTGAGCGACCCAGAGGGACTGAGCGACCCTGACGGACTGAGCGACCCAGAAGGACTCAGCGGCACGACGGTCTTCTCCTGATCTGCCGGCCCCGTGGGCAGCCAGTCCGGCCCGGTAGCACCTGAGGGGCTCAGCGGCTTAGAAGCGTCCGGCACGGCTGCCGGGTCGGCCTGATCATACAGATTCGCGGCAAGTGATCCGGCCTGACCATCCTGCCAGGTCTGTCCGCTGTCCTCATCTGCGGGCTGGCCCTGCTGGCCTGGCCGCTTGCTGTGTGCCCCGATCTGTACCACCTCTTCCTCACCTGCGAGTGTAGATATCACAGCGATGACCGGCTCGTGGATCAGTTGAAGATACAACACAGAATGCGGAACATCGCGGGGCACTTTGCGTATAGCGACCATCTGATCAGCTCCGCAGCACGACGCCGACCGGGCGCCGGCACCGCCCCGGCCACCGCGCGCCGGCATCGCCCCGGCCACCGCGCGCTGATCCCCGCGGCCGGCCGGGACGCGGCGGGGCCAGGCGGCGCTCAGCGCCTTCAGCCGAGACGGAGGTTCTCCCGCGGACGCCGCGATGCCATGCTGTGGGGATGCGGGCGATACCGCTCGAAAGCCGGAAAGCGAGGCAAGATGTCCGCCCCCAAGCTGGTCGAACTCTCCGATGGCCTGGAGGTCTACGCGTCGAGCAAGATGGAGCTGCAGTTCCAGTACGAGGAGATCTTCCGGGCGCGATGCTATGAGCACGCTGGCCTGCCCGAGCGCCCGTTCGTCGTCGATGTGGGGGCTAACGTCGGCATGTTCGGCATATTCATCAAGCTCGCCTATCCAGATGCCGAACTGCTGGCGTTCGAGCCGGTACCAGAGACCGCGGACATTTCGCGGCAGAACATCGAGCTGCACGGGCTCGTGAACGCGGCCGTTCACGAGATCGCCATCGCGAGTCGGCCTGAGGTCCAGTCTCCCTTCACCTTCTACCCGGCGCTTCCCGGCAACTCGACCAGGTACCCGGCGGAAAAAGCTCCCGCGATCGCCGCCCTGGGCCGGGTGTTCTCGCCCCGCATCGCCGAGCGGCTGTACAAGAGCCGCGACATCACCGTGCCGGTCGAGCGGCTCTCCGCGTTCCTCAGCGCCGACCGGCCTGTCGACCTGCTCAAGGTCAGCGTGGGAGGGGACGAGCTCGAGGTGCTGCTCGGCATCGATGCCGTGCACTGGCCGCTGATCAGGCAGGCGGTCCTGATCGTCCAGGACTTCGAGAAGAGGCTGAACTCGGTCTGCGAGCTGCTGCGCGACCACGGCTTCGAGCCGTCGGCCGAGCCGGCCCCGCTGCTCGATGAGGAGCTTGCCACCTACCGGGTGCACGCCATCAGGCGCTGACCCCAATGCGGCGCTAGATCGACCGCTGCCTGCTGGTGGCCGCGGGACCGACGACCAGGCTGACATTGTGGCCGCCGAACCCGAACGAGTTGGACAGCGCGTAGTCAACGGAGGCCGGCCGGGGCTTGACCCGCACGTGATCCAGGTCGCATGCCGGGTCAGGGTCGTCCAGGTTCCAGGTCGGCGGCAGGAGACCGCGGTTCATCGCCGCGACGGCCACCACCGCCTCGACCGCGCCGGACGCCCCGAGCATGTGGCCGGTCAGGCCCTTGGTCGAGCTCACCGGCGGGCCGTCGCCGAACACCGCGCGAATGGCCTTCGCCTCGGCGGCATCGCCCAGCTTCGTGCCGGTGCCGTGCGCGTTCAGGTATCCCACGTCGGACGCCGCGATCGCGGCGTCGGCCAGCGCGCGGCGCATGCACTCGGCCGCGCCCGAGCCGTCCGGGCGGGGCGTGGTCGGGTGGTGGGCATCGGTGGTCGCGCCCCACCCGGCCACGCTGGCGTAGCCGGCCGCTCCGCGCGCCTCGGCGTGCTCCTGGCGTTCCAGCACCACGACCCCGGCGCCCTCGCTGAGCACGAAGCCGTTGCGCCGGCGGTCGAACGGCCTGCTGGCCGCCGTCGGATCGGCCCAGCCGCGGGCCAGCGCCCAGGCGTTGCCGAACGAGTCGGCGAGCGTGGGGAACAGGTGCGCCTCGCTCGACCCGCAGACCACGACGTCTGCGTCACCACAGCGGATGAGGCGCGCTGCCTCGCCGATCGACTGGGCGCCGGCCGCGCACGCGGTCGCGATCGACGAGCTGTAGCCCCGGATGCCGTGCTTGATCGCGATGAACGCGGCCCCCATTCCCGGCAGCATGGCGGCCAGCATGTACGGGCTCACCCCGACCCGGCCGCGGCGCCCGCGGGCGAGCGCGTTCGTCTCGAGCGTGGCCAGGCCGCCCACGCCGGAGACGATGACGCCGATCCGGTCCGGGTCCACGTCCGTCCCGACCACCAGGCCTGCGTCGGCAAGCGCGCTGTCGGCCGCCGCCAGGGCCATGATCACGTAACGGTCCACGGTGCGGACCTCGGTCGCGGGCAGGACCGTGGCTGGGTCGATCTCCGGCGCGATGCCGGCTACCCCGAGCACGCCGGCCACCGGATGATCCTCCGGTGGCTCGCGGAGCCCGGACTCACCGGCGCACAGGGCGTCGAAGACGCCGGCCGGGCTGGTGCCGACCGGCGTCACGAGCCCGATGCCGGTGATGACGGCACTGCGGCCGGGATCGGATCGGTGCCCCGGACGGCCAGCAGTGCCGTCTGCGCTCACGACTTCGCCGTGGCGGCGAGGTGCCGCTGCCGCATCAGGAACTTGCGCACCTTGCCGGTGGGCCCGACCACGATGTCCTCATCCGGCACCGCCACGATCCGCCGCAAGGTGGCGGCGGCAGGCTCGCCGAGCGCCTCGCGGACCGCGTCGGTGCGGTCCGCCTCGCGATCCGCGCCGACGGCGAGCAGGAGGAGGATATCGGTGACGATCTTGCCGTCCGCCCGGCCGGCCACGACGGTGCAGTCCCGGACGTCCGGGCACCGCATCAGGATGCGCTCCTCGGACATGGCCGTGTAGAGCCAGTTGCCGCCGCCGAGGTCGACCGAGTCGATTGCCCGGTCCACGTGGTAGTAGTAGCCGTCTTCGTCGCGGTACATCAGGTCACCCGTGATGTAGTAACCGGCCTGCCTCGTCCGGTATGTCTGCACCGAGTCGTTCCAGTACCCGAGCGCGAGCGTCGGGGACTTCATGCCCACGTGGCCGACCTGGCCGATCGGCACCTCGGTGCTGGTGGCCAGATCGAGCAGCGCGATCTCGGCGAAGTCATACGGCTTCCCGACGCACCGGCCGTAGCGGTCGCTGCCGAGCCGGTGGACGGCGCTGAACCCCGAGTGCCCCATCTCCGTCGAGCCGATGCCGTCGATGAACTTCGACCCGGGCACCCTGACCACTCCCTCGCGGGTCACGGTCCGGTGACTGCCCGCCGCGACGAGCCGCCGCACGTGAGCCTCGTGCGCGCAGTCGCCCGTGTTGAACCAGAGCGTGACCGAGCTCAGGTCACGCGTGGTCAGGTCGAAGCGCGCCAGCTCGGCCCAGGTTACGGCGAACCCGTAGACGCCGGTCGGCCGCCACCGCTCGATGGCGTCGAGCACCGCGGTACCGCTCTGCTCGAACTGCCCGCCCTGGGCCGACAGGTACAGCAGCTCGTGCCGGTTGCACAGGGCCTGCTGATGGCTGATGATCCCGGCGGCGTGCGCGGCCGGCAGGACGCACAGCGTGCGCTCGGTCTCCTCGGTCCGCGGCGTCGCGAGGTGCACCAGGCGGGTCGCGGCGAACAGGCTGCCGTGCGAGTGAACGACCGCCGTCGGCATCCTGGTGGTGCCCGACGAGTGCGTGATGGCGATCGGGTCGTCTCGGTAGTGGCGGTAGTGCGCGGGCGCGCTGGCCGGGTCCCCGGTGCCGAGCTCGGCGGCATCGGCGAGGATCGGGACGCCCAGATCGTGCCCTTCGAGCAGCTCGCGATGCGCGGCGTCGGTGAGGACTCCGACTCCCCGCAGCTGCTTGATGTACTCCACCGCGATGTCGCCCGGCATGTTGCCGTTCATCAGCGCCGGAATGGCGCCGAGCCAGGTCAGGGCCATGAAGCTGAGCAGGCAGTCGGCTGCGGATGTGACATAGACCGCGACCGGGTCCCGCTGGGAGATCCCGCGGCTGTGCAGCCACGCGGCCCGGGCCGCGACCCGGTCATGCAGCGTTCCGAGGGTGAACGGCGCCCAGGCGGGGTGCCCGTCCACGCTGGTGTCAAAGGTGATGCCCGGCCCGTCGAGCGCCGCGCCATGCTCGATCAGCTTCGCCAGGACGTTGCCCGCGCCGATGTCGGGGTCAGCGGCGAGCGCGCCGCGGAAGTTCGTCGCAACCATGGCTCACTCCGCCGGGGTCTTCGCTGCGTCCATGCGCTCGGCCACGATGGCGCAGAACTCGCCTACCGTCTTCCCGGCAAGTTCCTCGGCCTCATCCTCGCCGAACTTCACGCCGTACTCGTCCTCGACTCGCAACGCCAGTTCCGCGAGAGACAACGACCGAAGATCGGCGCCTCTCGGCCCGAGCTGGGTGTTGTCGTCAATGCCCTCGACGTCATAGTTCATCTCCTGCAGCGAGTCAAGAATGAACTGCCGGATGGAGTCGGCCATGTGACGGAGTCCCTTCGTGGGAGATCTAGCGGGATTCGGCGTAACTGCGCACAACGGGAAACGTAGCTGAGAATGGCTCGGCCAGCAATGTGCCGACCAGGCCAGTGCCGCCTGCCCGGCCCGGCCAGCGGGGGTCACCTGCGAGGACGCACGGGGACCTCGGGCAAGGGCCGTCCGGGATTGGCTGCGATTGACTCTCGCAGATGGTGCTCTGTACCGTTTCAGGTACATGCGTGGCCTTTTTGAAGCGGGCCACGGGAGCGAGTCCGGGGCGCGCGGCACGATGCGCAGGGTGGTGGTCAGACGGCATGGCGGACAAGGTGCTCGTCCCGTTCGCCGGGGAAGGCTCCGGCATCGCCGAGCTGTCCTGGGGGCAGCAGGTGATCTGGCGCGGGATCGAGGCGCGCGGCGCGCCGATCTGGCTGCCCGGCCTCGAGCCGATCGCCAGGGGCAAGACCGTGCAGGACGTGGCGGATCTCTTAAGCTTCCTGATGAGCCGCTATCAGTCGCTCCGCACCCGGCTGCTGATCAGCGACGACGGCCACGTGCAGCAGGTGGTCTCAAGCTCAGGCGAGGTCGCCCTGGACGTGATCGAAACCGGCGACGACGCCGACCCGCTGACCGTTGCCAAGGCGCTTCAGGCGGAATGGCTCGCCGCCGACCTTGACTTCGCCAGCGAGTGGCCGGTGAAGATGGGCGTGGTCATGCACCGGGGCGTCCCCGCCTACCGGGTGACGGCCATGTGCCACATCGTCACCGACGGTTTCGGCGTGCTCGTGATGATGGACGAGTCGGAGCACCTGGCGGTCGCCGACAAGGAGCTGTTCAAGACGCAGCTTGGGCCGGTCACGCGCCGCGTGGTCAATGGTCCGGTCACCGCGATGGAGCCGCTCGAGCAGGCGCAGTGGCAGGCGAGCCCGCAGGGCAAGCGGCGCAGCGCGATCGCCGAGGGGTACTGGGAGCGCCTGCTCCGCACCATCCCTCCCCGCATGTTCGCCGAGCCGGCCGAACCGCGCACGCCGCGCTTCGCGCAGATCAGGCTCAACTCGAAGGCGGCCTACCTGGCGATGCAGTCGATCGCGGCGCGCACCGGCGCGGACACGTCCCCGGTCCTGCTCGCCGCGTTCGCCGTCGCGCTGTGCAGGGTCACCGGCGTCCATCCGGCGGTACCGCGGGTGATGGTCAACAACAGGTTCAGGTCCAGGCTGGCCCAGTCGGTGAGCCCGATCGCCCAGACCTGCCCGTGCGCGATCGACGTCGCCGGCATCACCTTCGACGAAGCCGTCAAGCGCGCTTTCAGCGCCTCGATCACGGCCTTCAAGCACGCCTACTTCGAGCCGGCCAGGATCAGGGAGATCGTCGCGGCGGTCAGCAAGGAGCGCGGCGTGCGGATAGACCTGAGCTGCGTCTACAACGACCTGCGGATGAGCATGCCGCGCGAGGCGCGGGCAGCGCTCCCCGGGCCCGGCGACGTGCGGGCAGCGCTGCCGCTCACCACGGTGCGCTGGGAGGAGCAGACCGACGACGACTTCTGCCATGTCCAGATCGTCGACAACTTCGAATCGCCGCAGACCTTGGAAGTCCTGGTGATGACCGACAGCGAATACGTGTCGCCCGACGAGGTCGAGTCGGTGGTGCGGCTGATGGAGACGCTGATCGTCGAGGCCGCCTTCGACCCGGACGTTCCGACCGGCGTGCGGCTACCTGGCTGACCGAACTAACCGACTGGATGGTGAGAGAACGTGGCGGACAGGATGCTCGTCAGTTTCGCTGGGGAAGGCTCGGGCGCCGGGGATCTGACCTGGGGCCAGCAGGTGGTCTGGCGCGGGATCGAGCTGTCCGGCGGCGAGCCGAACATCCTGACCGGCGTTACCAAGCTGCTTGACGGCACGACCGAGCAGGACGAGGCGGATCTCCTGAGCTACCTGATGAGCCGCCACCAGTCGCTGCGCACCCGGCTGCGGCGGGACGACGAGGGCCACGTGCGGCAGGTGCTCGTCGACTCAGGAGAGACGTATCTGGAGATCGCTGACGCCCCCGACGACGCCGACCCGCTGGTGTTCGCGCGAGCTGTCGAGACGGAGTTCGAGCACGCTCCGCACGACTGCGTCAAGGACTGGCCGGTGTGGATGACCCTGGTACGCCACCGCGGGGTCCCGGCCTTCCGTGTGATGGGCATGTGCCATCTGACCAGCGACGGCTTCGGCGTGCTCACGCTGATCAACGACATGGGCGGCCTGGATCCGGCCAGCGGCGTCGCCCGGCAACTGGCCCCGGTCAGCTTCAAGGAGCCGGTCATCGGGATGCAGCCGCTGGAGGAGGCGCAGTGGCAGAACGGCCCGGCCGGGCTGCGACGGAGCGGGATATCCGAGCGGTACTGGGAGCGCCTGCTGCGCTCCATCCCGCCGCGCCGGTTCCCGGACTCACGGGACCCCAGCGAGCCGCGCGGCGGGTTCGCCATCTACGACTCTCCGGCCACCTACCTGGCGATCCAGCCGATCGCCGCGAGGCTCCAGACCGATACCTCGCCCGTGCTGCTCGCCGCCACGGCCGTGGCGATGACCCGGATCGGCGGCACCAATCCGGTCGTGCTCCGGGTCTACGTCAGCAACCGGTTCAGGAGCCGGCTGGCCGACACCGTCAGCCCGGTCGCCCAGACCTGCCCGTGCGTGATCGACCTGGCAGGCGTCACCTTCGACGAGGCCGTCAAGCGCGCGATGGCGGCATCGATAGCCGCGTTCAAGCACGCCTATTACAAGCCGGCCCGGATCAGGGAGGTGCTCGCGGCGGTCAGCGAGGAGCGGGGCGAGGCGATCGATCTCGACTGCGTCTACAACGACCGCCGCCTGATCGCGCCACGGGAAGCGGACGCCAGCCTCCCCGAGGCCGCCGACGTGCGGGCCGCGCTCGAGCACAGCACCCTGCGCTGGGAGAATCAGTCCGATACTCCGGCCGACTCCTTCCACATCCACATCCGCGACAACGCCGAACCGACGGTGAACGTCCTGGTGGCGGCCGACAGCCACTACGTGGCGTCGGCGGACGTCGAGGCGTTCCTGCGGGAGCTTGAAGCGGTCACCGTGCAGGCCGCGTTCGAGCCGGACATGCGGACCGGCGTCTAACCGCGCCCGACCAGGACGCGCCGCCCGCGCGAGGCCCGGCCCGCCCGCACGCCTACCCGGCCGACCTGCACGAGGCCCGGCCCGCCCGGCCCGGCCCGGCTCAGCGGGCGCCCTTGAGCACCTCTTTGATCGCGACCGCGAGCTGCCCGCGATCTGGCTGAAGCGGCAGGTCGAGCTCGGGCACGCAGCCGAGCACGGCGCTGTCCGGCCTGGTGACCCGCCTCGGCGGGGCGACTAGGCGCATCTCCTCGGCGGCCGTGGCCAGGACCTCGGCCGCCAGGCCGCAGAACCGGTTGGAATCGTCCATGACGACCAGCCGGCCGGTCTTCTCCAGCGAGGCCGCCAGGCCATCCCAGTCGAACGGGTAGAGCGTGCGCGGGTCGAAGACCTCGACCGATATCTCCTCGGCCATGTCCTGCGCCACGGCCAGGGCATCGTGGACGCAGTGCCCGACCGCCACGACGGTGACGTCGGCGCCCTCCCGGTGGACCCGCCCCACCCCAAGCGGCACCGGCGCCAGGTCGGCGAAGACCACGTTCTCCTGCACCTTGTGGGCCGCGATCGGGGCGAACACCACGACCGGGTCGTCGTCCCTGATCGCGGTGACCAGCAGGCCGTAGGCGTCGACCGGGGTCGCCGGGAGCACGGTCTTGACGCCGAAGTGCCCGAACATCGGATACGGCTGGTCGGAGTGCTGCGCGCCCCAGGCTGGGCGCCAGCCGGCCGCCGGGAGCAGGTAGGTCACCGGCACGCGCGCCTGCCCGCCGCTCATCAGCGAGACCTTGTTCGCCTGGTTGGCGATCTGCTCGAACACCAGCAGCAGCAGGAACGGTATCTGGTACTCCACGATCGGACGCAGCCCGGCCAGCGCCGCGCCGGTGGCGAAGTCGGTGAAACCCTGCTCGGACAGGGGGGTCTCGATGATCCGCTCCGGCCCGAACCGCTTGAGCAGCCCGATGGTGGTGTTGGTCAGCGCTTCCCTGACGTCCTCCCCCATCAGGAACACCGCCGGGTCCCGCTCCATCTCGTCACCGAGCGCCCGGTTGATCGCCCTTAGATACGACAGATAAGGCATGACAGCACCGTTTCTTCTCGTTTTGTTAAGGGCCTTTTCTTTAACAATTCGCGCCGCCGACTGCGGCCGGCCGACGCCGGTCAGCCACCGCTTACCCCTGAGCGCAGCCGCAGGCCACTGGAGTAGAGGTAGTCAAGCCCTTCGGCCGGATCCAGCCTTGGGCTGTCCAGCGCGAAGCGGGACGCGGTGTCGATGACGATCTCGACCTCCTCGTCGATCTGCTTGCGCCGGTCGGCCGGGATCCGGCTGCCCGCGAGTTCCAGCGGGTCGCGGGAGCGCCACTGCGCCACTTCCTCGGGGTCGCGGTAGTGCAGCCCGGCCGTGAGCTCGAACGTGTGGTGACCTTCGTAGCGGTAGGTCTTGAATTCGAGGAACGACGGCCCCCCGCCGCTCCTGGCCCGTGCCACGGCGCCGGCGGTCGCCTCGAGCACGACCTCGGGGTCCATGCCGTCGTGGCTGGCCGCCGGAATGCCGAACGCCTCCGCCCGGCCGGTGATCGAGCCGGCCACAGCGTCCTGCACCGGCAGGGTCGTGGCGTACAGGTTGTTCTCGCACACGAAGACGGCCGGCACCTGCCACAGCGAGGCGAGGTTGAACGACTCGAGCAGGGCGCCCTGGTTCACCGCGCCGTCACCGAAGATGCTGATGGCGATCCGGTCGGTGCCCGACCGGGCGAGCGCCCAGGCCACCCCGGCGGCCATCGGCGCGCCGTGGCCGACGGTGCCGGTCGAGCCGTACACGTTGACGCTGAGGTCGGACGGGTGGAACGAGCCGCCCCGGCCATGAGCGATGCCGGTCGCGCGCCCCATCATCTCGGCGAACAGCCGGCCCGGGTCGGTGCCCTTGGCCAGCAGGTGACCGTGGCCGCGGTGGTTGGCCATCATGACGTCGTCGCGGCGCAGCGCGGCGCCGATCCCGGCGGCGACGGCCTCCTGCCCGATGCACGGGTGAATGCCGCTCACGATGTCGCCGGACCGCACGAGCTCGATCGAGCGCTCCTCGAACCGCCTGATCAGCGCGATGGTCCGGTACAGATCCTCCTGGAGCGATTCCGGCTGGCCGGCCGCTCCCGCCTGTTCCGCCGCTCCGGCCTGCTCATCCATCACCGGTCTTCCCTCCACGTCGAAGCGATGCGCGCCGCGAATTCGGGCTGCTACCTGACGAGGCGCGAGAACACGCGCACCGACCAGGTCACCGTCAGGGTCGCCAGCACGACGACGATGACCACGCTGATCCAGACAGCGGAGGCGCCGATATCGGAGTTGAACAGGTCGCGCATGCCATTGGTCGCCCAGTAGAACGGGTTCCATCTCGCGATGCTGACCAGCCAGAGCGGCGCGAGCGTCAGCGGCAGCAGGACGCCGGCCAGCAGCATGACCGGCTGGCTGACCGTGTTGATCATCGGAGGGAGCGCTGCCTCGTTCCTCACCGTCAGCGTGACCGCGTAGGACAGCGTCACGGCGAACAGCGTGAGAATGGCCAGGATCAGGTAAGCGAGCAGCAGGTTCCCGATCGGCACGCTCAGCCCGAGCGGTATCGCGAGCAGCGTGATCACCGCAGCCTGCGCGAGCATCCAGACCACCTCGCGCAGGGCCCGGCCGAGCATCAGTGCCAGGCGGCTGACCGGCGTGACCCGCGCCCGCTCGATGATGCCGGTGCGCAGCTCGCGGAGCAGGCCGAAGCCGGCGTACGCGCCGCCGAGTATCGCCATCACGGTGAGCAGGCCGGGTATGTAGATGCGGAACGCCTGCGTGTACGTGGTGACGCCCTTGGCCTTAAGCGCGAGCTTCAGCAGCGGCGCGAAGAGGAAGACGTAGCCGACCGGCGTGGCGAGGCCGAAGACCACGTACAGCGGCGAGCGCCCGACCAGCAGGAAGTGCCGCTGGAAGATCAGCCAGGTGTCGCGGGCGAGTTTCACGGCTTTCACGGCCCATCCTCCGAGCTGGTCACTTTTCGCTGGTCACTTTTCCCGCAGTGAGCGGCCGGTCTTGGTCAGGAACACGTCGTCCAGGCTCGGCCGGTGCAGCTCGATCGCGTCCATCTCCACGCCGGAGGCCTCGAGCACCCGCAGGATCTGCGGAATGGCCGTCGCACCGGAGTCGACGTACAGCCGCAGCCCCACCTCCTCGAGCACCTCCAGCTTGTTCACCAGCGGCAGGGCGCCGAGCACTTCCACGGCCTGCGGGGTGTCGCCATTCAGGGTCACGGCGAGCACGTCGCCGGAGATCTCGCGCTTGAGCGCGTCGGGCGTGCCCTCGGCCACGATCTCGCCGTGATCGATGATCGCGATCCGGTCGCACAGGACGTCTGCCTCCTCCAGGTAGTGCGTGGTGATGAAGACCGTCATGCCGTTTTCGCGCAGCCGCCTGACCTCCTCCCACATGTGCGCACGGCTCTGCGGGTCCAGGCCGGCGGTCGGCTCGTCGAGGAACAGCACCTGCGGGGCGTGGATGACCCCGAGCGCGATGTCCACCCGGCGCCGCTGGCCGCCCGAGTAGGTCTTGCACCTGCGGCCGGCGTACTCGGTGAGGTCGAACGCTTCGAGCGCCGCGGTCGCGCGGCGTTTCGCCTCGGCCTTGCTGAAGCCGTGCATCCGCGCCTGCAGCACGAGTTCCTCTTCGGCGCTGACCTCGTCCCAGGTGCCGCCGCCCTGGGCGACGTAGCCCACCTTGCGCCGGACCTCGCCAGGATCTTCCTGCAGATCCACGCCGGCGATCGTCGCCTTGCCGCCGTCCGGCTTGAGCAACGTCGCGAGCATCCGCAGCGTGGTCGTCTTCCCGGCACCGTTCGGGCCGAGGAAGCCGAAGATCTCGCCCTCGGCGACCGCGAGATCGACACCGCGCACCGCCTCGACGGTCGTGCTCTTACGGCCCTTCCCCATGTGGAAGGACTTTCGTAAACCGGTGGTCTCGATCATCTAAGGTCTCCCGCAGCCGGACATGTGCCGATCTAATGTGCTTGAGCAAGGCTAGACCGACGCAAGGTCACGTACAACAGCCAAAACCCCGCAGCAGACTATCCTCCCTCAGTCATCTGTCCCCAGCCGCCCTTCCCGGTCTCATCCGCCGTGGCCTGGTGTCATCCACCGCCGCCATTCCTCGCCGCCGTCGGCTCGTCCTGATCCGCCTCGGGCATGGCGTCCAGCAGCAGCTCTATCCGGCGCGCGGCCTCCGCCGCGCCGCCTGCCGCGGCGAACGCCTCGGCTAGCCGCCTGGCCGCCACCCGGAACCGCGGGTCATCGAGAACGGACAGCACGGCGGTCCTCAGCTGGTCCGGGCTGACCCGCCCGAACTTGACCCGGATCCCGGCGCCGGCCGCGACCACCTGCGCCGCGTTGATCGGCTGATCGCGGGTGAGCGGGGCGATGACCAGCGGGACGCCGCAGCTCAGCGCCTCGCACACGGTGTTCAGGCCGCCGTGGCAGACCACCGCGTCCAGCCGCGGCATGAGCTCGAGCAGCGGCACGCGCGATGCGACCACGATGTGCTCGGGCGGGTCGGGAATCACGTCGGGCGGCCCGATCACGATCCCCTGCACCCGATCGCCGAGCGGCCGCAGCGCCCCGACCGCGCGGGCGTAGAAGTTGGTCGAATCGGTCGCGTTGTTCTCCGCCATCGTGCCCACGGTCACCAGGACGTGCCGCCGGTCCGGGTCGAGCCAGTCCCACGGGAAGTCCGGCCCGGCTGGGCGGCCCGACAGCGCCGGCCCGACCAGCGCGAAATGCTCAGGGAAGACCAGCTCGCCGGTCATCGCACGGGCGGTGAAGGCGATCACGAGGTGCGGTGAGAAGCGCAGGTCGGGCATCGCGCCGGCAGGCAGCCCCGCCTCCGCCCACAGCTTGGCCATCAGCCCGCTGATCCAGGCCTGCACCTTCGGCATCTTGCTGAACGGCTGGGCGATCTCCAGCGAGGAGCTGGCCAGGGTAACCCACGGCAGGCCGTGCCGTTCCGCCGCCAGCACGCCAGCCAGCGCATGCTGGTCGACCACCAGCACGTCGGGCTGATAGTTCGCGACCGCCTTCTCCACGACCGGCAGGATGAACCGGGCGAACGGCACGACGAAGGACTCCCACAGCGACTTCACCGACGTCATGCCGGTATCCGCCTGCCCACGGTACGGGCGCATCCCGGTCGGGAACATCGCGGCGTCTGGGCCGATCAGCGGGCGGAAGCGCGCCTCCGAGCCCACCCAGGCCACCTCGTGCCCGTGCTCGGCCAGGTTCCTGGCTACCGCCGCGGCCGGATTGATGTGCCCAGGCAGCGGCAGGATGACGAAGAGAAACCGGCTCATCGATCCGCACCGACCCTCGTCCCGCCCGGCCCGGCCGACCCGCCCGGCCCGGCCGACCCGCCAGGCCCGGCCGTCCCGCCTGTCCCTGCCGTCCTATCCGGCCCGGCAGTCGCGCCCGTCTCTGCCCTCCCGCCCGGCTCGGCCTGACTCGTGACCGGGCGGCGCGCTACGACGTACCGGACCAGGTCGCCGACCGTCAGCCCGATGATCTGGTCGATGTCGAGCTCGGCCACGAAGGCAGCGACGTCTACCTGTTCGCCGTAGGTGCGGGCGAGCAGGTCAGACAGAGCCGCCAGCTCGACGCTCTCGAGCCGCAGGTCTCCTTCGAGCCGGCTGGCCGGCGTCACCCCGGCCGCCCAGCGCTCGTCCTCGCCGGTCACCTCGGCCAGCAGGCCGGTGAGCTCAGCGAGCACGCTGCGCTCAGCGAGCCCAGGGCCGGTCGGCTGCACCGTCACCCATTCCCTCCCGGCCGGCGCCAGTCCACGGCCGTCGGCCGGGCGGCGGATCGCGTGTCCATGGCCTCCCAGTTGCTACCAAAGCACAACGACCGCCGTTTTGAAAGGGCGCTTTGTACTGGTTGTGCGGCGGGGTATGATCCGATCATCTCGCGCGGAAGCGGCATTTGAGCGAACGGCGGTAGTGAGGCGGCATGACGGACCAGATCCTCGTCCCGTTCGCTTCCGGCTGCCAATCGCGGCAGGTGCTCGCATGCCTGGCGAAATGACGGCCGAGGCCAGTTCGGCGCTTTTAATGCCCGGCGGGTGCGATGGCGGCAGGCTGTCGTGACAGCGATCGAGGCAGTGGCGACCTACCTGCCCGAACTGCGGGTGCCGATCGAAGACCTGGCCGACTCGCTAGCGCTGACCGGAGTCCAGGTGAGGCTGTTCAAGCGCTTCCACGGGCTCCGTGAGATACCCATGGAACCGTCCGGGACGCTGACCGAGCTGCTGCTGTCCGCCGCTGCCAGGCTGGATGCGCTGCGCGGCCGCGAGCACCAGGTCAGGTACGTGCTGCACGCGAGAACCATGCCGGTCGTGGTGCCCTATCCGGTGAACCCGGTGCACGAGGTGTGCCTGGCCCTGGGGCTGGACCAGGCGGTCGCCTTCACGGTGACTCACCACGCGTGTGCGACCGGTCTGCTCGCGATCGACATCGCGGGCCAGTTGCTCGCCGCCGACTCCGAACCCGGCGCGCTGGCGCTCGTGCTGGCCGGAGAGAAGGCCTTCACCCGCGACGCGCAGCTCGTGCCCGGAAGCTCCATTTTCGGCGAGGCCGCGGCGGCGTGCCTGGTGAGTTCCGGCGGCCCGCGGGACCGGCTCCTGTCCTACGCGAGCAGCATCCGGGGGGAGTTCGACGGGAGGCTGGAGGATCTGCCCGACCTGGCGGCGCGCTACGAGCAGGAGTACCCCGGGTCGCTGGCCGATGCGCTGCAAGCGGCGGTCGCGCAGGCCGGCCTGCGCCTCGACGAGATCAGCCTGATCCTGCCGCACAACGTCAACGTGGTGTCCTGGCAGCGGCTCTGCCGCAGGATCGGATTCCCGGTCGACCGGGTGCTGCTTGACAACGTGCCAGTCACCGGGCACGCGTTCTGCGCGGACTCGTTCATCAACTACCAGACCGCCGCGGAGCGCGGCCTGCTGCGGTCCGGTGACCGCTATGTCATCGCCGCCGCCGGGCAGGGCGCGACGTTCTCCGCCATGGTCTTCGAGCACTAGCAGGCAAGACCCACCATGTCATGACGAGCACGGCTCCAGGCACTATCCGAGCCAGATGGGACCGACCGGGATGGGACAGGAAACCGTGACCACGCAACTCGACACAGAGCTCAGGCAGCGGGTCTTCGACAGCATCGGCGAGCTTCTGCCGCGGGTGCTTCGCCGGGAGATACCGCCTGTCTCCGACGACACGCTGCTCATGAACGAGCTTGGCCTGCGCTCGGCCACCATGCTCGAGCTGCTGCTCGAGCTCGAGGAGAACCTGGAGATCCAGATCGATGTCGAGGATATCGACAACGGCGGCATGAACACCGTCGGCAACCTGGCCGACTTCGTCGCCACGCATTCGATCATGGACTGACCTGATGTACTGTTCCGGCCCCCCGTCCGCCGACGGCAGCCACGGCGGACCGCTGTGGCTGAACGCCGCCGCCCGGCGCGTGTTCGACGGGTCGTCGGCTGCCGCGCTCGATCCGAACCTGCGGGGATACCTGTCCGACATGGTGCGGCCCTACGGCCTGACTCTGCGTCAGGACCTGCTCGACCAGGGCAGCGGGCAATCCTACGGTGAGATGGCCGGGGCGCTCCTTGCCGAGACGGTACCCGCGGGCCAGCCGGTCGACCTGATTGTGCTCGCGTTCGCGAACCACGACGTCATACCCGGCCGGTCGACCGCCGCCTATCTCAGCCACCTGTTCCCTGGCAACCCGATGGCCTTCGCCGTCTGCGACGCAGGTTCCGCCGCGCCCTTCACCGCGCTTCAGCTGATCCGCGCCTATACCAGGTCAGCGAGCTGCCGCCGGGCCTTGCTCGTCGTCGTCGAGCAGGCCGCCGTGCACTACGACCTGCCAGCCCCTGCCGCGCTGCCGGCCAGGCACGCCGCCGTCACGCTGCTGTTCGGCGAGTCCGGGCCCGGCCGCCTCGACACCGTTCGGCTGCACCCGGGAGTCGATCCCCTGCGGGCAGCTGACCTGCTCGCCGGTGAGCTCACGGCGCTGTCGCAGGACCGCGACGTGACTCTGGTCGCCGGGAACGGGCTCGCCAGCCTGGCCCAGAGTGCCGGTCACGACGGGCGGGCCGACGGCCTGCCAGGGTCGGCGAACGGCGCCAGCGCGGCGCTGCCCGCCGGTACCTCGATCGCCGGCCAGGTGCTCGTCGCGCCGCCAGGCCAGCCGTGCACGGGCGTGTGGTGGGAACTCGCCGGCCTGCTGACCACGCCGACGGCGGGTGCGCGGCGGGTGCTGCTGGCCGACTATGAGCCGATGCTCCGCTATCTGTGCCTGTCGGCGATCGACGTCGAGGCCAGCCAGGCGGCGGCCGCGCCGCCGCTCACCGTGCAACAGGCGCAGTGACCGGCCAGATCGTCGAGGTCTGGCTGATCAGCACGGACCCGCCTGACCCGGTGCTCGCCGAACTCGAGACGCTGCTCGACGACGACGAGCGAGAGCGCGCCGACGCGCTGCAACTGGCCAGGCACCGCCGCCGCTTCGTCGCGGCGCACGGCGCCGTCCGGGTCATCATCGGGCGCCATCTCGGCACGCCGCCAGCCCAGCTGCGCTGGCAGTACGGGCCGCACGGCAAGCCTGAGCTCGCCGATCCGCCGGCCGGGCTGCACGTCAGCATCTCGCGCTCAGGCGCACTCGCCGCCCTCGCGCTCTGCAGCCGCAGACGCGTCGGCGTCGACATCCAGGAAGTCCCGGCCGAACTTGACGTGACCAGGATGTCCGCGCGGTTCTACCCGCCGGACGAGGCCAGGTTCGTCGCGGCAGCCATCGGACATGACGGCCAGCTCAGCCGTTTCACCCGGCTGTGGACCAGGAAGGAGGCCTGCCTGAAGGTGGCTGGCGGCCGGCTGATCCCCGGCCTGAAGCTGCCGGTTCGCGGCCCGGACCAGGCCGACCCGGACCAGGCCGACCCGGACCGGAGCGGCACAGACTGGGGCGGCACGGACCGGGGCGGCACGGACGGCACGGACCGGAGAGGCTCGGTCGGGAGCGGCACCGACCGGAGCGGCACGGACCAGAGCGGCACGGACCAGATCGTCGTCAGCGATCCTGGCGGGCCGCTGCCCGGCCCGTACCTGGTCCAGGACGTTCCGGTGCCCCCCGGTTTCTACGCGGCGGTCGCCGTCGACGGCTCCGAGCCCTGCCGCGTGCACCGCCGCTGCTGGCCCGCCGACGAACCCAGCACCCTCAGCCTCCGCAACCTGCCCAGCCCCGCCAGCACCGCTCACCAGCCGCCGACCGCCCACACCGGCGATCCCGCTAGGCGGCCGCATGCTGCCGGTCCCACCAGCCAGCCGAGCCCGTAAGAGGAGAGGATTGAGTTGTCAGACATCCGCCTCCTGGCTATCGGCGCTCACCCGGACGACATCGAGATCGGGTCGGCCGCACTTGTCAGCAAGGCCGTGGATTCGGGCATCGAGGTGAACTTCCTGATCCTGACGGACGACGGCGACGACCGGGATGCACGGCGCGCCGAGGCCACTCTGGCGGCCGAGGCACTCGGCGTGCCGCCCGATCACGTCATGTTCGCCGGGCTGCCGGACGGCCGTCTGCGGGCCGACGCCGAGTCCGTCAGCTTGGTGCGAGAGATCGTCCTGGCCAGGAACCTCAGTCCGCAGCTCATCGTCACCCACACGCTGGCCGACAGCCACAACGACCACGTTGAAGCCAACAGGATCGCCCATGCGGCCTTCAGGGGATGTATTTTCCTGCATTACTCGATACACCTCTCACGCGAGCAGGATCGATTTGCGCCACGGATATTCGTCGAGGTATCCGGCAGCAGGCTCGACAGAAAGGCCAAGGCGCTAGCACTGCATAACTCGCAACGAGCGCGACTGGAACGCCGCGACCTTTCCGAATACGAGGCCAGCCTCGGCAAGCTGGCCCAGCTGGATCGCGCAGAGGCGTTCGAGGTCAGCCTGCAGGAGGGATCCGCAGGCCTCTTCGACCGGGTGCTGGCACTGAGCGAGTCACCATTTCACCGGTTCTGGGAACGTATCATCGACAACAAGAACATCACTCTGTTCTACGAGGCCTACACGGCTCCCGGCGCCCCGATCGACTGGCCGACGACGCATGAGAATGCCGGACGCGACCTGCTGCGACAGGCATTCCGGGACCAGTGGCTGCCGAACTCGCCGCTGACCGAGACTCCATCAAGCAGCTCGACTCTTCAGCAGATACTCGACACGCAGAGCGTGATCCTGGCCGGCGGCGCCGTCAGCAATGTGGTCGTGCGTGATCTCTATAACCGGTTCAGAAGCACGCTATGGGCGATAGAGTATGAAATGCCGAGGCTCGAACCCGCGTACCTGTACAACAGGGCGACCGGGGTGCGTTTTTATCCAGAATACGACTCGGGGCGGAGCGTACTGAAAGACTTCGGGGTGATTGCCAGGGTAGCGAATCCCTACGCTCGGGCCGAGCACATATTGTGCGCCGCGGGCGCGGGCGGTCTGGGTACCCGTGTCGCCCTTGAATTCCTCGCGAACCCAGGCGCGGAGCGAGATATCGCCAAGTGCTTCGAGGCCCGCGGGAATGTGCAAGTTGCCTTCTCTGTCAAACCCGAAACCGGCAAGATCAAGGTATTGGACGTGCATAGTGAGCAACCGGGCTCCGACTGACCGGACGCCGCTGATCCTGGTCAGCGGTCATACCTTTGGCCTCCGCGCGTTCGAGGGCATCTTCGCCTCTCGCGCGTACCTCGAACGCCGCGTTGACGTCGCGCTGATGATCGGCCTGGACGACTCCCACGCCGGCGCTACCGTTGGCTATCAGTCGCTCGAGCCGCTGGCCTGCGAGCAGGGCGTACCGCACATCAGCACGTCCGATGGCCGCCTGACGTCATTGGCTGGCCAGATCCGGGACGCCGGACCCGCTTATATCCTGATCATCGGATGGTCGCGGCTCGTGCCAGCGGAGATCTTGGCTATCCCGGCCGCTGTCGCGGCCGGCGCGCTATCCCCCGCCAGCGCAGCCGCGGCCGGGGTCCCGTCCACGGCCGGCCTCCCATCCACCGCCGGGGTCCCGTCCACGGCCGACGCCGCCCAGTCCGCGGCCGGGGCTGCCTATTCCGCGGCCGGTGAGTTCGGCTGCATCGGCATGCATCCCACCAGGCTCCCCGAGGGCCGCGGCCAGGCGCCGATTCCGTGGACAATCATCAAGGGCTGTCAGAAGACGGCGCTGTCGGTATTCTTTCTCGAACCCGGGGCCGACAGCGGCCCGATCATAGCGCAATACGATCTGGACGTTCATCCGCGAGAGACCGCCAGCTCGCTTTTCTATCGCGTCGCGAACGCGCATTTCACCGCCGGGCTTGAACTTGCCGAAGATCTGGGCAAGCGCCACGTCAGCTCCCGCGTTCAGGACCCGGCCACAGCCACCAGGTGGCCCAAGCGCAGACCAGCGGATGGCGAGATTCGCGACACGATGACCTGCCGAGAGATTGACTCGCTCGTACGGGCGCTTATGGGCCCTTATCCTCGGGCATTCGTCATGGCCGGCGGCAGGAAACTCGACATCCTCGCCACACAATTCGTCCCCGCCTCGGCTGAAAACAGCGCTGGTCACGCCGACCTCGCGAACGGACGCGTCCGGTATCGCTGCGCCGACGGCACGATCGACCTGTTCCCGGTCTCATCCCTGAGCGCCGCCCCCGGCGCTCAGTGACTACCTTCCCCGCACCGCCC
>DATNIU010000168.1:0-4922 GCA_035604275.1 Streptosporangiaceae bacterium | reverse complement strand
CCCGCCGCGAAACGGCCGCGGGGATCGGCCGCGCGCGTGCGGGCGTACCGCAGGTATCCCTCGGACGAGTCGATGCCGACCACCTCGGCCGGCGCGCCGATGCTCAGCACCGTCTCGGTCACCGCGCCGGTACCGCAGCCGACATCGACCCAGCGGGCCCCGGCCGGGATGTCGAGCCAGCGGAGGAACTCCGCCGCCACGAGCCTGCTCCACCGTCCGATGTACGGCTCGTACGCGTGGCCGCTCTGCCAGCGATCGTCGCTCATGCCGATACGGTAAGCGCCCGGTGCCGTCGCGCCGCAAGCCGGCCGGGGCACCGGTCAGCCGCGCGATGCTGACCTGGGCAAGCTGGAACGGCACGCGCCGTGCCGGCCCGGCCGGGGCCGGGAGCGCGGCTGGCGGCCGCTGGTGCCAGGCACCCGGATACCGGCCCGGCGTGATCGGGGCGGACACTGGGGGCATGCGCTATCTGGGTATCGAGACGGCCAAGAAGGTCTCCAGGATCGGGCTTGGCACGTGGCAGTTCGGCTCGCGGGAATGGGGATACGGCACGGCGTACGCCGAGCGGGAGGCGCAGGCGATCGTCCGCCGCGCGCTGGAGCTCGGGGTCACCCTGTTCGACACCGCCGAGATTTACGGTTTCGGGCGGAGCGAGCGGATCCTCGGCCGGGCTCTGGGCGAGGATCGCCAGGCTGTCTTCGTCGCGACGAAGATCTTCCCGGTCATGCCGGTCGCGCCGGTCGTCGAGCAGCGCGCCGTGGCCAGCGCGAACCGGCTCGGCGTCCGCCAGCTTGACCTCTATCAGGTGCACCAGCCCAATCCGGTGGTACGCGATGGCACGATCATGCGCGGCATGCGCGCGCTGCAGCAGGTCGGGCTGGTCGATCAGGTCGGCGTGAGCAACTACTCGCTGCGGCGCTGGCAGGCGGCCGAGGCCGCGCTCGGCAGCCGGGTCCTGAGCAACCAGGTGCAGTACAGCCTCGCGTGCCGCTCGCCGGAGCAGGACCTGGTGCCGTTCGCGCAGGAGCACGGCCGGGTCGTGATCGCCTACAGCCCGCTCGCTCAGGGGCTGCTGTCCGGCCGGTATGACCGGGACCACCGGCCGTCGAACGGGGTCAGAGCCGCCAGCCCGCTGTTCCTGCCCGAGAACCTCGAGCGGGCCGGCGAGCTGATCGGGACCCTGCGCGAGATCGCCGACTCCCGTGGCGCCTCGCCGGCGCAGATCGCGCTCGCCTGGGTGATCCACCGGCCTTGCGTCGTCGCTATCCCCGGCGCGTCCAGCGTCAGGCAGCTCGAGAGCAACGTCGCCGCGGCCGAGATCGACCTGGCGGACGATGAGTACCGGGCGCTCCAGGACGCCTCGGCCAGGTTCCGGCCCATCACCGGCCCGGCCGCGGTACCCCGCATCGTCAGGGCCCGGCTGAGCCGCTGACGGTCAGCCGGAACGGCGAGCCCTGGTCACACCCGGGCGAACCTGGCCGAGAAGTGCCGCAGCGCCGGCGGCTCGGAGACGATCCGGTAGCCGGGCAGGTCGGCCGCCGAGGCCAGGACCTGCTCGCAGACCTCGATGACGTAGTCGATGTGGCTCTGGGTGTAGGTGCGCCGCGGGATCGCGAGCCGGACGAGTTCCATCGCCGCTGGCTGCTCCGAGCCGTCGTGCTGGCGGCCGAACATCACCGAGCCGATCTCGCAGGAGCGTACGCCGCCGGTCTCGTACAGCGCCACGGCGAGCGACTGGCCGGGGAACTCCAGCGGCTCGATGTGCGGCAGCATCGCCCTGGCGTCGATGTAGACGGCGTGCCCGCCGGCCGGCTTGATGCACGGGATGCCGAGCTTGCCGAGCGCGTCGGCGAGGTAGGCGGTCGATTCGATCCGGTACCGCAGGTAGTCGTGGCTGATGGCCTCGGTGAGCCCCTGAGCGATCGCCTCGAGGTCGCGTCCGGCCAGGCCGCCGTACGTGACGAAGCCCTCGGTGAGAATCAGCAGGTTCCGGCACTCCTGGGCGATGTCATCGTCGTCCAGCGCGAGCCAGCCGCCGATGTTGCCCATCGGGTCCTTCTTGGCGCTCATCGTCATGCCGTCGCAGCAGGCCGCCATGTCGCGGACGATGTCGGCGACGTCGCGCCCGGACTGCCCGGGCTCGCGCTGCCTGATGAACCACGCGTTCTCGGCGAACCGGCAGGCATCCATGAACAGCTTCTTGCCGTGCGCGCGGCACACCTCGCGCACGGCACGCATGTTCTCCAGTGAGACTGGCTGGCCGCCGCCTGAGTTGTTCGTCACGGTGATCATGACGAGCGGCACGTCGGCGCCGCGGCCGCGCAGCAGCGCGTCGAGCGCGGCGACGTCCATGTTGCCCTTGAACGGATGCGGCAGCGCGGGGTCGTGTCCTTCCTCGATCACCAGGTCGACGGCGTCGGCGCCGGTGAACTCGATGTTGGCGCGGGTCGTGTCGAAGTGCGTGTTGTTCGGCACGACCTTGCCCGGGCCGCCGACCACGCCGAATAGGATCTTCTCGGCCGCCCGGCCCTGATGGGTCGGGATGACGTGCTGGTAGGGGAACAGGTCACGGACCGCGTCGCGGAAGATGAAGAACGACGGCGACCCGGCGTATGACTCGTCCCCGTGCTGGATGGCGGCCCACTGGTCGCGGCTCATGGCGCCGGTGCCCGAGTCGGTCAGCAGGTCGATCAGCACGTCCTGGGCGTGCAGCGAGAACAGGTTGTACCCGGCGGCATGGATCGCGGCGCGCCGGTGCTCGGCCGTCGTCATCCGCAGCGGCTCGACCGAGTGGATGCGGAACGGCTCGATGACGGTCCTGAATACTGGCTCGCTCATGAGGTGACCTCGGCTTTCAGCAGTGGAACTCGGTGAGGGTGCCCGCGCCGGCCGTTCCCACCGCCCAGAAGCCGCCGCCGCGCGGGACGGTCCCGATGCCGAAGAGCCAGTCATCGCCGCTGCCCGGGCTGGGAGTCGGCGCCAGCTTCCATGAGGTGCCGTTCCAGTGCTCGGCGAGCGTTCTGAACGGCTGGCCCAGGGCGCTCCGGCGGGCGCCCACCGCCCAGGCGTCGCTGCTGGCCGGCGCGGTGATTCCCTGAAGGGAGTTGTAGTCAGCTCCTGGACTCGGGCTGGGGACGAGCGACCACGCCGAGCCGCGCCACCGCTCGGCGAGCGTCTGGGTCTGGCTGCCGCGCAGGTCGCTGCCGACCGCCAGCGCGTACCTGGCCGAGGGCGCGGCTACGGCCTGCAGGAAGCGATCCCCCTGACCGCGATTGGCGGTCGGTACCACCGACCAGGCGGACCCGTTCCAGCGGAGCGCCAGCGTCCGCCCGAACGACACCGAATCACTGCCCACGGCCCAGGCCCGGCCCGCCGAGGTGGCCGCCACGCCGAACAGGAAGTTGTCGCCCGACCCGACGTCAGGACTCGGCACGATCCGCCATCTGGCGCCGTTCCAGCGCTCGACCAGGGTGCGGCGGGCGCCGGTTCCCTGCCGGTAGCCGACTGCCCAGATATCGGAGGCCGTGACGGCCGCGGCCGCGCCGAGCGTGTTCTCGCCGAGCCCCGAGTTCGGGCTGGCGACGACCGACCACCGGACGCCGTTCCAGTGCTCGATCAGGGTTCTGAAGCTCGTGGTGGTCTTCTCGTAGAAGCCGAATGCCCAGGCGTCAGTCCGCGAGATGGCGACAACACCGCCGAGGGCGTCGGTCGTGAATGAGCCACGGGCCGGGTCGGGGCTGCGCACGATCTTCCACCCGGCGCCGGTCCAGTGCTCGATCAGGGTCAGGTGAGCTGAGCCCGCGTCGTAGCTGCCGACCGCCCAGGCGTCCCTGCCCGACGTCGCCGCCACCGCGCTCAGCGTCGCCGAGCCGCGGCTCGGACTCGGGATCACCGTCCACCCGGTGCACGCGCGCGTCCCGGAGGCCGGCGCCGGCCAACCGGTGACGAGCACCGGGAGCAGCAGACCTGCGGCCGCGGCGGCGATGACCCGGCCGGATACGGGTCTGCTGGGCATGATGCGCTCCTCTGGCCGTCCGGACGGGCACGTGCGAGTGCCCCATTGTTACCTGGCCCGGCCGGGTCTGCCAGGGTGGACGGGTGACGGATTCGGAGCGGCCCGGCCGCGTGGTGATCGTGGGCGGCGGGATCGCCGGGCTGGCGGCGGCGTTCTTCCTGCGCGATCGGGGCGCTGAGGTATCCGTGCTCGAGGGGTCGCCCAGGATCGGCGGCAAGCTCGCCGTATCCGAGGTCGCCGGGATCGCGGTCGATGAGGGCGCGGAGGCGCTGCTTGCCCGGCGTCCGGAAGGCGTGGACCTGATCGGCGCGGTCGGCCTGGCTGACCAGCTTGAGTACCCGGGGACCACGACATCGAGAATCTGGAGCCGAGGCCGGTTCCGTGCCCTGCCGGGGCGGCAGTTCATGGGCGTGCCCGCTGACCTGGACGAGGTCGAGCGCTCGGGGCTGCTGTCGCCGGAGGGAATGGCCAGGGCGCGCGAGGACGGGACCCTCCCGGCGACGGCCAGAGACGGCGACGTGTCGGTCGCCGGGTACGTGGGCGCCAGGTTCGGCGCCGAGCTGGTCGACCGCCTCGTCGATCCGCTGCTCGGCGGCGTCTACGCCGGCCGCTGCGATCGGCTCTCGTTCTCCGCGGCGCTGCCTGGCCTGGCGCAGGCGGCGCGCCTGCGTCCGTCGCTCGCCGAGGCGGCGGCGGCGCTGCTCGGCCCGGCCGCCGGTCAGGAACCGGCTCGGGCCGCTGGCGGCGCGCCGGCCACGCCGCCCGGGCCGGTGTTCACCACGCTGGCCGCCGGGCTCGGCACGCTGCCTGCGGCGCTGGCACGGGCCAGCGGAGCGGTCGTGCGCACCGGCGCGATGGTCCGCGAGCTCGCGCGCACGCCGGACGGCTGGCGGCTGACCGTCGGCTC
>DATNIU010000167.1:0-9770 GCA_035604275.1 Streptosporangiaceae bacterium | reverse complement strand
CGCGAACGCGGCCTATCCGAGCCGGGCGTGCTCGCCGCGTCCGTGACTGCGGAAGTCGCCGCGTCCGCGGCTGCGGAACTCGCCGGGGCCGCCAGGGCTGCCCGTAGCTGAGCCAGTTCCTTCTCACGGCCCACGAACAGGTCAGGACGGACCGGCAGGCCGGTGAACCCGGGTGCCACCCTGACGTCGGTGACCGGCCGCGATCCGCCCGGTGGCAGCACCGTCTGGCGTTGCACGATGCTCTGATCGTGGCCGGCCTGGTAGACGCGCCCGTCGTCGGACGCCGTGCCCCGCATGCCGACGCCGGCATCTGGCCGCCCGTCGTCAGGCGACGCGGACGCCGGGGTCGGGGGCGCGGTCATTTCTCGTTGATGGTCTGATCGTGTCCCGCCTGGTAGACCCGGCCGTGCTCCGACGCGTCGGCGCGCATCAAGATGCCGGTCGCCGACGGGTCGGCCGGCTGGGCCGCCTGAGCCGCCTGGGCGCTGCCGCCGTTCTTCTCGCGTCGGGCGAAACCGGCCCCCCACAGCGCCGCCAGCGCGGCCATGGCCACGCCGACGCTGCCGGCCACCACCCACCGGTCCGCATCTGACTTGATCCACAACGGCAGCACCAGAGCTGCCGAGACCAATAAGGTCGCCGCGAACACCGCTGCCGTGACCAGGCCGGCCACCAGCCATCGAATGCCGCTCATAGCAGCCTCCCCATGTACCTGCTGCGCCCAATTGTCGCAGAGTGCAGACAAGCAGGGTGCGGGCAAGCAGGGGTGCGGGCAACAGGTAGCGCGAAAGAGGTAGTGGTCACGGCCGACGCAGATTCGGCGTCTTGACCTGACCAAGTCCGGCCGGTCGTTACCCGGGGTCGGGACCGGTCGCGACGGGGCGGTCCGGGTCCGCCGTCCAGGCTGACCACGAGCCGACGTAGAGCGCGGCCGGCAGGCCGGCTAGCTCGAGGGCCAGCACCGTCTGTGCCGCGGTCACCCCCGAGCCGCAGTACGCGCCGATCAGGGGCGCTCCGTCGGTGGCGATCGCCACCTGCCGGTCGGCTGGCAGCCCGAGCGAGGCGTACCGATGACGCAGCTCGGCCGGGCTGCGGAACCTGCCGTCCTGGCCGACGTTGCCGCCTGCCGGGGCGCTGATCGCGCCCGGGACGTGGCCGGCGGCCGGATCGACCGGCTCGACGTCGCCGCGGTACCTGGCGGCGGCGCGGGCATCGAGCAGGAAGCCGGTCCTTGCCAGCCGGGCCGCGCCGTCGGTGTCGAGCACGGGCAGCGCGCCCGGTGCCGCTGCGAAGTCGCCATCGGCGGGTCGCGGCGGGACCTCCGTCGTCACCGGCAGGCCGGCCGCCGCCCAGGCCTGGTAGCCGCCGTCGAGCACTCGCACCTGCCGGTGACCGTAGTAACGGAGCATCCACCACAGCCGCGCCGCGATCGTCGAATCCCCGTCGTCGTATGCGACGGCATCCTGGCCGGATCGCAGGCCGCAGCGGCGCATCGCGCGCTCGAAGCCAGTCGGCTCGGGCAGCGGGTGCCTGCCACCAGGCCCCGGTGCCGCCGCCAGGTCCGTGTCCAGGTCGACGAAGCACGCGCCTGGCAAGTGGCCGGCCAGGTAGCTGTCGATCCCCGCTGGTCCGCCGAGCCGCCATCTGACGTCGAGCAGGTCCGGCGGACTGCCCGACGTCAGCATGTCCGCCAGCTCCTGCTGATCGATGAGCGGGCCGCCGGCGGTCGGCCTGGCCGTGCTCGCTGCCGCTGTCACTGTGGATAACCTCCCCGATAGCTGTGGATAACCTGCCCAGGAGGGCACGGGTTCCCGTCGCTGCCTGTGGGTAAACCTGCTGCCTGTGGACAACCTGCGTGCCAGTCGCCCGCACGGCGGGCGGCCGCGTCACGGCGGACACCGCCGGTCCGGGTCAGCCTGCGGGCAGCATCAGCAGCGGCACCAGCTGGTCGGCCGACGTCAGCGAGCCGTGCATTCCGACCAGCGCCGACTCGCGTGGCTCGGCTTTGGTCGCCACGATCGCCGCATGACCCGACGCGGCCGCGACGACGTCGCCGATCCGGCCGGAGAACCGCTCGTCCACCGGCCCGAACCAGCCGTCGGCGATTGCCTGCTCCCGGCCGACCACCCACGCCCGATCGCCAAGCACCTCGTGCCAGGTCGCCAGCACGTCACCGGCCGCGCCCGGCGCGCAGTAGACGTGCCTCGCTCTGGCTTCGCCGCCCAGCATCGAGACACCGTCCAGCAGCTCAGGCAGGGCATCGGCGTCGACCCGGTCGTCCTCAGATACGTCCACCATCCCGTGATCGGCCGTCACGTACAGCACTGCGCCGTGCGGCAGCGCGCCCGCGAGCTGCTCGGCGAGCTTGTCGACGTGCGCGAGCTGATACACCCACGCGTCCGACGTGCAGCCGAGCGCATGCCCGGTCGCATCCAGGTCTCCGTAGTAGGCGGTCGCCAGCACGGGCGCCGGTCCGGCCAGGGCCGCGGCGGCCTGCCATACCAGCGCGCCGAGGGTGTCCGCGGCCAGGTACTCCGCTCCGCGCATCGCGGCTTCCGAGAGCCCCGATCCTCGGAACATTCCGGGAGCGATCCTGACCGCGGTGATCCCGGCCTCGGCAGCGCGCTCGAAAATGGTCGAGCCTGGCTGCCAGCTAGCCGGATCGACCGCGTCGTCCCACTGCAGCGCATTCAGCAGCTTGCCCGCACCGGGAATGGCGACCTGGTAGCCGAGGATCCCGTGCTGGCCAGGAGGCCGGCCGGTTCCGAGCGTCGCGAGGCTGGTCGCCGTGGTGGCCGGGAATCCCGCGGTCAGCGGTGCGGCGGTCATGGCCAGCTCGGACAGGAACGGCGCGGCAGCCGGATGGGCCCTCAGCAGGTCCCAGCCCAGGCCGTCGATCAGCAGCAGGCAGGCCCGCTCGGTCGGCGGCAGTCCGAGCGGGTTGGGCTCGTCCGGTGCTCCCAGCGAGTCAAGGATCGACGTGGTCAGCGCGGCCAGCGACGACTGGGCGTACAGCGGCAGGGTGGGCTCGGCGGTTCCGCTGCTCACGGCTGGCTCGTCGCCGCGGACAGGGCCTGCACGAACGCGAGCACCTGCTGAACGGCATCCGCTCCGTCGGCCGCTTCGCTGATCCGCATGGTCAGGTCGTCGGCGGTGATCGCGCCGGTGTAGCCGTGATCCGCCTCGCAGCTCTCATCGCCGCAGTGGGCCGGCTCGAGCTCCAGGTGCTTCAGCGCGTTCCAGCCGATCGTGAGCACTACCTCTGACGGCATCGTCACGCCTCGCTCGTAGCCGGCCGGATCGGGGATAACCCTGGTCAGCGCGATCGATGAGATGCGGGAGCAGCGGATCGCCTCCGTGCTCGTCTCCGCCTGGGGCCTGGAGTCCGGCACGTTCTCGTCGGCCGGGTACTCGTCGGTATGCGAGTAGACCAGCCGGGTCGGGGTCAGCGCGAGCACCGTCATATGGCGCCGCACCTCCATGCCGGGATCGAAATGAGCGTCATGATGAACGAAGTAGGAGACGATCGCCTCCGAGCCGACCGCCGAGGACACCGCGTCGGCGATCAGGCCCGGGTAGTAGCCGCTCCGCTCGATCGCCGACTGCATCCCGCCGGCCGAGGCTGTGGTACTCATCTTCCCATCCTGCACCGTCCAGAGCCCCTTCGCCCACGAGGTGGTCACAGATCGGCGAGCCTGGCCGGCCGCACGGTGCCGGCCAGGTCAGAAATTGGCAGGCTCGGCTGGCCGCTCGGCCGTGGTCAGGTCCCAGATCCGCTGCTCCGCAGGCTCCGGCAGCTCGATCGCGCCAGCGCCGGCCGACGGCCGCGGTCGGCGCGGCCGCCTCGCGCCGGCGCCGCCGCCGCGGCCCCGGTACACCAGATACCCGTTCACCGGATCAGGCACGGAGTCCAGCGCCGACTGCACGCCCGGCAGCACCCGGAATCGCTGCCACTGGTCCTCGTCGGCGAAGCTGACCTCGAAGACAACGCCCGATCGGTGCTCCGTCCAGATCCACTCGACGGCGCCGCTTGTGATGGCCGACTCGATCAGCGACGCGCTGTAGGAGTCTTTCCAGCGCCGGGCGGCCTGGCCTTCGGCGTCGAAGACCTCGATGGACCACCAGTCAGCCATAAGAAGAAGGATAATCCCGATGCGCGCTCGGGGATTCCGCTCTTGGCTTACCGCGTCCGGGCGGGCGCCTAGTCCTCGGCTAGTCCTTCGGCTAGTCCGGGCTCGATCCGAGCGCCGCGGCGATCCGGCTGGCATAGCCCGCAGCCTCATCGTCATCGGCGTATCTGGTCCGCGGCCAGAAGAAGCCCCGCAGTCCGTCTCCCCTGGTCCTGGGGACCACGTGCGCGTGCAGGTGCGGCACGCTCTGGCTGACCACGTTGTTCAGCCCGACGAAGCTGCCCTGGGCGCCGAGGGCGGCAGGCAGCGCGCCGCTGATCCGCCGGACGGCGCCGAAGAACGGCCCGATCAGGTCTGCGGGCAGATCGGCCAGGGTCTGGTAGTGGGCCCTGGGCACCACGAGCACATGGCCCTTGAAGACCGGCCTGGCGTCAAGGAAGGCGACGGTGAGCTCATCGGCCAGTACCAGGTGCGCCGTGGTCGCGCCGGCGATCACGGCGCAGAAAGTGCAGTCTGTCACCCAGGCACGGTAGCGTTCCGGCGTGGCCGCGGACGGGCGCCGTCCTGGGCTGGCCATCGGATGCCTCCGGCCGCCGGGATGCGCTCCGGCCGCCGGGTGCGCTCCGGCCGCCGGGTGCGCTCCGGCCGCCGGGGTGCGCTGCGGCCCTGAGTGACGGCCGTGCCGAGATCGTGGTTCCGGCCGTGCCGAGATCGTGGCCGGCCGACCCGCGGCCGGCGGCTGCCCGGAGGAACCTGCCGATGGCGGCGGGTTCACCGAGCGAGAGCTCGATGTCCGCCTACTGCCTGAGTGACCGATTGCCGGGGAAGGCCGCACCGCCGATTTACTCGGTAGTAGGCTCTCGGATCTGACCACCTGGAGAGATAATGCGATGCTTACGGTTCATAACTTTTCTTATGGCCTGCTGACGCCAGTTCTGGCATATCTCATGTCGTTCCTCGGCTCGTTCCTCGGTCTGCGCTGCACGGCCCGCTCCCGTGCGTGCACCGGCGCCGCGCGGGCCCGCTGGCTGCTCGTGGCCGCGATCGCGATCGGGATCACCGGGATCTGGGTGATGCACTTCATCGCGATGCTCGGGTTCACGATCCCAGGCGAGACGATCCGCTACAGCGTGCCGATCACGATCGCGAGCATGCTGGTCGCGGTGACCGTGGTCGCGCTCGGCCTGCTGATCGTCGGGTTCGGCAGCGCCGGCTACCGCTCCCTGCTCCTGGGCGGCTTGCTGACCGGACTCGGCGTGGCGGCCATGCACTACAGCGGGATGGCCGCGATGCGGATGCCCGCCCGGATGAGCTACAACCCGGTCATATTCACGTTGTCCCTGGTGATCGCCGTCGGTGCCGCGACCGCCGCGCTGTGGGCGGCGCTCAATCTGCGCGGGACCTGGTCCACGCTCGGCGCCGCCCTGATCATGGGCGTGGCGGTGAGCGGCATGCACTACACAGGCATGGCCGCCATGCACGTGTACCCGCCCGATGGCGCGTCGATGGCGATGGGCGGCGCGAGCGCCGAGGCCTTCCTGCTGCCCCTGATCATCGGAATCAGCATCACCACGTTCCTGCTGACCGCGACCCTGGCGCTGTCGCCGACCGAGGAGGAGCTCTCCGCCGATGCCGAGCTGATGCGCCGGATTGACCGCATGCGTGAAGCGCAGTCGAATTTAATCTTCCCCCCGGTCCCGGCCGGGCAGTCGGCCCGCTACCGGATGCGGCCGGTCAGGCAGCTGAGCGACGGACCGGAATCCGGCGCGCGGCGCCGGTGACCGCGGTCACCGGTCCTGGGCCGGTCAGCAGCGCCCGCCGACGGGTCGCTGGCGCCAGCGAGGCGGCCGGCTGCCTGCTGGCAGGGCCGCAGCTCACGTCCGCCGTCCGCGATCTGCACCCGCCGGGCAGGCACTAGGCTCGGACCCGTGACGACGACAATCAGGACTCAGGCGTCGGCTGTGAGCGACACCAGCGCCGACGCCATCATTATCGCGATCAGCCAGGGCCCGGATGGCCCGGTGCCCGCCTTCGGCGCGGAGGAAGCCGACGCCGCGCTCGGCGGCGGACTGATCCAGATGCTGACCACTCTCGGGGCCACCGGCAAGCTCGAGGAAGTTACCAGGCTCGTGTCGGGCGGCAAGCTTGCCGCGCCGCTGATCGCCGCCGTCGGCATCGGCCCGGCCGCCGGCTCGCCGGTCGATCAGGAAACCGTGCGCCGTGCCGCCGGAGCCGCGGTCCGGTCGCTGGTATCGGCGAAGGTCGGAAAGATCGCCATCGCGCTGCCGGCCGGCGATCCGGCCGCCGCCGCCGCGGTGGCACTCGGCGCCGTGCTCGGCAGCTACTCGTTCGGCCGTTACCGCAGCGGCGGCCAGTTCGACCCGCAACTGATCCTGCTGGCGGCCGGCGAGCACGCGCCGGCGGTCATCGCCCGCGCCGAGATCCTGGGCACCGCCGTGAACCTGGTGCGCGACCTGGTCAATATGAGCCCGTCGCATCTGTACCCGGAGGTCTTCGCGGCCGAGGCGGGCAAGGTCGCGGCCGAGGCCGGGCTCGGCATCGAGGTCCTTGACGACGCGGCGCTGATCGCGGGCGGCTACGGCGGCATATCGGGCGTGGGTCAGGGTTCCGTGCATCCGCCGCGGCTGGTCCGCCTCTCGTACCAGCACCCTGCGGCCACCAAGACGGTCGTTTTCGCCGGCAAGGGGATCACCTTCGACTCGGGCGGGCTCTCGCTCAAGACAGCGAAGGGGATGGAGGCGATGAAGTCCGACATGGGCGGCGCCGCCGCCGTCCTCGCCGCGCTGCAGGCGATCGCCGCGCTCCAGCCCGCCGTGAACGTCGTCGGCTATCTGCCGCTGGCGGAGAACCTGCCCGGCAGCACGGCCCAGCGGCCGTCTGACGTGATCACCATCTACGGCGGGACGACGGTCGAGGTGCTCAACACTGACGCCGAAGGCCGCCTGGTCCTCGCCGACGTGCTGGCCAGGTCAGCGTCCGACAACCCCGACCTGCTGATCGACGTGGCAACGCTGACCGGTGCCCAGGTGGTGGCTCTCGGCACCCGGATCTCAGCCGTGATGGCGAACGACGACGCGGTGCGCGAGGGCGTGGCAGCCGCGGCGTCCCGGGCCGGGGAGGCCATGTGGCCGATGCCGCTGCCCGACGAACTGCGCAAGGGACTCGACTCGAAGATCGCTGACCTGGCCAACGTCTCAGGCGACCGCGAGGGCGGGATGCTGACCGCGGGCCTGTTCCTCAGGGAGTTCGTTCCCGACGGGGTCAGGTGGGCGCATCTGGACATCGCCGGACCCTCCTACAACGAGGGCGAGCCATACGGCTACACCCCCAAGGGCGGCACTGGCGTCGCGGTTCGTACGCTGGTCCAGGTCGCCGAGGACGTGGCGGACGGCCGGCTCTAGTCGGACCCGGGTGAGGAGCGATTGGTGACCCAGACCGGTAGCTACGACATCGTCATCCTGGGCGGCGGCAGCGGCGGTTACGCCTGCGCGCTGCGGGCCGCCGAGCTTGGCCTTCGGGTCGTGCTGATCGAGCGGGACAAGGTCGGCGGCACCTGCCTGCACCGGGGGTGCATCCCGACCAAGGCGCTGCTGCATGCCGCCGAGATCGCGGACCATGCCAGGGACGCCGCCTCGGTCGGGGTTCTCGCCACCCTGGACGGCATCGACATGCCTGCCGTCAATAGCTACAAGGACAAGGTCGTCGACCGGCTGTGGAAAGGCCTCCAGGGCACGCTGGCCAGCCGCAAGGTCGAGGTTGTCTACGGCGAGGGCAGGCTGGTGTCCGCCACCGGCGTCGCCGTCGGCGACACCGTCTACACCGGCGCCCACGTGGTCCTGGCCACCGGCTCGGAGCCGCGTACCCTGCCTGGCCTGTCCATCGACGGCGTCCGGGTGATCACCAGCGACCAGGCGCTGTCGCTTGATCACGTGCCGGCCTCGGCGGTGATTCTCGGCGGCGGCGTCATCGGCGTGGAGTTCGCCAGCGTCTGGCGGTCGTTCGGTGCCGAGGTCACGATCGTGGAGATGCTGCCGCATCTGCTGCCGCCCGAGGAGGAGTCGAGCTCGAAGCTGCTCGAGCGGGCGTTCAGGAAGCGCGGCATCACCTACCAGCTCGGCGCCAGGCTCACCGATGTGAAGGAGACCGTCGGCGGCGTCAGCGTGAGCCTGGAGAACGGCCAGGTGCTCGACGCCGAGCTGCTGCTTGTCGCGGTGGGCCGCGGACCGGTCTCGGCCGGCCTGGGCTACCCCGAGGTCGGCGTCGCGATGGATCGCGGCTTCGTCCTGGTCGATGAGTACTGGCGGACCAACGTCCCGACGATCTCGGCGGTCGGCGACCTTACCCCCGGGTTGCAGCTGGCGCACGTGGGGTTCGCCGAGGGCATCGGCGTAGCCGAGCGCCTGGCCGGGCTGCGGGTCACGCCGATCGACTACGACGGCGTACCGCGGGTGACCTACAGCGACCCCGAGGTCGCCTCGGTCGGCATCACGTCGGCGATCGCGGCGGGGCGCGGGATCGAGACCAGCGAGGTCACCTACAACCTCGGTGGCAACGGCAAGAGCGTGATCCTGCAGACCCAGGGTGCCGCCAAGGTGATCGCGGCAGCGAACGGCGGCCCGGTCCTCGGAGTGCACCTGGTCGGCGCGAGGGTCGGCGAGCTGATCGCCGAGGGTCAGCTCATCTACAACTGGGAGGCACTCCCGGCCGAGGTGGCGCAGCTCATTCATCCGCACCCGACCCAGTCCGAGGCCATCGGCGAGGCGCACCTCGCGCTGGCCGGCAAGCCCTTGCATTTCCATTCCTGACCGCCAGTCAGCATCGCCGGACAGGCCAGCCGCAACCGCTAGAGTGAACTGAGCGAAGGAGTCACCCGAAGCCATGTCGGTCTCCGTATCCATGCCGCAGCTCGGCGAGAGCGTCACCGAGGGCACAGTTACCCGCTGGCTGAAGCGGGAGGGCGAGCACGTATCCGCCGACGAGCCGCTGCTCGAGGTCTCCACGGACAAGGTGGATACCGAGATTCCGTCCCCGGTGTCCGGGATACTGCGCGGGATCTCCGTGGCCGAGGACGAGACGGTCGCCGTCGGTGCCGAGCTTGCCGTCATCGACGAGGACGGAGCCGCCAACGCCAGCTTGGCCCCGGGCGCAGCCGGGCAGTCGGGCGCTTACCAGCCGGAGCACGCCGGGTCGTCGGCGCACGAGCAGGCACAGGTAGCCGAGCCCGCGTACCAGCCGCCCGGGCAGGCCGAGCCCGCCGGATATCAGCAGCCCGCTGCCGCGGAGCCCGCGGCGGTCTACCAGCCGTCCGAGTACGCCGGGCCGGTGACGCACGAGCCGCCGGCCTACGCCGAGCCCGCGGCGTTCCAGCCGCCGCCGCCACCCGAGCGGCCGGCCTACGAGCCGCCTGCGTTCGCCGAGCCGGCGCCGTATCAGCCGCCGCCGCCAGTGGAGCGGCCGGTCCACGAGCCGCCCGCGTTCGCCGAGCCGCCCGCGTTCGCCGAGCCGGCGCCGTATCAGCCGCCGCCGCCACCGGAGCGGCCGGTCCACGAGCCGCTCGCGTTCGCCGAGCCGCCCGCGTTCGCCGAGCCGGCGCCGTATCAGCCGCCGCCGCCACCGGAG
>DATNIU010000166.1:0-15356 GCA_035604275.1 Streptosporangiaceae bacterium | reverse complement strand
GCCGCCGTTCGCCCGTGATGAGGCGACCGCAGTGATGTACGCCCAGTTGTCCGAGCCGCCACCGCCGGTGACCGCCCGCCGTCCAGATCTGCCGGCCGCGGCGAACGCGGTGTTCGCCCGCGCGCTGGCCAAGTCCCCTTCTGACCGGTATGCCAGCTGCGGGGAATTCGCCGACGCGCTCCGCGGCGCCCTTGAGGCACGGCCCTACGGCCCGGCCTCGGGTGCCCAGGGGCCACAGCCCTGGCCGCGGACCGAGGTAGCCCGCCCGCCCGCCGGCCCGGAGCCGTCGGCCGGGGCGTACTGGGCCCCTGGGGCCTACAGAGCTGCTGGGGCCTACGAGGCTTCTAGTGCTCATGGCGCACCACAGCCGAACTGGGCCGGCGGGCAGCCGGGCGGCCAGCCCCCGAACTGGCCAGGCGGCAACCAGAGCTGGGCCGACCTGCATCAGGACGGCGGACCGACCGAGCCTGGCTATGACTCGGTTCCCGGATCCCGGTCGCGCTGGCCTGCCGTAATCGGCACCACCGTGGTCGTGCTGATCGCGGCCGTGGGCAGCGTCGCCTTCCTGACGCTGCATCACCAGCCCGCGCACGCGCACCAGGCGGGCCGGACAGCGGACGGCGGATCGGGCGATATGTTCAGGACCGTCTCGCTGGCGCCGCCATCATGCGGCACCGCGATCGGGAACGGCCGCTCGCTGGCCATCAGGCCGGCCGGCGCCGTGACCGTCCCCTCGCCACCGTATGGCGCGGTCGTCACGGCTGACCTCAGCTATACGTTCGTCGCTCTGCCAACGGCGATCGAGGTACTGCGCAACAGGGCCGGGATCCCCGTCTACCCGGCCGTCAGGACAATCCCGATTCCCGACCATCCGCACGCCCAGGTGATCACTTCCGACGGCCGGTATCTCGTGACCGCGACAGATCATGGCGCGACGGTCATCCGGGTCAGCGCGGCCGAGCAGCCTGGACACGGATCCGCGATCGCGGGCCGGCTAGTCAGCGGCCTCGGCGGGAACCCGGGCGGGGACGATCTCGCGCTCTCGACCGACAATCGCTTCGTCTTCATCGCGATGAGATACGCCAACCAGGTCGCGGTCTTCAACCTCGCCAGGGCACTGCGCGGCGGTTTCCGGGCCTCGGACCTGGTGGGCTACGTTCCCGCTGGCATCAAGCCACACGGGATGGCTGTGTCGCCCGACGGTCGGTGGCTGTACGTGACCAGCAGGTTCGCGGGCCAGGGCTCCCTGGAAGGGCTGATCACCGTGCTCAGCGTGCGGAGCGCCGAGGTGCACCCCGGCCGGTCAAAGGTTGCCTCCGCGCTCGCCGGATGCGGCGCCTACCGCGTCATCACATCACCCGACGGACGCGTCCTGTGGGTGATCGCCCAGTCGAGCAACTACCTCGTCGGATTCTCCGCCGCGAAGCTGCTGGCCGATCCCCATCACGCGCTGGTCGCCAGGGTGGCCATCGGCGCGACGCCCCTTGACGAGGTTCTGGTCAACGGGGGCACCCGGATCCTGGTCACCGACAATGCCGGATCCGATGTCGCCGTCGTGAATCCGGCTGCCGCGCTGGCCGGCCAGAAGCACGCCCTGATCGGCTACGTCAGAACATCGGCGCTTCCGCGCTTCTTCGCCTTCGAACCCGACGGGCCGGTCGTGCTGCTGGTGACCGGCGACCGCTCGGAGCAGGTCCAGGCGATCAGGACGGGAGACCTGCCCTAGGGCCATTCGCGGGAACGGCGAGGGCGGCCTGCCCGCCCGGCAGCGGGTCAGTGAGTAGGCGTCGGCGTCGGCGTCGGCGTCGGCGTCGGCGTCGGGGTGCCGGACGGTGTCGGCGAAGGCGTGGGTCCCGGCTTGTGCTTCTTCGGCGGAGGTGCGTAGAAGAGCGGCAGGTCGAAGTACGGGTAATTCGGCGGGTACACGAATGCCTTCGGCCGCAGGTGCAGGATCAGGAAGGTCATCTGCCAGGTCGCGCCGGGGGCGTTGTCGCCGAACATCTGACCAGGAGCGCTGAGCAGGCCGTTTACCTCACGGTAGTCCGCCCTCGGGTAGACCATCGCCCCGCGGCCGGTCGGGTAGTACGGGTTGAAGACCGAGACATAGGCGGCCAGGCGCGGGGTATAGCCGGCGAACGCCGCGTAGAAGCCGCCGTTAGCGGTGCCGGTCTTGGCCGCGGCCGGGATCCCGATGCCCCGGTTGTACGCGGTGCCGCCGCCGCCGAGCACGCCCTGCAGAACGTAGTTGGCGGCGTCGGCGACGCCGGTGGATATGACCCGGTGACAGCCGGCCGACTCGACCGGGAACTGCCTGCCGTTGCTGCCCGTTATGGCGCTGATCGCGATCGGCTTGCAGTAGACGCCGCGGGCGGCCAGTGTCGTATAGGCGGCGGCCATGCTCATCGGCGACACGTAGACCGAGCCAAGCGTGAACGACGGGTAGTTGTCGACGGACAGGTTATTGCTGGCCGGCAGATGCGGGTCGCGGCGCAGCAGCGAGGTGCCGTCGGCTCTGGTCATCCCGAGGCTGGCGGCGGTCCTGACCACGTCGCAGAGTCCTACCCGCTGCTCGAGAGTGGCGTAGAACGCGTTGATCGACGCCGTGGTTCCTTCGTAGATCGTGTAGGTCCTGGCCCCCTGCGGCCCTTCGGCATTAATGACGTTGAATGGCGGCACGTAGCCGCCCTTGCAGTTGTAGTACGGGCCGACCGTCGTCGGGGAGGTGACCCTCAGGTGGTAGCCAAACGGCTTGCCCTGCTTAAGCGCGGTCACCAGGGTGAAGATCTTCGATGACGAGCCGGTCTGCACGCCGGCGCTCGCGCCGTACGGGGTGTTCACCGCGTAATCCACCGTGGTATGGCCCGGGCCGTTGCCGTACGGCCGGTCGATCGCGATCGCGCGAATATAGCCCGTGCCGGGCTGGATCAGCACCTCGGAGTCCGCGTTGTGCCCGGGGTTGTAGTAGTTCGAATTGGACGGCACGATGAAGTTGACTGCCCTGTCCGCGGCGCGCTGATCCCTTGCGCTCAGAGTCGTGTAGATCTTCATGCCGCCGGTGAAGTTCAGCGCGGCCCAGGCCTTGGCGTACGCCGGATCGTGCCGCATGACCGCGAGCACGTAGTCGCAGAAGAACGCCGCCTTGCTGGCGGCCGGGCTGATGCAGCCGGTCTCCAGCGGCACGGACGAGATGTGCAGCCCGAGCGGGCTGGTCTGCACCTGCGCCGCCTGCGCGTGGCTGATGTAGCCGAGCTGCGCCATCCTGGTCAGAACCTCGTTGCGCCGGTCACGCGAGGCCTCCGGGTGCAGCAGCGGATCGTAGGCCACCGGGTTCTTCACGAGTCCCGCCAGCATGGCGGCCTGGGTCAGGCTCAGCGTGCTTGCCGAGGTCGAGAAGTAGAACTGGGAAGCTACCTCGATGCCGTAGGCCTGATTCTCGAAGTAGGCCGCGTTCAGATAGGCGGCAAGCAGCTGCGGCCTCGTCATCTCGTGCAATACGTTGGCGGCGATCCGCAGTTCGCGCAGTTTTCTGGTAACGGTTTCCGCGGAACAGGCCGCGACCTCCGTCGGCGTATTGGCGGTCAGGATGCACGCGTTCTTGACGTACTGCTGCGCCAGGTCAGATCCGCCCTGGGTCCCGGCGCCCGACAGGGTGGTGACCAGGGCTCGCAGCGTGCCGCGAAGGTCCAGGGCACCGTGCTGGTAGAACCGGGCGTCCTCGATCGCGACGACGGCGTCGCGCATCGCAGGCGCGATCTGGTTGTAGGTGACGGGCACCCGGTAGATGTTGCGAGGGTAGAAGTAGGCGATCAGATTGCCGCTGGAGTCCAGCAGCTCGGACCGGGCAGGAAGCTGCCCGAGCCCGGCGACGGGCATGGTGTTGAAGGTCTTCGCGGCGTCGCGGGCGGCGACTCCGGCCACGCCCAGGATCGGCACCACGGCAGCCGCCGCGAGCAGGCCCGCCCCCAGGGAGACGGCGACGAGCAAGCCAGTAGCCCTGGCACGAGCATGGCGGCCGGTTCTGGGCACGGAATCAGGCTATGCGCCCCGACACCCGAAACAAAGGGCGCTAAACCGCAGAGATTTCATCTCGGACTTACCGGCCTCGGCCCGGCCTTTCGGCGGCGCTGGACCGGCCGTTTGCACACGCCCGCGGCGGCAGTCCGGCCCTGGGCCGGGTACCCGTGCACCTGGCCGAAGCGCGGCCGTCAGGCCTGGGCCTCCTCCGCGCTGGCGGCGGCGACCGGCCCGCACTGGCCGCTCTGGCCGACCGTAACGGGGGCAGGCCGGGCCGCGCTGATCACGGCGGGCCTGGCGAGCCGGGCTATGCCCCAGATCGCCGCGGAGCAGGCGACCACCTCGACGGCTATCTGGGCTGGCCTGCCGCTCAGCCGCTCGTGGTAAATGACAACGCCGAGCAGCGATCCGCTGACCGCCTCGACGACCGCGAACGCGGGAAGGAACGCCGTCAGCCCGCCGGCCCGGTAGCCGTTCTGCTGGATCGTGTAGACCATCAGGCCAGCCACGACCAGCAGGTAGAACCTCGGATCGGCGAAGAGCCCGAGCCGGTGGTCGGCGGCCAGCACCGCGACCGACTTGGTGACCGCGTCATTCGCTCCGGCGGCCGCGCCGCCAGCGACACCGAGCGCGAGTGCCCGGCGGGACGCCGGGAACCGCCGGGCAAGCAGCCAGCACAGTCCGACCAGCCCGGCCACGGCGGCAGCGGTCAGTCCGAGCGCCGCGACGCTCGCGGTGCGCTCTCCTCCGGCGGGCTGGCCGATACCCAGGAAGACCGCAAGCCCCGCGACCGCCGCCAGCGCGGCTGCCCACTCGGCCGCGCGCAGCGGGCGCCGGTCCCGCCAGGCGGCCAGCGCCAGGGCGAACAGCAGGCCGCTAGCCAGGACCGGCTCGACCAGCACCAGGCGGCCCAGGCCCAGCGCCACCGCCTGCAGCACGAACCCCGCGACAACCGCTGCCAGCCCCATCAGCCAGGCCGGCCTGCGGACCAGCCGCGACAGGACAACCAGGTCGAAGACCCGTTCAGACGGCACGCGCGCCGCGACATTCTGCTGGGTCACCACTGCCACGGCGTAGCTGCCGCTGCCGGCCAGCGCGAGTGCCACAGCTAGCGGCTGAGCCGCGATCGTCACGGCCTGGCCAGCCGCAACGGTGGCCGGCCGACGGCCGGCGCGCAGGCAGATCTCGCCGCTGGCGACAGCTGCGAGCTGACTGCGAACCGGCTAAGACACGCCATACCCTGACACCAGTCCTTCTCCACCAGCGTTCCCCGCATCGTCCTCTATTGGCCCAGGTCAAGGCAAGCCCCGAAGGCGTGGCGAGCCGGCCAGTCCGTTCCGCGCGGCGGGCGCGCGCTCATCGGGCCGGCCCGCTCGGCATCGAGCTGGCGTAAGGCAGAAATAGCCGCGGGGAACTCGAGCGGGCGGGCGCCTGCCGCGTCCACGCCGACCACGCCGACCTGCTGGCGCATGCGGACGAGGTCGGCGTCCGCAGCTAGCTCCTGACCCGCCCGACCGCGGGCCGTCACAGCCCGGTGATCGTCACCTGTGCTGGATGCTCGACGGTGAACCTGTACCGGATCGTCTGTGCCTGCCCGCCATCCAGCTCGAGCTGCCAGGTGAGTTCGCCCAGGTCAGAATGGGCCGCCGGATCCGGGCTCGCCTCGCGCAGCCGGACCTTGATCTCACCGTCAGCGGATACCGGGATGTGGTCGTGGACGCTGATCCTGGCCTTGCCCGCGCGGTGGTTCTGCACCCTGATCTCGTAGCCGATGTCGATGGTACGGGTGCCGCCGATCACTGCCTTGCTCGTGCTGCGGCGGCGCAATTCGCGTTCCACCCTGATCTGGTCGTCCACCCCCAGCTGGAGCTCGAATTCCTCGCCCGCGGCGACGGTCTCCAGAGCCGTTTCCCCGACGAACTGCCCGTCATTGAACACTCGCGCCGGGCCGGGGAGCAGCAGCAGCGACGAGCCATTCGTAACGGTCGCCCGCAGGTAGGCCTCGGGCGCCAGCACGGGGACCGCGAGATGGTCGAGGACGGTGTCGAGCTCGAGCCTGGCGACCATCGTCTTGTGCGGGCCGCCGTCAGCGGGCACCGCCAGCGGCCGCGGAACCCGGTAGATCAGGCCGGCGCCGGTCTCGCCGGCCTCGGCGGTAAGCGGCGCGGCCTGCGGCACCGGCGCCGCGGGCGCGAACGCCGGGTTAGGCACGGTAGCCGACAGGAGCTCCTCGGCCCCCGGTTGCGGGAGCATCGGCCCGCCGGCCATCGATGCCGCGGTGGCCCTGAAATGCTGCCGGACCGGCGTGGCGCGGCCGACATACCACGGCCGGAGCTCCGGCAGCGTCTGGTGAACCCCGCGGCGCGTCGTGGACAGAACTAGCTCCACGGCCGGCCAGTCCTCCCCGGTGCGCTGGACGACCTCGGCGAGATAGGAGACGGTCAGCCGCTCTCCGGCTAGCCCCAGGTCATAAAGCGGTCGCCAGGAGGCGCCGGACACGTGGTAGGAGAGCTCCACCTCGGCGCGGGTAGCGGCGCCGGCCTCGAGCATCGCGGACACCTCGATGAACTCGGCCGGACGGCCGGCCTTCCGTTCGGCGTCGGCCAGCCGCTGCTCGGCCGCCTGGAGCTCCCGGTGAGCGGCGCGCCTTCGCACGCTGATCTCGCGGCGGCGGCCGAGCGCGCTCGCCGTGCTCGCGGACAGATGGCCGGCCATCTGCACCAGGTCGTCCTGCCCGGCGCGACCGAAGCTGACCGCCCGCGCCAGCGCCCCGGCTGCCGCCTCGGACAGGTGGCCGATGAAGCCAAGTCCCGCCTGCTCGGCCGCGTCCTCGTCGTCAAGCTCCTGGACCGCGTCTCGGCTGCGCTCGGCCTCCGAGCGCAGCCGGGTGACTTCGTCCCTGAGCGGATCGGCGCCGTAGCCGCGATGCACCTCCACGTTAAGCAGGGCAACGTCCCGCCCCCGCGCGGCGACCCGGACCGATGCCGGATCCGCCGATGCCGGCAAGTCGCCGATCACCACCGGCCGGAGCCCGGGTTCGGTGTCCACCATCCCGGTGCGGACCACGCGCGCACCATCTCGGAACACGGTCACGGCGGTGATCGGAGCGTCCAGCCCAGTGCGCTGCTCCATGCGCCTCGCTTCTCCTCTCCGCTTCCGGCTGAGCACCCTCAGCGCTGGCCGGCATCCCGCGCCGCGTGCTCCGATCTGGTCATGCCAGACAGTCTGCCAGCCAGACGGCTAACTCTGCTCGGGCATGATGCTGAGATGGCCGCATCCGCCGACGGTATCCGGGCGCCGTTCTTCCGCTACTGGCTGTCAGCCTTTCTGGCCGTCTTCGGCGACGGCGTCAGGCTCGCCGCGTTTCCGTTGCTCGCCGCCCAGCTCACCCGCTCACCAGCCGCGGTGGCAGCCGTCACCGCCGTGCAGGGCCTGCCCTGGCTGCTGATCGGAGCGGGCGCGGGCGTTGTCGTCGACCGGAGCGACAGTCGCCGGCTGATGCTGATCGTGGATACAGCGCGAGCCGCCATCATCGCGGCCCTGGCGGTGGCGGTCCTCGTGAACAGCGTCAGCCTGCCACTGATCTACGTGACGGCGTTTGTAACGGGCTGCGGCTCGGCGCTGCGCGACACCGCGGCAGTGACATGCGTTCCCCGCCTGGTCCGGACCGGTGACCTCGAACAGGCCAACGGCCGGCTCATCGCCGGCCAGATCGTGGGCAACGAGCTCGCCGGACCGGCCGCCGGCGGCTGGATGTTCGGTATCGCAGCCGCCCTGCCGTTCGGGGTAAACGCCGGCACGCTAGGACTCGCCGCCCTGCTGCTGCTGACGCTTCCCAGCGTATTCCGGCCGCTGGACCCGGCAGGGCGGACCGGGCCGCCACCGACGTCACTGCGGCGTGATCTCCGGGACGGCCTGGCATGGCTGTGGAACCACTCCGACATCAGGGACGTCACCATCGCCGCCGGTGTGGTGAGCGCGATGGACGCCTCCTGGTTCGCCGTGCTCGTTCTCTACGTGGTCCAGATCCTGCACTGCAAGCCAGGCGCCTACGGCTTGCTCCTGGCCGTAGGCGCTCTCGGCGGGATCGCGACAGGTGGTCTCGGCGCTCGGATCACCAGGCGGCTCGGGCCCTGGTCGTCCTTGCTGCTCGCCGGGTTCGCCATGGCGGTCACTCAGGCCGGGCTGGGTCTCGGCGACAGCGTGGTCATCGCAGCCGCACTGCTCTTTGTCAGCAGCGGAGCGTTCGCCCTGTTCAACATGACGGCTGTCACCATGCGCCAGCGCCAGGTGCCGCCTGAGCTACTCGGCAGGATCACCAGCCTCTACGGCGTCGTTACCCGCGGCTGCGAGGCGCTCGGCGCGATGGTCGGCGGCGCGCTCGCTGCAGCTGCCGGGATCCGCGCCCCCATGCTGGCCGGCGCGGCGCCGCTGTTCGCCGCGATGGTTCTGCTGACCTGGCGGCACCGCGGCCGTCCGGCGTCCATCTGAGCAGATCGGTCCCGGCGACCCCGAAGGCCCGGAGCTAGCCGGTGCGGTCAGATCTGGGAGGCCGTGAACGTGGGCTGGCCGAACTGGCTGGCGAGCGGGTTCCACAGTCCGAGGAACCTCTTCTTCGCCGTGCTCGCCTGACCGGAGACCTGCACGGCTGCCTGGTAAGAGGCATCCGCGGCCAGACTGACCGGGCAGCTCCCCGAGTTCCGCATGTCCTGCATCCAGCCGATGAAGTCCTGGTCCGCGCGCACCGACAGCCTGAGCAGCCGCCCGAGATCCGCGAGCAGCCGCTGCCCGCCCGGCACGGCGCTGACCGGCAGCGTTCCGAGCCGCGCGATGATTGCCTGGCGCACGCTGACCGCGTGGTTCATCATGGCGATCCCCTTGCCCGGTGTCATCGTGCAGGCGCTCACGTCCTGAGTGGCGGTGAGGACCGCCGACCGGGCCGGCACGCTCTGCTGGATCTGCGCGGCCACCGCCATCAGCTGGAGCTGGGTCTGCTCGGGGCCGGCGCTCGCGCTGGCCCCGGCGCCGGCAGCGGTGCTGGCACTGGCACTGGCACTGGGGCCGGAACTCGCGCTGGCGCTCGGAGAGCCTGGCCGCGTCACGGACACCCGCGGCGCGGCGCTGCTGCCGCTGCTGTAGCTGGCGGGCTGGCTGCCCTGGTGACGCAGCAGCACGGCGGCGCCGGCGCCGCCGCCCGCGAGTATGATCACCGACACCACGGCGATGACCAGGCTGTGACGGCGCGGCTCGCGGGGTGCGGTTAACCGCTGGCCCGATGCCGTGCTTGTGACCCTGGCAGCGGAGAGGCCGGCGGTCGCGTCGGCGGGGTCGCCCTCTGGACGCCGGGCCGGCGATAAGGCCGCGGGTCTCGGCGCGAGCGGCGCCTCGCCGGTCAGCGGCTCGGGGAATGGCGCTCCGCACGCCGTGCAATACCGTTCCAGACCGCGCCTGCCACGTCCGCATGCGGTACAGAAATTCATGCGACTCCTCCCCCGGCCGCCAGTTTGCTATGACCCGTATTCTACCTCGCAAACGATCAAGAACCAGAGCTGCCGCTCTCCGCGAAGGGGCCCTGACCTGGCTCAAGAACCTGCGGCGCGGCCGCGGGTGAATCAGTTACCTCGATGGGACAGCACATCGGACTTCTGGACGCGTGTAGGTAGTAGAGATCGGCGTTACGGAGACGTGATGACCTTCGAGGAATACGCGGCCTGGCATGGCACACCGCGGCGATCAGCAGCGGCGCGCACGGCGGCTTCGACGCCACCTTCACCGCGCCCTCGTCCGCCCGATTCGTCACGCTGAACGTGACCGCCGCCGACGCAAGCGGCAGCACGGTCAGCGAGACCCTCCAGCGTGCCTATCGGATCGCGAGCTGACCGCCGCCAGAGATCGCGGTTCGCGATGTCAGCCGATCCACGGGGGAAGGTCTGCCTTGCCGTGGAACGATCGGGTTACGACGTAGCGCTTTCCGCCGAGCCGGTACCGGTAACGCAGGCGGGTGAAGTAGCGGGTTCCGCGGTGGATCCGCACCCGCCAGAGCGAGATGCTGGCCCTGACGGTCTTGAACCTCATGCAGCTTCCCCAGCACGACCGGTAGTGCAGCTTGCCGGTGGCCATCGCCGATGTGCTGCTCCAGCGGCGCCAGGATCGCGTGGTGAGCCACTGGCTGCCGTCCTGGACGAGCCCGGCGATCAGCGTCGGCCGGACCTTCGGGTGAACGAAGTTACTGTGCAGGCCGAAGCCTCCGTAGACGACCGGGAGCGAAGACGCCGACGCGGGCGCCGCCGCCAGCATGACCGAAGCGAGTGCCGACGCCAGGACGGCGATTGTCCTTCTCATCTGACCTGCTGCCTCCATGCCGACGGACCCAGGCGATTCAGGGCCAACGTATCGCCTGAGCCTGACCGCCCGGTCGCCGCCCATGGAATACCCGCCACCGGTCCGTGAACCGGATCGGCCGCGCTGAGCCGCGAGTCGGGCCAGTCACCTGGGACCTCCGTCCCGTTCCCGGTGTGCTGTCCGCCTCTGATCCCTGCGCCGGCGGCCGGCCGATACTGGATGCGACAGATAAAGCCGCATCGAACCGATGCGGGCGGGCGGTGCCTGGCCGGCGACCATCAGCTTCCACGCCTCGGCGATCGTGCGCCCGGCCAGCTCCGATGAGCGCCCGCTGCCCGAGCGGCTGGCATCCCTGCTGCCTGCCGAGCGGCGGGCCGGGAGCCGCATCATCGAGATCCAGCCCGCGGGTGAGTTCCTGACCTACGGCATCGGCGTCCCCCTGATGCGGATGCGCATCCCGGCCCTCGCCCGCGCCCGCGTTCCGGTGAGCTAGCGGGCCGCCGCGGCGGTTGCCGGCGGGCTGTCCGCCGCGGGATGATCGCCCGTCCCGCTGCTGACGGGAAAGAAACCGGTCGAAGATCGCCGTCTTCCTCGGCGCCGTCGGCAACCTGCACGCCCAGTGGAGCGCCACCGGCGGCGCCACCCGGAACGGCAAGGTCAGGCTCGGCCCGGCCACCGCCGCGCCCGGACTGACCCGGATCACAACGGCGCCGACCTGGACGCCGACCAGGCGCCGCTTGTCCTGGCCGGCTCAGCCACGCCCGGTTACACCGGCGGGTGCTCCTGGCTGATAACGGCCGCCGGCGGCTAACGGGCCCTGGTCACCGCCTCCGTCAGCGTGCGCGCTGTCCGCACGGCACTGGCGATCGCTTCATCGGGACCCAGGCCGCACAGGTCGGTGAGGGTGAACAGGGCCTCGGCGCTGACAACCACGGCGAGGTCCCGCTTGAGCTGGGCCAGCGCCTCAGGGCTGACCGTCGCGGGCGGGCCGGCGAGCGGGGCAAGCGCGAAGTCGATCAGCCCGAATCTGATACCCGGGCGACTGGCAGCTGCCGCCGGGCCGGCCGTCACCAGGTTCGCCGTAGGTGACCAGGTCTTCGGCACGATCGCCCCGCGTTTCGGCGCGCACGCGGAGTTCGTCTGCCTGGCCGAGGACGCCGCGGTCGCCCCCAAGCCGGCCAGCCTCAGCTATCCGGAAGCGGCCGCGCTCATCGACGGCACGGCGCTGTGCCCGGCAGGCCGCCGGCCCGCTCTCCGGGCCGGCTCGACAGATAATCAGGAGCCTGATAGTCGCGCTCTCGGATTCAGGACGTTGGCCACTGGCACCATCGCCGTCACAGGCGCAGTGTTGAAGTGGAGGGCCCATGAATATGTGCTGGGCAACCTGCACCCGGCGCCGGCTGTACCCGCGGGCCGCGACAGAAGTTCATGGGACGAGTCATGAACATCGCTTACTATCACGCTTCGAAATTCGGCAACGGCGCCATGGTCGCGGAGGAGTTCCGGAAGATCATGGCGGCCAAGGGAATAACGGTCAATGTCCGCCATGTGCGGGACGCCAAGCCCGCCGACCTGCCCCGGGCCGACCTGTACATCTTCAGCTCGCCGGGCCGTATGGGCAGGCCGATCGGCAGCGTCCGCAGGTTCCTGAGCAGGGTCAGGCTTCAGCCGGGAACCAGATACGCCATCCTGACAACCCAGGGTGCCCCGCGGCCGGACAAGAAGACCGGCAGGATGCCGACCGAGGAAGAACAGGCCCGCTGGGAGCGGATTATTCCGATCATGAATGAGCTGCTGCAGGCCAAGGGCCTGAAGAAGGTCGCCGAGGGAGCGATCCTGGTGACCGGCATCAAGGGACCGCTGGAAGAGGGCTGGCAGGGCAAGGTCGCGGCCTTCGCTGATCAGCTCGCCGCGCTGGAAGTCCAGGCCGGCTGAGGAGAATATCCCCGGAGGTTCTCGTCACGCCAGGGTCGGGAGCGCGGCCCAGAACGACCCACCACCTGCGTCTGCGATCCGTCTATGACGGCTCGCCGACGTGCCGGCCATGGCGGATGTCGGATCGGTGTGGCGGTCGGCCGTGGAGCCGGTGGCCTTGCGGAACGTGATCGCGCCGGGGGCGGCGTGCAGGCGGCGGCCGGCCGGGCATGTCGTTCGGGCTGCCCGGCGGTCCGGGGCTCAGGGGTGCCTGGCCGGGCGGGGCCGGGCAGTCAGGGGCGGGTGCCGGCGGCCGGAGGCTGTCATGCTCGCCGCGATGAGGATGCCGCAGCCAACCGCCAGCGCGATGTCGGCCACGTTGCCGGTGAACCACCCGTGGTAGTCAATGAAGTCGACCACGCGGCCCGCGCCGAAGCCGGGCGGGCGAAGGAGCCGGTCGAGGAGGTTGGCCGTCGCGCCGCCGAGCAGCAGTCCCAGGGCGATCGCCTGACTCCGGTACCGGGTCCGGGTGGCGAGCCACGGGATGATGATCAGCGTGGCGGCGGCGAAGAGCGTGAAGATCCAGGTCGAGCCGCTGCCGAAGGAGAAGGCGGCGCCCGGGTTGGAGTCCAGCTGGAGGCTCAGCAAGCCACCCGGCAGCGAGATGACCGCGTGGCCGGCCAGGCGGGACAGCGCCCACAGCTTGGTTCCCTGGTCCGCGGCGATGACGACCGCCGACAGCACCAGCACGGTGCGCAGCGGTCGGCCAGGACCAGGCCCGGTCACGGACCCGCCGACGGCGGAACCCTGCGGGCAGCCCGCGTCATCTCCCGACGTCTCCGGGCCAGCACCCATCACCAGCGCAGTCTAGCTGCTCACGAGCGCGTCATGGCGGCTGGCGCAGTCCTTCTCCGCGAGCACGTTTCTCCTCGGCCCGGTCCTGGCGGCAAGCTCATTTCGTGGCGCGTCTACCAGGATCCCGAGGGCCATCCGTTCTGCCTGGCAGTTCGCTGAACTCCACGCGCAAGCTCCACGCGCCACGCGCGGTAGTGACGGCAGTGACGGCAGGAGTCAATGACAAACCAGTGACAGACGATCAAGGGCCTGACCGCTGTCGCCAGCGATCCGGTCCTTTGACCTGCTACTGCGTTCGTAGCCCCGACCGGATTTGAACAGGCGCTACCGTCTTGAGAGGGATGGCGCGGCATCGTTCAAGCCAGTTAGGTATCTCCCCAAAGTGACCGGCGTCTCCTGGCAGAAGGCGGCAGCCGTACGCGACGGTGATGCCGGCCCGGTGCTGCGCAAGCTTGTTCAGCTAATGCGAATCGGTCAGATCTTCGCCCGCGCACGGGCGTGCTGGCTCTCGGCGTGCTCGAACGCCGGCTCCATGACGTCAAGATCCTGCTGCGTCAGCCCGTGTGTCTTGGCGACCAGGTGCCAGCGTGCGGCCGCCCGTGCGACCTGGGCGAGGACTTCGGCCGCGTCGCCGGGCGCCAGGCGGAAGTAGCGGGCAACGCTGATCAGGGTGTCGACGCTCGCGCGCGTGTCAGTGAAGTCGATGGCGGTGCTGAGGTTCTTCGGACCGGGGTCCGGGTCGGGGTTGAGGTCAAACGCCGGAGACAGCGTCCACGACTCGCCGCGCAGGTGCAGGAACCCGTGGTTGCGCAGATGGTCGTCGGTGTTGGAGATCAGGATCGAGAAGGCCATGCGCCGCCACAGCTGGCGCAGGTCCGCCGTCGCCGTCGTTGATCGCTGCTCGATCACTTCCGCGATCTCGAGGTAGCTGCGCTGGTCGCCATCGCCGGCTTCGAGCATCGTCATCGCGCTTGCGTAGCCGACCCGGGATGCGCCGCGGCGATCGAACCGGTCAACGATGAGCACGTGCCGGCCTCCTGCGCGGATCAGCTGAGAGTCGGGGACAGTCACGCCTGCGTCCCGCGCCAGGTCGAGCGCCACCTTCTCCCATGCCATCACGTTCCACCTGTCCGAAGCGGCGCTGGGGAACTTGGCAATCGCCACACGCCCGGCGGCATCCAGCACATGTGCCTTCGGGCGCGCACCACCGAGGGAGCTCCCGGCCCGCAGCAATCGCCTGAGGTCTTCGTAGTTCGCGGTGTCCCGCTCGGCCCGCGCTGCGATATCAAGCAGCGCAGGAAGGTCAGCCAGGACAGGCACTCCCGATTCCTCGGTCGCGAGGAACGGCCCTTGATCGCCGAGCCGGAACCGCAGCGCCCCCTGACGCAGGTCGTCCCGGACGCCGAGCAGCACGTCGATCTCGCTGATCGAGCGCGGAGCCGTCGCCGCGGTTTCGGCCCGGGCCCGCTCGGTGCGCTGGATCAGCGTCCGGCCCCACCGATCTGGTGAGCTGTCGGCAAACGCGCCGAACAGCCGACGGCCAGCAGGGGTCTGCAGCGAGCCGGTGACCAGGGGCAGCGCCGGGTCCAGCGAGTAGGCGTCTGGGTCCGCAAGGTACCTAGCGTCGTAGGCGAAGCTGGCCGACTCCGATCCCCGGTGGCGGTGCGAGTACATCTGACCGGCCAGCAGGTTCCTGTCACCGACCGCGACATGTACCTCGATGTCGCCGCTCACGGCCGTGACTGTGGTCGTGGCGGGCGCACCCGTTCAGGCAGCGCCTCCTCGGACCGCATGCGGCCCACATCGGTCGCGTACGGGTCGAGCGCCGCTACAAGCGAGTCCAGCACACCCAGCGCCCGGGCGATCCGAAGCACGCTTTCCAGGCCGGCGCCAGCACCGTTCTCAAGCCGCATGACAGTGTGCCGTGACACTCCCGCCCGGTCCGCGACCTGCCCTGCGGTAAGCCGCCGCAGCCGCCGCCACGTGGCAAGGTCCTCGCCGATGCGCCGCAGGCCGCTGGCCACCGCGATCGGCGTCGCAGACGCGGCCATGGAACTCCTAAAGTTCATTCCCTGCTACCCTAACAAGTTTAGAGTAGCATATTTGCAACTTAATTTAATCGCAGACTACATGGCGAACGGCGGCACGACGAGGCGGGGCACAGTTCCACTGCATGTTTTAAGCCCAGCGGCGATCCCGGTGGTTAATTCGGGTTCAGGCTGCCAGATCCA